>RXJX01000014.1 GCA_003963245.1 Neisseriaceae bacterium
CTTGCATGTGTAAAGCACGCCGCCAGCGTTCAATCTGAGCCAGGATCAAACTCTTTCGTTTTAATCTCTGACTTTTTGAGTCTGAATCCCCATAAGGGATTCTAGTGGCTTGCGCCACTTCGCTAGACGTCGATAATAGTATATCTCTATACTATATCTATTAATTTCTCAATATTCGGTTTCCCGTTCGACTTCTAACTATCTGTGTCTAACCCTATCTCTAAGGTCAAACTTTTTTCGTATTTCTTCAATACACTGATAGCTAGATGCCTCACATTTATTGATTGTTTTTTTTGTTAAAGATCTGTTTTGCATACTATTTAATTAACTTGCTTTTTAAAGCTTGCTGTTTTGGTGTGCAGGTCGTTATTATCACACGCATAAACGTAAAATGTCAAAATAATTTTGATATTTTTTATTTAAAAAGCACACATCAAAATTACTCCATTATTAAATTCCCTAACTATATCTATAGGATATCAATTAAAATATAATTTTACCACCTAGAAAATATGTTGTATTTATTTAACAGCAACCATTTAAACAAGATTAATAGAGAATATTTACTTGTTACACCAAAAATATCTAGACCATATGCTCAACTCTCAATGATGATGGTGCAAATTTGGTAGCTGCAATCAGGACTATTTATGAAATTGGTCATGAATATCTATTTAAAGAACTAGTTGCCGATGCTTTCAATGGTACACAAATGTTATTGCCCCACATCAAAAAGCTAAATTTGAAATTTAAATTCAAACGACCCTATTTATTCCGCGGACTCGAAGCTAGTGAATTATCTGATGGCACACTTAAACATATTTGTCTAGTAACTGTACTCCCAACCCCGCACCCTCCAGAAGCTTTGATTTTAAATGAACCTGAAATGAGTTTACATCCAGACTTAATTCCGCATCTAGCGAAGCTTATTGCAAATGCGAGTAAAAATTCACAAATTATTGTAACTTCTCATTCACGAGAGTTACAAGCGTAATTAACTACAAGATACGATGCAAATTTGATTTAACTCGAACTAGGTAACAATGGAACAAAAATATCTGGTGTTGGTAAGTTTGATGAAGAGTGATTTATTACCGCAGTGCAGCATCTTATCCACCGCGAAATTACTGCAACTATGCTAGAATATTGCTATCCAATGTTAACGTTAACACACAACAAAGAAAGAGGTATTAATATGAAATATAGCTGGCGCTGGTTTGGCCCACAAGACCCAGTTTCAATCCAAGATGTCCGACAAACAGGAGCAACTGATATAGTATCAGCATTACATCACGTTCCGAATGGTCAAATTTGGAGTATTGAAGAGATAAAAAAGCGACAGCATGAGGTAGAATGGGACGCCATCAATAGCGAGTCAACTAATCTACGTTGGAGTATTGTAGAAAGTGTTCCGGTTCATGAAGACATTAAAAAACGTACTGGTAATTATCTGCAATATATTGAAAACTACAAACAAAGCATTCGTAATTTAGCCGAATGTGGAATTAAAATTGTAATTTATAATTTCATGCCCATAATAGACTGGACGCGGACTGATTTGGCTTATCGTTTACCAAATGGCGTGTTAGCACTTCGCTTTGACTATTTCGAGTTTGCTGCATTTGACTTGTTTATCCTTAAAAGAGATAATGCTGTAAATGATTATACTCTTGAAGAGCAAACTAAAGCACAAGAAACTTATGCTTCAATGACTGAAGAAACTAAACAACGATTAATCAAAAACATTATTGCTGGGTTACCTGGTGCAGAAGAAAGCTTTACCCTCGATCAATTCAAAGATGCACTTAATCAATATCGTGAAATAGATGCTGATAAATTACGCAGTAACTTGTTTGCCTTTCTAAAAGAAATTCTGCCAGTTGCCGATGATTGTGGTGTTAGAGTTGCCATTCACCCTGATGATCCTCCACGCCCAATGTTTGGCTTACCAAGAATACTTAGCAATGAACATGACATCACCCTACTAATGCAACAATTTAGCAGTAAAAATTGCGGTTTAAATATTTGTGCAGGTTCACTTGGTGCTAGCGCAGACAATGACTTAGAAAAATTTATTCGTAATTGGGGAGAACGTATTCCTTTTGTCCATTTACGCAGCGTAAAACGCGAAGCTGATGGAAGTTTTTATGAAGATGAACATATCGCCGGAAGCACTAATCTCGCTAAACTGGTTAAAGCCGTACTGGATGTAGAACAACAAACTGGCAACGAGATTATTATTCGTCCTGATCATGGACATCAAATGCTGGATGATCAGCGCAAAAAAAGCAATCCTGGCTATTCATGTATTGGACGCATGAAAGGAATTGCAGAGCTAAAAGGTATGGAATTAGCTATTCGTACTTTTGGCATTTAATGTATTGGGTTGTAGGTAAATGCTGGTTAATGTAAAGTTTATTATAGTTTTTATTATTTAACAGGCAGCTATTTACAACCCTAACTATAATTTCGAGAGCTAAGATGACTGATCAAATAGAGCACGATTTAAATTTACTGCCTCAATGGGGACCATATACCAAAAAATATATTGGTACTTCACATATTTCCGATAAAGTACATGGTATTAGATTTGATTTAAGTATTTTTCCCGGAATATACCGGCGTAAAACAGAATTGCCTAATGTAATGTTTGAAACCAATCATTTTCCATGGCGTGCTAATGCGCGTCTTTCACATTACTCATTTCGTCATATGATTGAATGGAAAGACCTAGTTTATTGTGACATTGATTATTTACTCCAAGATGAAAACACACAGGCTTTCAAAGCTAACTTCGTTAATAATACAAATGTTTCGCAGACACTAGCGCTACATTTTTTAGCATCCATTCATTTCGCAGGTAAAAAAGAATATGAACCAGACAATTATCTGCAACCAGCAATAGTTAATCTTGTGAAAGACGTCTCATGGATTAACTCTAACCAATATACAAGATATATTAGCAATAAAGTATCGCCAACCGACAACCTAAACCCTGATGGAAAATTTAAATACGAAACACTTGAAGATGGCTATGTAAATGGTAGCCGTATAGAGTTTGCACATTCAATTGGCGATAATATTAGTTATGATTTGTCCAAGACTATCGGTAATGTGATTAAATTACGCTATCACTCCACTCACGACACTTGTATTACCTTAAAACTAGATGAGAATAAGCAACAAGTATTACAATTACCTAAAAATAATGAGCCGACTTTGATATTGCTAACTAAAATTGACCAGATATATCAGCAAATTACATTGATCGCTAATGAAGACAACACTTTTTATCTTGATGGCTTATTAATTGGTAATGAAGATTACATTGATCTAACTACATTTGAATTACTCAATCTGGAAACGACCCCAGAGGTAATTAACTTTAACGATGCATACATATTAAAATACCCACAAATATCGCAATATTATGGTATCCGCTTTTTTGCAAGCGACTATGAATTACGTGAATTTATTAGTGACAACTTAGACACCTTTTTTGCGAAAAATGCCAACGAGCACGTACAAAGAAAATTAATAGACAAGCCCGGAGAGCACCATTATACTAATTGGTACTTGCGCCCATTAAATATTAGGGCAAATCATCAGCATAACATTTATGGACTAGTGACCTGCGGTAATTATACTGACGTAACTAACAAATTAAAAGAAGCCACATTACACACCCTGCAAAATGACTTTGATCAATTGACAAAAAAAAGCATATCAGCCACGCTTGGACAACAAATCATTTCTGCGACGATGTTAAGCAATGTAGTTTATCCTGTCTATACCTGTGGAAAATATATACGCCATAGTACACCCGGTCGCTGGTGGGATTGCTTATACACTTGGGATTCTGGATTTATTGGCTTAGGCTTATTAGAGCTTGATATTGAGCGTGCTAAAGAAAATTTACGTGTCTATTTAACCTCAGAGCTTGCAGAAAATAAATTTATACATCACGGATCTCCGGTACCAGTTCAATTTTATCTTGCCAATGAAATTTTTAATAAATCATCGGATTTAACATTTGTTACTAACATATTTGCTAGTCTATTACAGTACTATCGTTTCCTAAGAGGAAGCATAGGCAGTAGCAACACAGATCGGTTTAAAAGCGGATTATTACAAACGTGGAGTTATTTTTATAATTCAGGTGGTTGGGATGACTACCCAGCTCAAAAATATTGTCATGATAATGACATAATTAAGGATGTAACACCAGTTATTACCACTGCGCATGTAATTAGAGCAGCAAAAATATTGTTCAAATTTGCGATGATTACCAATCATTATCATAATGTCATTAATGAACTAAATCATGATATACAAACATTATCATCCAATCTAGACAAATACAGCTGGGATAAGGAGTATGGCTATTACAGTTATGTTATGCATGACTCAGATGGAAATGTTGTTAACAAGTTAACTGCACCAGATGGCTCTAACTTTAATCAAGGCTTAGATGGCTTATATCCGCTGATTAGCAACACAAGTAATGAATCGCAGACAGATCGTATGTTGAAACACCTACAAAACCCTACTGAAATATTTTCGACAATTGGTCTTAGTGCAGTATCGCAAGCTGCTGGTTATTATCGCAATGATGGATACTGGAATGGAACAGTTTGGTTTTCACATCAATGGTTCTTTTGGAAAGCCATGTTCGACCATACGCAACATGAGTTTGCAGATAAAATTGCCAAAATAGCATTGAACATCTGGGAGCAAGAATGTGCTTTGAGTTATCGTAGTTTAGAGCATTTTGTAATAGAAACCGGACGTGGTGCTGGCTGGTCGAGTTTTAGTGGATTATCTTGCCCTCAAATTAATTGGTTTCATGCATACTACTGCACATATCGAATTAATCTCGGTTTAGACTGCTCATTATTAGATCAAATTAATTCAGAAGACTCGATTTTACTTAATGTGCAAAAATTCACATATAAACCATCATTAATACTATTTGTTATTCCTGATAACTGGAGCAAATTTAAGTGTTATGTTAATGATCAAATAATTCAGAGCAAAACAACTTTTAGCAAAACGGCCTATTGGTTAGAGTTACCAAATTCTAGCGAAGGTAGCAAGTTCAATATCTTAATAAAAAGGATCTAGAATATGAAATTTGCAAAATTTAAAATAATCTTATCCTTCTTTTGCCTAAGTTTTCTAACTTGTGGTTTTCCTATTTTTATTATGCAGGGAGTCAACTACTACCATATAGATCATGCATCATCTGGAACCTTGGAAGTATATTTCAATTTAACTCGAATCTGTGCCGCTTTTCTAATTTTTACACTATTTCTAAAATTTGGTTATCGCCGCCCTATCGGGATCGCTTTTTTAGGTGTTACTCTTGTTGCTGCTTTGCAACCTATTGTTGATTCAATATGGACCATTCGCTTATTTATGTTGCTGGTTGGAATTGCTTATGTGACAATCAATGTTGGTTGTTACTCCATGGTAAGTCTGGTAACAAAAAATCAAGCCGAACATGCCAGTTTTATCAATACTATGGAAGGTTTGCACATGTTTGCCAGTATGCTTGGGATGTGGTTATTTTCTTTCTTCGCCAAAGATGGTAGTAATAGTTGGTTAAATACGTTTTGGATAATTGCAGCAGTATGTGCAATCATGTCTGCTTTATTTTTATTACACTCAATTGATCATAGACCAGTAGATTTAAAACGCCCAGAAAACATTTTACAAGTATTGCAGAAGTTACCTAAATATTTATTTACACTACGTGTAGCAATGGCTGTATTCTTATTAATTTGTTATGAATTAATTGAAGTTGGAATGGGGTCGTGGTTACATAACTTCAATCATGAAGTATTACAACTACCTGAAGCCATTAGTATTCAAATTGGTAGTTTCTTTGTTATGTCGATTGCAATTGGGCGCTTAACTGGTGGTTTATTATTTAAATATTTTAAATTTTATCATGTCTTATTAATAAATTATTTATTAGGATTTGTGCTTATTGCTTTTGCTTTGACCTTATTTAAAGTTGGGCTTGGACATAACACAACATCAATATTCAACGCCCCAATAGTTGCTTTTTTGTTACCTGCATTAGGGCTATTCATTGGACCGACTTATCCGACAATCACGTCAACTTTATTAAGTAAAATTCCAGCTATTGATCATTCAATCATAATGAGTATGTTAATGATTATTGTTGCTATTGCAGATAGTGCGTCAACTCGTTTGGTTGGCAGCCTTTTTGGTTCTAGTGGTGGAATTTATGCTGTTGGAATAAGCGTACTATTACCATTGGGAATATTATTTTTACTTATTTTACCATATGGGATATTGAATAAAAATGCACCAAACATAAACCATCAATAGTACAAAAAACAGTAATTTACCTTTATTTATATTTAACATTAATTTATCTTTTTATTGGTATTGCGAGAAAATGAAAATCCCTAAACAACTAATAAACTGGAAACAAAATCCAGACAATTCAATTTTAATAAGCACTGATAATTGTTACAGTAAAATCTATTTATTGACTGAAGATATTATCCGCATCCGTACTTCATTTAGTAACGAGTTTCTTGAAGAGTCTTATGTTCTAACCACCACCGCGTGGGAGGATCGTTTTGATGAGTTATTGGCAAATGAACGCAAAAAAATAGCGGCTCTTACTCCCCTTATCGAAGAAGATGAAATATCTTTAACACTAAAAACAAATACGCTACAAATCATTATTAATAAAGCACCGTACTATATTCAAATTCAAAATAATTCTGGGCAAACGATTTATTCAGACCTCAAATCGCGTCCATATACACAGGATCAACTTGGTCGGGTTAGCCACTATACTGAGATTGATATTGAACAAGATTGCTTTTATGGTTTTGGTGAAAAAACTGGTGCAATTAATAAACTTCGTCGGAGACTAGTACAAAATGCAAAGGATACACTAGGATATGACCCAGAACATAGTGACCCATTGTATAAACACATTCCATTTTATATTAAGTTAAACCGAGAAACACAGCATGCAGTCGGCTTTTTCTACCATAATACTTACGAGTCAGTATTTGATATGGGTGTAGAGCATAGCAACTATCATCACCGTTATAGCTATTTTTGTGCTGATGGTGGTGATTTAGATCTGTTCATTTTAAATGGTCCAAGCATCGCTAACGTTGTTGAACACTACACTGATATCACTGGTAAATCGGCAATGTTACCAATCTACGCACTTGGCTATCTTGGTTCAACTATGTACTATGTGGAGTTACCTGAAAATTGTGATAATGAAATAGTTAACTTTGTCAAAACTTGTCGTGAAGAATTAATTCCGATTGACAATTTTCACCTCTCTTCCGGTTATACGGTTGATGCAAACAATAAGCGTCAGCTATTTACGTGGAATAACACAAAATTTAGCAACCCAAGTAAATTTTTTAGCGAAATGCACGCAAATGGAGCACCAGCAACACCGAACATAAAACCGGGTGTATTGTTAACCAATCCCAATTATGTATCAATGAGTGCCCAGAAAATCTTCATTGGACAATCTGGAGAAAATTCAGAACCCTATGTTGATTATTGGTGGGGCGGCTTAGGCTCTTTTGTTGATTTTACTAATTCACAAGCGCGTAAAATGTGGAGTGAGTATTTAACTAGTTCACTATTTAATAATGGCGTAACTTCGCTATGGAATGATAATTGTGAGTATGATTCGTTAACCGATCGTGATATCTGCTGTAATTTCGATGGTAAATTAGCTAAACTTGCACAAGTAAAATCTATTCAACCTAACTTAATGGCATTTACTGGCTATCAAGCGATGTTAAAGCATAACCCTAATATTCGTCCATACTCGGTTAATCGCGGTGGATTTGCCGGAATTCAACGTTATTCACAAACTTGGGCTGGAGATAATTATACCTCATGGAAAAGTTTAAAATTCAATATCGCAACGATTTTAGGAATGGGATTATCTGGTGTTGCCAATAATGGCTGCGATATTGGTGGCTTTTGGGGACCACATCCGGATGCTGAATTATTTGTCCGCTGGGTACAAAATGGTGTTTTCCAGCCACGTTTTTCCATTCACTCCTGCAACACCGATAATACAGTAACTGAGCCGTGGATGTATCAGGAATATACTCCGCTTATTCGTGAAGCAATTAATTTACGTTATCGCTTGATGCCCTATTTTTACTCATTGATGCGTCAAGCACACCAAAGTGGACACCCGATCATGCGCCCAACTTTTTATGAGTTTCAGCATGATTGTACGACCTATGAGCAAAGTGTCGATTTTATGCTTGGTAGTGGTTTATTGGTAGCAAATATAGTTGAACAATCCGCAACTAAACGGAAAATTTACTTGCCAAACGGCAACAATTGGTATGATTTTTATACTATGCAAAAGTACGCTGGCGGGCAGGAAATTGAAATTTCCGTTGATCTAAGCTCAATCCCATTATTTATTCGTGACTCTGCAATAATTCCATTAACAAAGGATGAAGCTCGTTTACAGAGTGGTTATTTCAAGCATCTTAAACTGTTAATCGGTGGTGAAAGTAGTGAATTTCAACTTTATCAGGATGATGGACTGACACAAGAATATAAAGATGGTGGTTACTCAGAAACAACAATCACCGTTTTAAAATCCGCAGAACAAACCCAAATTAATTTTAAACATAGCGGTAAAGTTACACCTAAAACACAACATCTTGAGCTGGAATTAATTAACCAAGATAAAGGTCCTTACTGGTTAAGCAGCAATGGTAATAAATTGCAGCATTTCTTGTATCGTGCTAAATTTGATGAGGCTCACGAAGGATGGTACTACAGCAACCGTAAAGGTAGTGTTGAAATAAAATTAGCTTTTCCAAACCGCGATAGCCAGCTTATTGTTAGCTTTGCCCATTTTGATTTGATTGGAATGTAATGACTAAGAAAAAACTCACCCTCAAAGAAAAAATTGCCTACGGAATTGGTGATCTAGGTAATGGTTTTACCTTTGACCTCGGACAGGCATACTTACTTAAATTTTATACGGATGTTTGCGGTATTGGCGCTGCAGCAGCTGGTGGTGTATTTTTATTCAGTAAAATTTTTGATGCCTTTATGGATGTGCTGGCTGGATCATTTGTCGATAAGCGTAAAGCCTCTAAAAACGGTAAATACCGCCCGGTTATGATGACCTCGGCAGTTTTTTTAGCATTTCTAACCGTAATTACTTTCATTGCTCCTGATGTATCTGTCCAGGGTAAGCTGATTTATGCTTATGCCAGCTATATGATTTGGGGGTTATGTTACTCAATGGTTAATATACCTTACGGATCACTTTCCGCTGCTATGACACAAGATGTCCACGACAGGACTCAACTAGCTTCATTTCGTCAAGGTGGCTCGTTATTGGCATTGCTAATAACTGGTGTAGTCTTCATGCCTATTGTCCTGCTATTTAGCGATACGCGCTGGGGTTTCCCTGTTGCTGCGGCTGCCATGGCAATCGTCGGAGTAATGTCACATGCTTATTGCTATAAAAACACCAGAGAGAATATTCAAGCAGCAAGCAATGAACCAATTAAAGGCAGCGATTTAAAACACGCACTCACTAAAAATCGTCCTTTGTGGATTCTAATTATTATGTCAATTTTCACAATTTCTGCATACAATATCAAAATTGCGATGTTAATTTATTTTTGTGAATACAATTTGGGCGATGTAAAATTAATGGCATTAATTAACTTTATTATTATCGGTAGCTCAGTCGTTTCAATAACCTCAATACCTAAACTCGTAAAAATCTTTGGTAAGAAAAAAACGATGCTATTAGGATTTGGAATTAGCATTACCGCAGATATTATCAATTTTCTGATACCATCCAGCCCAATCAGCTTTACCATCTTGGCAACTATTGCATTCGTAGCAATCAGTATCCCGAATGGAATTGTCTGGGCATTAATTTCTGATATTATTGATTTTGGCGAATGGAAAACTGGTAAACGTGCTGCTGGAGTGACTTACGCTGCATTTAGCTTTTCACGTAAACTAGCACAATCGATCTCAGGGTTCTCAGCAGGGCTTGGTTTATCATTAATCGGTTATATCCCTAATGCGGTACAAACCCAGCATGTCTTATTGGGAATTAAAGGTTTATTATTGCTCTACCCCGCAATTACAATTTTAATTGCAGCATTGATTATTGCCCTATGGTATGAGTTAACCGATGAACGTTGTAATCAAATTGTTGCGGATCTTCAGCAAAGAAAACTTAGTAACAGTGCCGTATAACAATTTTGATTTACAGTTAATTAATTATTTTTTATAGCTTAGGAAATTTTATGCAATCAAATAATAAAGTAGCAGTAGTAACTGGCGGTAGTGGTGTACTTGGACGTGAATTTTGTCACGCATTAGCAAGACAGGGGTATAAAATAGCAATTTTAGGACGCGATCTTGCTACAGGAGAAAAGCTTGCCGATGAAATAAAACAAAACGGTGGTGTCGCACTTGCCGTAGCAGCTAATGTGACTGATAAAGCTAGTTTAGAGAGCGCTGCAGCCTTAATTGAACAGCAATTAGGTCGGTGTGATCTATTACTTAACGGAGCTGGTGGTAACCATCCCAAAGGCACTAGCAGTGAAGAGTATTATAGTGAAGAAATCAATCATAAAGAAAACGCGACTAGTTTTTTTGACCTGGATCCTGAAGGGATTGATTTTGTCTTTAAACTAAACTTCATGGGTACATTATTACCGTCACAAGTTTTTGGTAAACAGATGTTAGATAAACCACATGCAACAATTATCAATATCTCATCAATGAGTGCACTTTGTCCGTTAACTAAGATTCCCGCATATAGTGCAGCTAAAGCAGCCGTTAACAATTTTACTCAATGGTTAGCAGTCCATTTTGCTAAAACTAATATCCGTGTAAATGCCATCGCACCAGGTTTTTTTCTTACCCAGCAAAACTACAATTTATTAAAAACTAGTGATGGTGGTTGGACACCCCGTGCAGAAAAAATTATTGCTCACACCCCGATGTCGCGCTTTGGCGAATCACAGGAGTTGATTGGAACATTACTGTGGCTCGCAGATGAAAAGGCTTCAGGATTTGTCAATGGCGTTGTTATTCCGGTTGATGGTGGATTCGCCGCTTATGCTGGAGTATAAGCGCACACCCGATTATACTTTATCAATCTTTATAATGTTAAAAGCAGGCAATAATGCCAGCTTTTAACATATGTGTTACATAAGCTTAGTTAAACTCAACTTTGATATCAACACCTGCATTGTATTCATCATGATATCCATGAACAGACAATGTCTTGTTGAGATCAGCCAGATTGGTAAAAACAATCGGCGTAATCATTGATGGAACTTGTGCAGCAATTCCTTCTAGATCAAAGCGAATTAATGGTGTTCCTTTCTTCACTTCGTCATTTACAGAAACTAATGCTTCAAAACCTTCGCCGCCAAGATTAACCGTATCCATACCAATATGCATCAACACTTCCAAACCATCTGCCATAGTAATCACACAGGCATGCTTAGTTTTAAACAGCATGGTAACTTTACCGTCAACGGGTGATACCAATACATTAGATGTTGGCTTAACAGCAAAACCATCACCCATTACTTTGGTTGAAAACACCTGATCTGGCACAGCATCTAGCTTAATTAATTCACCAGCCAAAGGCATAACAAAATTGCTTTCCGCTTCTTCTGGAATACTAATTTCAACTGGTGCAACAGGCATAATTGGAGTATGTGCATGTTCCTGTGGCTTAGCTGGTTCTTGGTGAACTACGGGAGCTTTAGCTGCGGGAACTTTAACCTGAACCTTACCGTCACGAATTTCTGCCATCTTGGTTTTGATAATTTCTGCACGTGTCCCATATACTGCCTGAACACTATTCCCAACTTCCAAGACACCAGCAGCACCCAATGCTTTTAGTTGTCCTTTATTAACTTTACTCTTATCACGAACTTCGATTCTCAAACGAGACATACACGCATTTAAGGTAGAGATATTTTCAATACCACCAAAAGCAGCTAATACCTGTGCAGCATGCTGGTAACCGTCTACATCATCTACCCGCTCTTCCATTTCTTCAGCATCACCTTTTTCACGACCAGGCGTTGCCAAGTCAAATTTACGAATAATAAAGCGGAATCCAAAATAATATAACGGAGTAAAGAAGACTAAACCAACAACAATAACCCACCACCAAGGCGTGCGTCCTGGCATAACTCCAAATAATAAGAAATCAATCAAACCACCAGAGAATGTCATACCGATATGCACACCTAACATGTGCATAACCATGAATGATAAACCAGCAAAAATTGCGTGAATAGCAAATAATACTGGCGCTACGAATAAGAATGAAAATTCAATTGGTTCTGTAATTCCAGTTAAAAAAGAAGTTAATGCAGCAGAGAACATCAATGCCCCAACAACTTTTTTCTTCTCTGGGGCAGCTTCTTTATACATTGCATAAGCAGCTGCAGGCAGACCAAACATCATGAAAGGAAACTTACCAGTCATAAAGGTACCTGCGGTAAATGGTACACCATCTTTTAACTGTGCAAAAAATATTGTTTGATCACCATGAACTAATTGACCAGATTTAGACATGTAATCACCAAACTGATACCAGAATGGATTATAAAAAATATGGTGTAAACCAAAAGGAATTAGCGAACGTTCAATAACTCCAAAGACAAACGCGGATAAAGTTAAATTCGCATTAATCATTGAATCAGAGAACCATTGTAAGAAATTACCAATCGGAGGCCAAACAATACATAATACTAGACCTAAAATAATTGCTACAACTGCAGTCATGATTGGTACAAAGCGTTTTCCTGCAAAGAATGCCAAATATGGTGGCAGTTCAATATCATAGTATTTTTTATAAATTTTGGCGGCCAATATCCCCATGATGATTCCACCAAATACCCCCATTTGCAGGGTTGGAATGCCAAGAACTACCGCAAGTTTAGGATTTGGATGCTGTAACTGGGCAATAACATCGGGAACCCCGCTTGCTAAACCAACTACAACATTCATGATCAAGAAACCAACCAATGCGGCAAGTGCTGCCACACCTTCGCCGCCAGATAAACCTACTGCTACACCGACGCAGAATAAGATCGGTAAATTAGCAAAAACAATTCCACCAGCCTGCTCCATATAATGTGCTAAAGATTGAAACCAATGAGCATCCAAAAAAGGTAAATATTGAACTAATGCAGGATTCTGGAAGGCATTACCTAATGCCAGTAAAATACCCGCAGCAGGTAAAAGCGCAACTGGTAACATCAGTGACTGACCCACCTGTTGCAAAACGGCAAAAAACTTTCTCATGATACATCCTAAAAAAGAAAATTAGACTATACAAACAATTATTAATATTATTAAAACTTTCAACAGCACCTAAAACATATCTATAAAAACAATATTGGCACGCAGATAAAAGCCTTGATTAATAAATGGTTTTAATACTAAGCAGCTGAAACCAGCAGCACATTGCCATTAATAATCAAGTTAGAGCTAACACTTAAACAACATTAATTCTACCACAGAATACATCGTTATTACTAGAGGCTCAAAGAGATATAGTAGTATTCACAACAAATCAAATCGTAAAGAGGTTTGCTTGCTCATCTACGATTAAAAAAGCAGGAAATAAAATGAAAATTTATGGAATAGACAATATAAAGCGCAATAACAGCAAATATTGCAGAAGCCCTGAATAAATGAATCAAGAAAGATAGTAGAATAACACTAGCGACAACCATGAATAAGTTAAACTTACTTGAAATATTAATTTCTTTAAAACTATAAAACTTAATATTACTAACCATCAACAACGCTGAAATCGTAGTAATAACGCTTCCCAATAAGATTATCTCTGAATTATGCCATTGATTTTGCACACAGAGTAAAATAAACGAGACTAAAAATCCACCCGCAATTGTTGAAGATAGACCTTGAAAATAACGTTTATCCACTTGTGCCAGCATAACATTAAATCTAGCTAGGCGTAAGCCAGCACAAGCACAAAAAATAAAACAAACAATATAGCCGAATTTACCTAAGGAAAACAAACCCCAACAATAAAGCATAATTGACGGAGCCACACCATATGCCATCATATCAGTAATACTATCAAAGGAAGCGCCAAATGGCGTACAGGTATTTGTCAACCTTGCACTTCTACCGTCTAACCCATCAAATATCATTGCTATAATCACACCATATGCGGCAGCATGAAAGCTGCCAGATGCAGATTGAAGTACAGAGTAGAACGCAGCCAACATGGCACATAAGGTGAAAAAGCTTGGAACTACGAACTTAAGCCTTTTTAAATTAACCAATTTCATACTTTCATAATCATTGAAAATTAATGTGTGATTGAAGTCTTACTACGCGAGCCCCACCAAAATATTATTATACCAGCAATTATCATTGGGAATGAATAAAATTGTCCAAGCGACAAACCAGTAGATGCCACAATTCCAGTTGCAAAAGCATCCGGTTCACGGAAAAACTCCAGAATAAATCTAGCCAAGCCATAACCAATCATAAATACACCAGAGGTTTGTCCAAGTTTACGCGGTTTGCTGGTAAAAATCAGCAATATTAAAAAGAGAACAACTCCTTCAGCAAAGGCTTCATAGAGTTGTGACGGGTGGCGCGGCAACATTGAACCTGATGCAGGAAAAACCATACCCCACGGTAAATCAGGACTCGAAAAACGTCCCCATAGCTCACCGTTAATAAAATTCCCTAAGCGACCAAACATTAGACAGACAGGTATAAATGGTGCAATAAAATCTGAAATCACAAAAAAGTTACTATTAATCTTGCGGGCGAACAAATACACCGCAACAAAAACACCAAGCATTCCACCATGAAACGACATCCCACCATCCCAAGTTTTAACGATATCTAATGGATGAGATAAATAATAATCAGGGCGATAAAATAAACAATAGCCCAAGCGTCCACCTAAAATAACACCGAGAGCACCATAAAAAAGAAAATCATCAATCATCTTTTGCGTTAACACCGGATGACCAAATTTACCAATTCGCCATTTACCGCCATAAAGAAAAAACAAAAAACCTAAAAGATACATCACACCATACCAGTGTAGTTTAATAGGACCAAAGCTTAGTGCCACCGGATCAATATGCGGATACATTAACATAAACAAGCCTTATAATTAGATTAAATTCTGTACATAGAAATTTATTTACTTAACAAACCAGTTATTCTAACCTATCGTTGGCTTTTTTGCTAAAATATGCTCCTGTTAAATAATCTTTATTATATGGAGTTCATTTATGAAAGCACCTGTACGTGTTGCGGTAACCGGAGCTGCCGGTCAAATCAGTTATAGCTTATTATTCCGTATTGCCAGCGGTGACATGCTCGGTAAAGACCAGCCTGTTATCTTGCAGCTATTGGAAATTGAGCCTGCCATGAATGCTCTAAAAGGCGTGATTATGGAGTTGGATGATTGTGCATTTCCTTTAGTACATGGAATTGTGGCTAGTAGCGATCCAATGGTAGCATTTAAAGATGCCGATATTGCATTACTAGTAGGTGCTCGTCCACGCTCAAAAGGAATGGAACGCAAAGATTTACTAGAAGCTAATGGCGCGATTTTTACAGTACAAGGTAAAGCTTTGGCTGCAGTTGCCAGCAAAGATGTTAAAGTTTTGGTAGTTGGAAACCCAGCTAATACCAATGCATTGATTTTATCTAAAAATGCAGCAGGTTTAAACCCACGCAATATTACAGCAATGATGCGTTTAGATCACAACCGTGCGATGAGTCAACTAGCAGCTAAAGTTGGTTGCCATACCACTGACATAAGCCATGTTGTTGCTTGGGGTAATCACTCTTCAACCCAATATCCAGATATTTTCAATGCTACTGCTAAAGGTAAAAAAGCTAGTGAATTAGTTGATGAAAATTGGTTAGTAACTGACTTTATTCCAACTGTACAAAAACGTGGAGCTGCAATTATTGAAGCTCGTGGATTATCTTCAGCAGCTTCTGCTGCTAATGCTGCGATTGATCATATCCGTAGCTGGGTACTTGGTACAGCTGAAGGTGAAATCGTTACTATGGGTGTTCCATCGGATGGCAGCTATGGCATTCCTGAAGGCGTGATATTCGGTTACCCATGTACTTGTAAAAATGGTGAATATACTGTAGTTCAAGGTTTTGCAATCAGCGACTTTAGCCGTAAATATATTGACGCAACCTATAATGAATTATGTGAAGAACGTGAAGCAATTAAACATCTATTAGGTTAATAATCTAATTAATTGTAAAAATAGCCGAATTTTATATCGGCTATTTTTTTACCTTCACGGTTTAACTTGGTAATTTTCCCCTATAAGAGCTAAATCAATTTTGTCCTTAATCTATTGACTATTATTACTCGACTCTGCTTTCTCTCCTGACTTATATCCTCCAGCAACCTCTTGGTAAAGATTGACAATTGTTAGCAGCTGCTGTAGTTTATCTTGATTCAAATTAATCAAAATTCGATCCAAGGCAATCTTGCTATTCAAAGTTGATAAATAGCTTTGAATTCCTTTTTGATACAAGCGCTGATTTAAATTATAGGCTTTTGCTAGATGATCAGTCGCTGACTCAGTCTGCATAAGTTTTGCAGTTAAGCGCTGATTAGCAGAAAGGGCGTTAGTTGTGTCACGAAGTGCTTTTTGTAAAGTGTCAACATAGTTATAATAAGATACCTTATCTAAACCACGTGCTTTAGCTATTTCACCAAAAGCCGACATATTAAATACTGGAATTTTAAGAAGCTGATCATTAAAATCAACGGCATTTGACATTAACGGTGTTGGAAAATAATAATTATTATTACCAGCAACCGGACCACCAATAAAATCTAATTGCACTGTGGGTAATAACTGACTAGCCGCTAAACCAATCCCCTCGTTTGAAGCACGCAGTCGATTCTCTGCCATTTGCATATCAGGACGATTTTCCAATACGGTCAATGGTAAAGTACCCGGAACTAATTGCTTATTATTTAATTCTGCAAACGATTTATTGGTTTTCAAATCTCCGGGATTATGATTAATTAAATATTGTAAAGCATTGCGGCTAACTATTATATTTTGCTCAATTACTTGTTGTTCACCACGAATCAAATTTACTTGCGAGCGTAGTTCCTCAACATTGATATCAGCACTTAAACCACCGCGATAAACTTTGCTAGCAATATCAGCTTGATGAGTAAGATCATCTGCCAACTGTTGAAGTAATGTTCTTCGCTCAATTTCAGCCAAATAAGTGAAATAACTAGCTGTTATTTGACTGATTACCGTAAGCTTAATTGCATCATCCTCAGCCTTTGCTTCAGCTAATTCATATTTTGCTTTTTTTTGTTGCTTTATTTGACTAAAAACATTCATCGTGTAATTAGGCGCAATTAAAGCTAAAAGTCCAGGAAAGCCTGTTGCAGGATTATTCGAGTAACCTAGTAATACATTAATATCTGGAATCCATTGAAACTGAATTTTTTTTAGCTCACCTTCGGCAGCTTCAATATGCCCTCGTGACATGTTGAGTGAGTTATTATTCGCCAAACCGCTTTCAATCAGCTGATCTAATAGTGGATCATTAAACCCTTGCCACCACGCAATATACGGTAAATTACTTTCATTACCAGATTCAATATTACGATCTGGAACTGACCACTGGTTTTTAACTGGAACATCTGGCTTATGATAAGTATTATTATAAGCACACCCCAAGAGAATAAAAGGTAGCAATGCCAGTGGTTTAATTATGTGCTTCATGAATAACTCCAGAATTAATGGTAATTTGATGCTCTAGCAAAGAAGTTAGTTGAGCTAAATCAGCCTGAACTTGATTATAGATATCAAAATAATCATGCTTATGATAGCGTTTGGTATAGTAAGCAGAATAGAGCGCTTTCAATGCAACAAAAATCCGATTACTGAGCGCCACAAAATAGTTAAACTCATCACCAACCGCCTGCTCAGAACTATGCAAAAATTGGGCATTACGAACTAAATTATTAACTTCAGTTAAACTACGATTTAGTGCCACACAACTATGATACCACTTAGTTTTTTGAATTTTATCTTGATTTAACAAATTGACTAATTCAGAGAGATGCTGCAGTACCTCATTTTGAGTGTCACGAATAAACCGTTGCATCATATGATGCCGACGAAACCAGAAATATTCAAAAAGTAAAATAATTACAAATGCAAATATAGTACAAATCGCATAGTCAACTAAAAAGAAGGTAATTGAAAATGAATTATGCGCATAAAAATATCCAGTTCCAATAACCGCGGTGTTAACTGTGAATACAGTTGGTACACTATACGCATGTCCGACTAAAAAATAGGCAAAAAATATAGTTAGTGGAATAATCAATATTAATGTACGATAATCCAAATGCCCTATAAACCATAGCAAATACCCGCTAAACAAACCTAACAACATCCCCCAAAAACGATGATACGCACGAAACAGCGTTGTGCCACTATCAAAGCCTGCATAAATCATCATTACTGCAAATCCGGTCCATCCAGCGCGCGGAAAACGTAATATCTCTTGAAACCAGATGGTAAACGTAAAGACAATACAAATATGTAAAGCTCTAAGCGCCTTGTAGCTTAGATTTGGTGAAGTTAGTTTCGAGAGCATAGGTAATTCCAACTATTAATCAGCTGATACAGTGTTCTCAACTCATATGTTTCATTAAATATACTACGCTCATGCTCGGCAATAAAAACTATTCTACGTTCCAAACAATGCTCTTTTAGCAACACAAGATACTTGTGCAAAACAACAATGTATGGTGTTCTCAACTGCGCACGGAATGATACCAGATACGACATCGCCATAACCAAATCAAGACTTAACAGCGTAATTTTCAGGACACTAAAATATTTCTCGCGGCGTGAAATCATTTTAGCATAACGCTCCATAATTACCGTTCCAGGAATAATCGGTACATCAATATCATGATTATGACTGACGGCTAAAGTTACAACCTCCATACTTGATAGTGCATTATAAAAACCACGTCGCCAAATTGATAAATAATAGCTCTTAGGAAATAAAAATAAACCTGCAAAAACTACCAACATAGCAATAAATGTTTGCAAGCTATGATTTAGTGCAACATAAAAATTGCTATTAGTATCGCCATAAGTCATAGAATAAGCAGCAAGACTTAAAATCAACGGTACTGGAACCAGCATACTTTTGAGAGAATACAGTGCTGTAAAATAGAGCCAGATTGAATAAAAAAAGACAAAGAAAACAAAAAATATTTTATATGTCGAAAATACACCAAAACAAAATACAGCCAAAATACTCCCCATAACAGTGAAAAAATAAAAAAGATATTTTTCCTGAAGAGTATTACCAACTAGCTCTGCAGCAAAAGCAGTTAATGGAATATAAAAGTAATAAAAATACGGATTTGGAACACCAAAAACATAGTTAAAACTAAAGAGTAGTTCCAAAACAAAAACAGCTTTAAGACCATTAATCCGGTGCTCTGCAAAGCGATCGTAATTTGCCAGACTATTTTTTAGTCGAGATATAAACATATGCGCTCGAACCTGGATTTAATGGATAATTAGGGTCTGGATCCAAAATTTTTATTTGAACTGGAAAACGCTGTGGCAGTAGTAACCACTCATTCTCATTCATCACTTTTTGCAGTTGACTTTTGGGTGCAGTAGTTTGTCGATCTGCAGCCCAAAGCGTATTAACAATTTCACCATGGAAAATTCGATCAAAGTAATACATCCGAAGCATAATCGTAACTTTATCCCCAACTCGCACATTTCTTAAATCAGTTTCGTTAAAATTTGCTTGAATATAGTAATTAGAGGTATCAATAAAAGAAAATAACGGCTCATGAATTTTTACCGGGGTATTAAGTGCTACATATAAATTGTCAACTACACCATCGCTAGGTGCACGAACTACCGTTAAATCAAGGTTAACCTGCGCCTGCGCCATTTTAGCTTTAAGGCTAGCTACAGTTTGTTTTTGCTGCTCAATCTCTGCTTTTAAAACTTCAACCTCTTGGTGTAATGAAGATAATTTATTGGCTAATGTTTCGACATCATAAGAGAGTTTTTTTACTTCAAGTTTAGATACTGCTTCAACCACATCTTGATCTTGTTTCAAGCCAAGCTCATATTTGCTTTTATTTAACTCTGCTTCGGTAGATTTAATCAATGCATTACTACGGTCAATCTGTTTTTGGAGTACGATAATTTTTTTCAGACCTTCCTGATAGTCTGCACTTGCCTGTTGATAGGCTAATTGGTAAGGTAATTGATAAACAGTAAAAATTGGATCATTTTTCTTAACCGCTTGACCATTTTTGACATGAATATCAGTAATAAAACCAGATACGTCTGCAGCAACCGGCGCAACATTAGTCACAACAAAAGCATTATCGGTAAATGGAATCAAATAAGAAAAAATATGGTAAATACCAATTAAAATCGCAAGTATTACAACTATAATAGGTAGATGAAGCTCATTCTTCATAAGTTTAAAAATTTTCGGCATATGATCACTCGTGGCAAAATAAAATAGTTATCTATCTCGTTCTAGAAAAAGCTGCAATAATTAATAAATCTATACGTGCAGATTTTAACACAATTATTAAATTTCCCCGTTATTACTCCAAGCTAAAAGCTTAAAACCACTCAATAATACTGCTGAGATTTGATCAAGTGCTTTAAAATGCAACATTTATTAAATTTAGCTAACTAATCATTTATCAGTAACTTGGGACAGGCTAAATTAAATATCCAACTTTAAAGCTTTGCGAGAGATCTAGCTAGGATATTCCATAAAGCTAAAATAGAAAAGATTTGGTTTAAACGAATGATGAGAGCAAACTATAGACCCAACCTATTTCTATTTTAACTAAACAGAAACCAGTAGGAGTCATTAGTCAACGTGTGACGGTTAAGGAAAACTCCATTTCCTATGGATGGCTATTATAGCACACTCATACAGTTTTTTCAAGAAATGTAAAAATAGCCGAAGTTAATACTTCGGCTATTTTTAACAAGAATGAACTATTCTAAGATATGTGCAAATTCACGGATTGCGGCTGAAAGCATTGCCAAATCAAGAACTTTATAACTCTGAAGTTCTTCTAGGATAGCATTAATTTTATCCATACGGTCTTGATTGCCAGCAATCCAAGCACGAGTATCAGCTTTAGTGTTAACAATCGCTAATTGCATAGCACCACGATATAATTTAAATACATCAGCAAGTAATGCCGAACGAGCCAAGGCTTGCCACTTATTACCACGTGATAGCAATAATACATTTTTACGTAACCAGTCAATTTGCAATAAACGACCAGCAGCGAAGTAATTATCAGCTACCACGTCATAAGCCAAATTATTTTCCATTGCTAATAAGACGATATCCATTACTTGTGGTAAATACCCCAAACGAGATACTAACTTAGCCAATACTGCAGGTACATTAGCTGAAATATATAAACTCTCTTCATCACGAACTTCAGGGTAATCTTCACTCTTAATTAAGTTATCAATATGAGATTCTAAAGTCGCAACATGCGTAGTATATTTACTGATAATTGAACTTGCACTGCTTAAATCCTTAACATAGCGTAAGATCCAACGACATAAGCGCTCAACTGCTTTCTCAACACCAACGTATAGCTTCAATTGAACTTCTGCATCAACTTTATTATCTAGCTCTTCAATTTCATTATATAAACGCGGCGCGCCAAGTAAATTATACGCAATCCACCATGCTTTAAGGATATCTGATAATGGAGAGCTAAACTCATCAGTAAAGCGCGATACAAACGTCATTCCCGCGCGATTTACTACCAAATTAGCTAACTGATTAGCAATTATTTCTTTGCGTAAGTAATGATTAAGAATAAAGTCTTTATAATTCTCTTGCAGATATTTAGGGAAATAGCTAATTAATAAGTCATTAAAATCAGCATCTGTTACTAATGAGCTTTTTAAAATTTCACGATCTAATGACATTTTAGAATAAGCTAGCAACACGGACATTTCCGGAGAAGTTAAGCCTTTATCCTCTTGCATTCGCTCATTAATCTCTGCATCGGTTGGTAAAAACTCAATCTTACGATCTAACTCACCAGACTTTTCAAGCTTGCGCATAAAAATTTGATGATTTGGCAAAGTATAACGTGCACGATAACCAGCAGTACGTAATACCAAAGTTTGTAAGTAATTATCACGCAACACTAAATGACCAACATCATCAGTCATTGATTCAAGTATCTTGTTACGGGTTGCAACATCCATTCCGGTTGCCTGCATAATCGCTGCAAAAAGAATTTTAATATTTACTTCATGATCAGAACAGTCAACACCAGCAGAGTTATCAATTGCATCAGTACAAATATTACCGCCAGCCTGAGCGAACTCAATCCGCCCCAATTGTGTAGCACCTAAATTACCACCCTCACCAACTACATGCACACGTAATTGGTTACCATTAACCCGTAATGCATCATTAGCTTTATCTTTAACTTCTTCATTCGATTGGCTTTCAGCTTTGATGTAAGTACCAATACCACCATTGTAAAGTAAATCAGCTTTAGCTTTTAAAATCAAATGAATCAAGTCATTTGGAGCTAATTCATTATCTTCAATTTCTAACCACGCTTTTACTTCAGGCGTCAGTGGAATAGTTTTGCTTGAGCGCAAGTAAATACCACCACCTTGAGAGATTGTCGATTTGTCATAATCCTCCCAACTCGAACGTGGGAGATTAAACATCCGTAAGCGTTCTTGATAGCTAGTCTTAACATTTGGATTTGGATCAAGGAAAATATGTTGATGATTAAATGCAGCAATTAACTTAATGTGTTCAGATAATAACATTCCATTACCAAATACATCTCCCATCAAATCACCAATACCGATTACGGTAAAGTCTTGCGTCTGAGTATCAATACCTAGATGACGGAAATGACGTTTTACTGCTTCCCAAGCACCTTTGGCTGTAATCCCCATTTTTTTATGATCATAACCCACTGAGCCACCTGAAGCGAATGCATCACCTAGCCAGAAAGAATATTTTTGTGACATTTCATTGGCAAAATCTGAAAATGTTGCAGTACCTTTATCGGCAGCAACAACCAAGTATGGATCTTCACCATCGTGGCGAATAACTTGTTTTGGATGAACAACTTGCCCATTAACTAAATTATCCGTAATATCCAATAATCCCGAAATAAACTGTTTGTAGCAGCTGATACCTTCAGCCATATATGCTTCACGATCTTTAGCATCCGGTAGTTTTTTGCACACAAAGCCACCTTTAGAACCAGTAGGTACAATCACCGAATTTTTAACCATTTGTGCTTTTACTAACCCCAACACCTCGGTACGGAAATCTTCTTTACGATCTGACCAGCGTAAACCACCACGGGCTACCTTCCCTCCACGTAAATGCACTGCTTCAAAACGAATTGAATATACAAAAATCTCATATAATGGATACGGTTTAGGTAAATTCAATACCTTAGCGGATTCAAGTTTAAATGAAATATAAGGCTTATGTGCACCATCATCTAAAGTTTGATAATAATTAGTCCGAAGCATCGCATTAACCACTGAAAATGCTGCTTTTAAGATTTGATCTTCCGCTAAATTTTCTACTTTATTCAATTCTGCATTAATTAGCTGTTGAATTTCGCCAGCTTTAGCTGCAGAATGATGTTCAGGACAAAATTTTGCTTCAAATAAGTCAAATAGGTGTTTGCTGACTACAGCATGATTTTTTAAACACTCGCTCATATAGCCAGCAGAGAATGGTAAGCTAGTTTGTGCCATATATTTGACCACTGCACGAATTAGCGAAACTTGACGCGCTGTCAAACCAGAATAAAGTACTAATTTATTTAAGGTATCACTTTCAACTTGGCGCGTAAATGCAGCAACAATCGCTGATTTTAACTTAGCAATCAGCAGCTGATCTTTGATTTTGTCAACCAGCCCATCTGGAACTTCAACTCCAAAGTCACAGATATAGATTTGCTCATCTTGAGCAATTTTTATTTTATATGGTTTTTCGTCCAACAACTTAAAACCAAAATTTTCAATAATCGGTAAGCCACGTGACAGACTTACTGTGTCGTTAAAACGGATTAATTTAATTTGCCATATGTTATCTGCACCTGATTCTCCATCCGTAATTGCAATTGCGTACTCATTATTATTACTCAAGCTTGACATTAATTTACAATCTTCTGTAACTTCTTCGAGCGAATAGCGATCTAAGTACTCAGCCGACAAAGCTAAGGCAAACTTATTATATGCCTCAGAACTTAAATTTTGCTTTAATTGCTCTAATAATTTACTCATTGTGTTTCCTTCTAAAGTTTACAAAACAAGCACCTGCTTACTAATTAAAAATAACCTAAGCAGACACCTCTATCCATAACCCCTTGATTTACATAAATTCATCATAAAATTCGCGAACATTAAGAATTTAAATTTTAGTGGTAAGCCACTTATACCAAATTTTTATGTAGGTATTATATGTTATCCAGGTTCAACATAAAACAGATAATGTGCTGCAGCGCAATACTGTTAAAGCCTTAATCATCTATATTACCCACATACGATAATTTATACACATACTTGATTGCTACTCACGTAATTTATAGCTATTAATTTAATATTTTACTTAACTCGTAATTAAATAACTAAGTCCTCATAAATCAAATCAAACCAAATACTCTAGCGTTAGTTTCGCATATTTTAGTGATTGTTGTCGTTGGCAGTGTGGAATCCTTAACAAAGCTAACTGCATCCCACATTTCCTCCATTGGATAATCTGTTGCAAATAAAATTTTTTCTTCACCCATTGCTTTAATCACATATTCTAATGCAGGTTGATAATAACGACCACTTGTCGTTATATACACATTCTCTTTTAATACTTGAGATGGTAGTCTATCCAATCTAGGTTTATCTTTACCATAAGGCATATCGTGCCAACGATAAATAAAATCCAAACGCTCCATCAAAAAAGGCATAGCTTCACCTAAATGACCTAAAATTATTATTAGCTTTGGGAATTTATCAAAAATCCCCGCTAAAATCATTCGCATTAAGCATAATGCGCTATCAAATTGAAACCCAAATCCTGCTCCCGCGCTGGCAAAACCATATTTTGTATATTCTGGGATAACTGGTACTGACGGATGTAGATATATAGGAACATGTAGACTCTCGGCAGCCTCCAGTAATGGCCAAAATTTCTGCTCATCTAAATATTCATTTTGACCAAAATTAGAATGCGTTAACCAGCCCACAAAACCTAATTGCTTAGTCGCACGCTCTAATTCTTTAACTCCAGATAAAGGATCATGGGGATTAATTGCTGCAAAACCTTTAAAGCGGCCAGAATTAGCCTTAATTGCAGAAGATAATTCATCGTTGGCATCTCTCGCTAATAAAGTCGCATCAGGATTATCTAAGCATTCTATTCCCGAAGGTACCGTCATGCTCAGAATTTGTATATCAACCCCATCTTGATCCATCTGGCTAATTCTTCCTTGACCAAGATCGAGCAATCCATCCATTAACCGCTTAGGGTGTGGCAAAGATACTGACTCACTAAATCTTAATTTATAAGAATCAACTTTACCCGTGACTTCAAGAAGAGGGAATAAATCACGTTTTTTTAGATAATCAACTGAATCATTAGTAAAAAAATGCGCTTCAAAATCTATAACTTTCATTAATGCAATCCTTCTAATTTTCTAATAACTACTTTTTTGTAATCATATAGTTTTTTACTATAAGCATGCCATAGAGCAACTCAAAAAGTCAAGAATGGTAAAGGTTTAAGCCATATTATTTTGATAATTCGCAAATGAGGGATAAAAATCAGCTTATTCTATAACTAATGTAGCTTCTACGAAGACGTTGTATTTGAAAGGTATCCAGCTTGCTCAATCAAGGTAATCCCCAAACACAAAACGAGTATCTCATTTAAGTATGCCAGACACAAAGAGAAGTTAAGACTGAGCAACCTAAACAATTTTAGCATCAAACTAAAAATTACTTGGTTGCTATCATTAAAAATAACGGATATGTTCTATTTTCACCAACTAAATTGATTTTGTTAATGCTATAGATATCTTGAAACTTAATGTGCTTGAATACAACTGACAATGCAATTTCTCTTAACTCTTCACGGACAAATCCATTATGTCCATCAAACCCTGCTCCATGAAAAGAACCATCCTCAGCATCCAAATCAGCAATAAATAAACGACCAGTTACATTTAACATTTTATAAAATGTTTGGATAATTTGTTGTGTATCTTGTATATGATGCAGCGTTTGCATTGTGTAAATAACGTCATAACGCTCAACAGGTGGCTCCTCAGTAGTCAAGTCAAGCTTCATCGGAAATAAATTAGTAAATTGATTGCTTTCTATCTTATTACTAAGAACATCTAACATTCCGTCAGATATATCAGCAAGCACTATCTTTTTAATTTTTTCACGCAATGCTATACTTACTAAACCAGTACCACATCCATATTCAAAAGCTGACTCAAGCTTAATACCTGTAGAATCAGCTAATATTGCATCTGCCATGATTTGTGCCCGCTCGATTTTCTCCGGAGTATCCCAAGTAGTAGCTTTGGCATCAAATTCATTTTTATTATTAGAATTAACTATATCATTATCCATCATAGCGTACGCAATAAATTTACCACGTCAAAAGCCGCATATGTCCAGATAATATCAGCACCAGCACGTTTAAAGCACAACATGCTTTCTAACAAAGTCGCGTTATAATCCAACCAGCCTTTTTCGGCGGCAGCTTTAAGCATCGCATATTCACCGCTTACGTGATATACTGCAGTTGGCAGCTTAAATTCCTGTTTAACTCGGTAGAGAATATCCAAATAAGGCATTCCTGGTTTAACCATCACAATATCAGCACCTTCGCTAATATCCAGCGCAACTTCACGCAGCGACTCATTGCCATTAGCTGGATGCATTTGATAATTAAATTTATCTGATTTACCAAGATTACTGCCAGAACCAACAGCATCACGAAAAGGCCCATAAAATTTAGAAGCATATTTCGCTGAATACGCCATAATTCCTGTGTTATGTAAGCCTTGCTGCTCTAGTTCGCACCGAATAATTCCAATGCGCCCATCCATCATATCTGATGGACAAACAAAATCAGCACCAGCTACCGCATGCGACAAGGCCTGCTTCAGAAGAACTTCATTAGTAATATCATTCAGAACATAACCAGCTTCGTTGATAATACCATCCTGACCATGGATCGTATACGGATCAAGGGCAACATCAGTAAAAACGCCTAAGCCTGGAAACTCTGTTTTAAGTGCACGTACCGCACGCTGTACCAAACCATCGGGATTGTAACTTTCGCTAGCCAAATTATCTTTACCTGTTTCGATTACCGGAAATAGCGCAATTCCTTGTATCCCAAGCATAACCGCACGTTCAGCAATAACTAACAAACGATCAATACTAACCCGATATTGTCCAGGCATTGAGCTAATTTCTTCCTCACGCTTTTGTCCATCAAGAGCAAATACCGGATAAATCAAATCATTAGCGGTAACCCAGTTTTCCTGAGTTAAATTACGGATAAATGGCGCCTGGCGATTGCGCCGCATACGGGTATGTGGATAAGAAACATTCATGTATTATATATCCCCCTAATCATTATATTCTAAAATAGCAAAGACTGGATAGCCCTGCTCTTTGATTAACTGGCTGCCATTTAAATACAACAAATCGCTAACCACTGCGCACTCTGCTACTTCCGCACCCAATTCGGTGATTAAAGTACATGCAGCAAGCATCGTACCACCTGTTGCGATTAGATCATCAATCACTAGAACTCTATCTCCACGATGAACCGCATCAATATGCATTTCGACAGTATTAATATCACCATACTCCAGAGTATAGCTCTTAGAAACGGTAGTATAGGGCAACTTACCTTTTTTACGAATTGGAACAAAGCCAATTCCCAATTCATAAGCCACTATTGGACCAAAGATAAATCCGCGTGCATCCAAACCTGCTACGGTGGTAATTCCCTTACCACGATAACGCTCAACCAATATATCTACCACCGCGCGAAAGGCTTGTGGATCTTTAAGCAAGGTAGAAATATCACGAAACATAACTCCCGGCTCAGGCCAATTGGGAATATCACGAATTGAATCACGAATCATCGCTAAAGTTTGTTGATTATATGCCATATTACTACTCCACGCTAGTTTATAGTTTATTTATCAATAGTTATATTTACAATTGTCACCGCTTCTTTACAACGGCGCTTGATTTCGGTAAAATCATGTGCTGTTATTAATTTAGCTTCGACAATCGAAGATAAACCTACAGCAAAAATATTAGGTAATTCCAAATATTTTTGCATACTTCCAACAGTTATACCACCAGTTGGACAGAATTTTAGCTGAGGTAGTGGTGAAGCTAATGCTTTAATTACATTGTAAGCATTATAAGGTTCGGCTGGGAAAAATTTAACATGATTAATCCCATTATTAAGTGCATCCATTGCTTGTGATGGCGTACAAATACCAGGAACAAAACGTACCTTGTCAGCTAACTCCTTACTAACTGTAAATAATTCTTCCGTCACGCCCGGAGAGATAATATACTGCGAACCTGCCTCGTAAGCCTGTAAAAAACTCTCACGCGTAAGGATAGTTCCAGCACCAACCACCATCTCTGGTAATTCTTTGGCAATTTTAGCAATAATTTCCAACGCATTAGGTGTGCGTAAAGTAATTTCCATATTATTAATCCCTGCAGATAATAAAGTCTCCGCTAAAGGAATCGCTGCTGCCACGTCGTCAATAACCACTACTGGTACTATTCTATTTGTTGCAAAAACTTGCTCCATTGTTTTCATTATCAACTTCCTTCTTTTAATTTATTACGAATAACAACTTCTGATAGCATAACTGCTTTTCTCGCTCGCTCGGTTATTTCAGAATAATTTTTATCTGCTATTAATTTTGAATCAGCGATTGAAGATAGACCAACAGCAACAACATTATCTAATGCCAAATATTTCCCCATATTTTCTAGATTAATTCCACCATTGACTGCAAACTTTGCCCTTGGAAAAGCATGTTGATAAGTTTTAAGCAATTCGTAACCATTCATCGCTTCAGCAGGAAATAAGTTCATTACTTCAAAACCACGTGATAAAGCATCCATGATATGTGACGGAACTATCATACCCGGCAAAAAATGAGCATCATTGTAACGGGTACGCGCGGCAGTAAATAACTCTGGTGTAATGCCTGGGGATGAAATAAACTTAGCACCTGCAATACTTGCATTCAAAAACCCAGCAGCATCCATAATTCCTGCCACCCCAACTGTAATCTCAGGTAGTTTATTATTGATGTATTCAACTGCAGATAGTGAATTAGCAGATAACAATCTAACTGCAATAACGTTAATTCCACCAGCAAATAAAGCCTTACAAACAGGCTCAACTATCTCTTTAGACTCAAGGCTAACCGTTGGGACTATCTTCTTTAGCCCAAAAAGTTGTTCAATTGTTTTCATCTAATCAATCCTTTCTTAGAATAAAGTAGCACCATCTTCCGAGTCACTCAAGTTTGGACGCATCTTATTAAATAATTCACGCCCAAAATTAATTTGATTAGCGCTCAAATCAGGAGTATTTTCAATACGCTTCGCTAATTCATCATCAGATACATGTAGTTGTAAAGTTCCATTTTCTAAATCTAACTCAATAACATCACCATCAACAACTTTAGCAAAATTGCCACCACTTAATGCTTCAGGTGTCATGTGGATTGCATTAGGTACTTTTCCTGAAGCACCCGACATCCGCCCATCGGTTACCAAAGCAACTTTATAACCTTGGTCTTGCAGCGATGCCAACGCAGGAGTTAAGCCATGTAATTCTGGCATACCATTTGCTTTTGGTCCTTGATACTTCAACACTACCACTACATCATGGTTTAATTTACCTTCTTTATATGCTGCTAATACTTCATCTTGACTATGAAAAACACTTGCAGGAGCTTTAACATAACGGTGCTCTGGCGCAATAGCTGAAATTTTGCTTACGCTACGCCCTAGATTGCCGCTAAGTAAACGTAGACCACCTTCATGACTAAATGGCTCATCTTTTGAACGTAAAATGCTATCATCCAAATTAAAAGCGTCTGTCCACTCAAGTTGTTCATTATTTAATCGTGGTGTTTTCGTATAAGCCGTTAGACCATTACCAACTACTGTTTTTACATCGTCATGTAAATAGCCACCAGCAAGTAATTGCTCCATAATATAGGTCATGCCACCAGCATCGTGAAACTGATTTACATCGTTGGACCCATTAGGATAAACTTTAGCTAATAATGGTACAGCCTTGGATAGATCATTAAAATCATCCCAGGTTAACGAAATTCCTGCAGCTTTAGCGATCGCAGGAATGTGCAAAGTATGATTGGTTGAACCACCGGTTGCCAATAAACCAACAATACCGTTAACAATACTTTTTTCGGTAACAATTTCACATAATGGCGTAAAATTATCTCGCTGTGCAGTATTCTTAACAATTTGAGTGGCTGCATAATCAGTTAATTTTCTGCGTAATGGTGTATTTGGAGTAACAAACGCGGCACCCGGAATATGTAGCCCCATTGCTTCCATTAACATTTGGTTAGTATTTGCCGTACCAAAAAAAGTACAAGTTCCTGCTGCATGGTATGATTTAAACTCTGATTCTAGCAAGGCTTCCTTACCTACCTTGCCCTCAGCAAATAATTTACGCGTTTCAGCTTTATCTTTATTGGATATACCACTAGGCATTGGTCCACTTGGAATAAAGATGGTCGGTAGATAACCATAAGTTAATGCTCCAATTAAAAGTCCCGGCACAATCTTATCGCAAATACCAAGGCAAATCACACCATCAAAAACATTATGTGATAATGAAATTGCTGTACTCATCGCAATAATATCTCGCGACAATAGAGATAACTCCATCCCAACCTGCCCTTGTGTAACTCCATCGCACATCGCCGGAACTCCACCAGCAACCTGGGCGGTAGCATTTTGTCCAATAATCGTATCTTTCAAAACTTCAGGATAACGATAGTACGGTTGATGTGCTGATAGCATATCATTGTAGGCAGTCACAATCCCAATATTAGGGCTTTCAATATTTTTAAGACGAATCTTTACTTTATTATCTTCAGCAGCTGCTGCGTGAGCTAAATTAGTACATGCTAGCTGATCACGTTTTACTCGTTTGCCGTATTGTTCTTTCATACGGGCTAAATAAGTGGCGCGAGTTTTAGCGCTTCGCTCAATAATTCTTTGGGTTACTTGTTCAACTACTTTGTTCAGCATAATTCACCTGTGAAAAATTTTTTAGAGTAAATAATATAAGATGTGCCATAATGGCAAGAATAATTACAATTAATGCTAACGGCATTATACTTGTTGGATTAAAGAAATTAATTATTGCAGTTATAACAGCAGATCCAGCTACACTACTAAAACTAAATAGCGCTGAAGCACTGGCAAAATTACTATTAATTGAAGACATTGCCAGAGCCGAAGCATTTGCAAAAACTAAACCGCTGGCAAAGAAGATCAGACCTAAAACCCCAAAAAACTGAATTCGCGTCAATGAATCATTTAGTGCAAAACTCAACAATATAACACCGCTGCATAAAACTAAAAACACACCAAGCTGTAACACTCTTTCCAAACCGTAACAAACTAAATGAGAATTTACATAACAACCGGAAACATAAAATCCGGATAAAAATAAAGCTAATAATCCAAATTGGTCAGGAGTTAGTCCTAAGCGAGTTTCCCAAATAAACGCGGCAACCGCTAAATAAGACATAAACACAGAATACATTAATGTAGCGATAAGGTTATAATGCATGTATTCACGATTGATACAAATCACTTTATAATCACGAAACATATTCTTCAGATTAAATTTCCGCTTCTCAACAACAGCTTTAAATGGAAATTTCCATGCCACAGCAATAGACAACAAATTAAATAAAAATAAAAATACAAAAATTGCACGCCAGTTAAAATGATGCTGAATTACCCCACCTAAAAAAGGCGTAATATCAACACTTAACGCAAAAGCCATGCTTAGATATGAAGAATATTTAGCGAACTCTTTGCCTTCACAGTGATCGCGTAGCAACGCTCGCCCAATGCCATTTGTACTGCTAAAACCAAAACCTTGGACAAACCGATAAAAGATAAACGCATATACGCTATCGGTATATAGACAACCAACAGTTCCAAGCAAGCCAACCACCAAGGCAATCATAATAACCTTGCGTCGCCCATAACAATCCGCTAAAGAACCAAAAAATAAAGCTGGAGCCAGAGAACCAAAAATAAAAGCAGTAAATGAATATTGAATAACGGTATCACTAGCATGAAAGCTAGCACCGATAAAAGGAAGTGCGGGGATATACATTTCAGCAGCAATTGCACCTATGGTCGATAAGATCAGAGTCAATGCTAATAATTTAAACATTCAAATATCCACCCAATACAAAATGCAATTTTAGAATTTATGGGAGATATTATACTACCAATACAGCTTCAACTCAGGCTTAATTCTCACAGATGAGGAGCTAGCAGAAAAAGCACTAGAATAACTGTAGCAATTATCTACTAGCACCTCAAAATTTGCACTAAAATTTTAATCTTTTAATAGAATTAAATACCTAGCTTTGAGACTCTGCATAAAATTTGAAGTTATTCAAAATTGACTGCCAACCATTTCGTTGCAATTCTTCTGAATTAGTTGTTTCCATGTCAAATGTTGTAGTTATTTTTGTAGAGCCGTCAACTTGTTGACTAAACTCAGTCTCGGCGCTACGATCACCGAAGGTGTAGATAATTCTGGCGTTAACATTAACTACCTCGTAAATACCAGAAAAATCAAAACCAAAACTCTTATCGCGAGCCTCCATTCGGTAGTTAAACTTACCACCTACAGATAAATCATTTTCAGCCGTTGGACAACACCATGACTCATGAGCAAAATTCCAATTCACTATATGAACTGGATCAGTCCAAAATCTCCATATCTGAGCAACAGGTTTATTGACATTAATTGAAACTGTAATCTTCATTTTATCCCCTTTGTAAGCTTACTTAACCTAAAAAGACGATTATACTATAATACCACATTAGACGGTTGATATCCTAATTTGCTGCGCCATACCTTAAAATCAATAAGTAAATTGGATTGTATAAGAACGACTCCATTTTGCATTTGGTTGAATAGTTTCAATAGCTGCTTTGCTATTAACATCACCACTGAACCCCAAGTCATCACTGCGTCCACACCACGGCTCCAGACAAACATAATTTGCACCAGGTTTTGACCAGATTCCTAACCAAGGAAAGCCATCTAGAGAAACTTGAATGGCGCGCCCACTGTCACGCTCAACTAAGCTCACACTATCACCATTATAACCACTAAAAACCAAGGCATCATCATCAAAGGTATGTTCATCCAGATTAAACGCAGCCAAATTATGCTCAGTTGTCTTGCCAGTATAAAAAGCCTCAGAGGTGATCTCATGACGCCGTAAATTTTCTGGCTGCTCAAAACGTATTTCGTAATCAGTAATCTGATGCTTATCATCAAAGGGACAAGCAAAAGCCGGATGGGCACCAACACTAAAATATGCGGTCTGCTTATTCAGATTATGTACCATATAGGTAGTCTGCAAGGTTTTGTCAATTAGCTTATAGTTAACAAAAAAATCAAGATTAAATGGATAACGTTTTGCATCACCAGCTTGAGTATTCAATAACAATGTCACTTCATCCTCTTTTTGTTGAACAATACTAAAGATTGAGTGACGAGCAAAACCATGATTTCCAAGAGTATAACTTTCACCGGCAAATTTAACTTGGTTTGCAGAGGTCTTTCCAACTACCGGAAATAAGACAGGGGAAACTCCAGCCCAAACGGCAGGGTCACCACTCCACATATATTCATGATTGTTCACAGCATTTCTGACACTGCGCACCTCTGCTCCAAGTAACGCAATCGTAACTCTGAGGCTTTGATTTTGAATTATGGCTTGTGACATTAATAAATCCTTATTACTCATTAAATATCGTGGCGATCACCGAATTTTTTAGTCTGCGTCAACTGACTTTCGGCTAAATAACCACCGCCTAAAACCTGATAAAGATTAACAATACTATTTAACTGCTGAATTTTAATTTGATTTAAATTAGCTTTGGCATAATCAACATTCAGTTTAAAACCTAAGGTATCAGAGAATCCTACTGAACCTTGCGCATATTGTTTGCTTGCAATTTGTTGCAAATTTTGTGCTTTTTGTAACGCTATATTTTGCTGACTGGCTACCTTATCCAAGCTATCATGATTAGCTAAACCATTATCAACCTGTGAGAATGCCGTTCTAACTGTCTGAATATAGTTATAGTATGCAGTATAATAGCTGCCACGCGCTTTGTCCGCTTCAGCATATAATCCCATATTAAACAACGGCATTGCTGCGCCTAATTGCCCCATCCAGAAATCAGCACCAGCGTTAAATAAATTACTCAACTGGACTGAACCCTGTCCAAGCATTCCGGTCAAACTAATCGAAGGAAAGAACATTGAGGTTACTGCACCAATATTTGCATTGGCAATTTGTAATTGATATTCTGCTGCTACGATATCCGGACGAGACTTCAGAACGCTTGATGGTAAATTAACTGGCACTATTCCGCTAGTTGTAACTTGATCGAAGTCGCGACTAGTTTTGATTTTACCTGGATTATTATTAGTTAATACTTGCAAGGCATTTTCGGTTTGAGTTATATCATTTTGAATTTTAGGAATATTCCCCTCTAATCCAGCGATATACTGATCAATACCTTCAATATTCAAATCCGAAATGCTACCATTTTGATATTGAACCAAATTATATTTACGCATTTCTTTAGCATCCGCAAGTAACTCTTGCTGAAGTTGTAATTGTTTATGTAAGCCTAATAAACTAAAATAGCTACCCGCAACCTGTCCAATTACACCTAGCGCCACTGCATTAGCAGATTGTTTCTGCATCTCTAAACTTAGTTTGGCAATTTGATTTTGTTTAACTAATTCAAATACATTTAAGGTGTAGCTTGGCATAAATCCAGCCGCATAACCATCAAAATTTTGTGGATTATTTTGACTAAAATTATTTGCCAAAGGATAAGAGCTAGTGTTTTGAAAGCCTGGATTAAAGGATTGCCCAGTAAAACCAACCCCTCCCATGCTAACTGTTGGCAACCACCCCATCTGAATTTTCTTAAGTGAAGCTTGCGCCTGCAGAATATTACCCATCGCCATTTGCAAATTATTATTATTTTGCAAAGCACTTTCAATTAACTGATTCAATTGTGGATCGTTAAATTTTTTCCACCAAGCCATTTCAGCTAAATTAGTGCTTTCAATATGGATATTTTTATCCTCGGCACTCCATTTTTGCGGTGAATTTACCTGTGGCTGGACATAATCTGGTCCAAGTAAACCGCATCCAGTCAAGATGCTACTCACTGCAACCAACGTAATTTGCTTGATTTTCATAATTATTATGCCCTATTTAGTGGTATCAACAGTAACATAGCTGCTTGCACCCACGCGAAGTGGGAATTGCGGATCATTATCAAGTTTAACTCGAACAGTAAAACGCTGAGTAACCTTTACCCAATTACCTGTAGCATTTTCAGCTGGGATCAATGAGAAAGTATTTCCACTAGCATAGCTAATACTTTGCACAATACCATGATATTTATGATCATACATATCTAATTCAACGCTAGCCTTTTGTCCAGCTTTGATTCGTTTCAATTGTGTTTCTTTATAATTAACATCGACCCACCAACTACTGTTATCAACCAAACCAAAAAGCTTCTGTCCAGGTGAAACATATTCACCAGTTTGTAAATTGATATTGCTGATATAACCATCTACTGAAGCACGCAACTGAGTATAGCCATTATTATTTTTAGCATTTTCTACACCTGTTTTTGCTAAATCAATCTGAGTGACAGCGGCTTGATACTGAGTATTTGCCTGCGCTAAAGATACATTTGCCTGATCCAAAGTTTGTTTGGCTTGAGTCGCTTGTGTCTGATATTTTTGCATATCCTGCAATGATCCAGCTTTTTGCTGATACAAATTAGTATAACGAGTAGCCATCTGCGCAGCAAATTCGTATGCAGATTTAGCACTAGCTACACTTGCTTTAGCATTATTAATCATTTGCTGAGTATTAGCTGCTTGCTGTTTTGCAAACGTAAGATCCTGCTGAGCTTTATTTAATGCTAAACTATAATCCTGCGGATCAATGTCCACCAGTAAGTCACCTTTATGTACCAGTTGATTTTCTTTAACATAAACATGCTCTATATAGCCACCAACTTTTGGTGCTACATTAATCAAGTTAGCATTAACGTAAGCATTATCCGTGCTAGGATATACTTGGTTATAATGATAATAACCATAGACTCCGCCAGTTGCCACCAAAACTACTACTATGCCAGCAAACAAATGCTTACGTGATTGAGAATTTTTTTCAGCCATGTTTTTATTCCTAAGTAAGTTTTATCATTTAATAATATACGCACAAGTTAAATATTAATCCATATGCACCGGAGCACCTGCAGCGGGGCGCTTCAAAAGAAATGGTAACCATAAGATCAGTAACATTCCGCAGCCAAAAGCAAAAAATGAATCTAAGTAGCTAACCAATGCCCCCTGCCCGATTACCTGCGCCTGAGCTAACATAATCTTGCTTTGCTCTGGGACACCACTGGCTAAATTTTGTGACCACCATAAATAACCGCGCTCATAGGGCGAAACGTGAGCACCCATATCATGATACGTAACCTGCATTTGGTGAGAAACAATAGTTGAAGATAAAGAAGTTCCAACCGAACTAGCAATATTTCTAAAGAAATTAAACACTCCTGAGACATCGCTGTGCAAACTTTGAGGTACATCAATAAATACAATCTGCATTATTGGAATAAAAAAGGACATCATCCCAATTCCCTGAACCAGCATTGAACAAATTATATAGCTCTGACTGACTGCAGGTGCATAGCTTGAAAGCATGAAGCAGCCAAGACCAAATGTAAGCAAGCCCAAAAACATAATTCGTCGTGCGTCAACTTTACCAATCAGCTTCGCAACAATCGGCGCAATAATAAATGCAACCAGCCCACGAGGTGCAGTAATATAACCCGCAGTATCAACCGGATAGCCAAAGCTCTGTTGCAACATAGTAGGAAAATATGCCAGCGATGCAGATGCCATCAGCATAAACAAAAACATTGACAAGCAACACAATACAAAATTAGTATTTTTGAAAATCTTGAAGTTAATAACTGATTTACCTAAGAGTCCACGCCAAACAAAGAAAATTAGTAAAACTATCGCTATCGTCAGAACAATTACCATTTCCATTGAATCAAACCAATTGTTAGTATTACCTTCATCAATGAAGTATTCCAAGCAACCAACACCTAATGCCATAAAAGCAAAACTTATATAATCAATGCTTACATCATCATGCTTATCATTTTTCATATAATGCCAAATTAGTAAAAATCCGGCAATACAAATTGGAACATTAACGTAAAAGCACCAGCGCCAATCAAGGTTTTCTGCAAGCGCACCACCAAAAACTGGTCCAATAATAGGTCCCATTACCACACAAAGACTAAATACCGTCATCATCTTAGGTTGTTCTTCTGGAGTGAAACTACGTGAAATATAGGATTGGGCAATTGAAGGTAAAAAAGCTCCGCCAACACCCTGTATCAGACGAAAAAAAATCATTTGATTTAGCGAAGTAGACATTCCGCACAAAACGGAAGAAATTCCAAAGATTACCGCTGAAGCTAAAACCACATGTTTCATTCCAAACTTACGGGTTACTAAACCAGTTAAAGGAATACAAACTGCAGCAGCAACAATATAGCTGGTCATAGTAAGCGATACTTCACTTAAGTTAGCGCTTAGTGAGCCCATAATATGCGGTATCGCTACAGCGACAATTGTTAAGTCAATAATTTCAGCCAGCGCCAGTAAACTAACTGCATAAGCAACCAGTGTGCGTGGTTCTAGCCAAAAATTAACGTTACTTTGCGAAGCTGGAAATTCAGGAGTTGATTGCATAAGAAGCCCTATACCGTTGGCTAAAAATTTGAGTTGCGATATTTTAAAACAAATGTTTGATATAAGTCAATCCATATTTATGCAAAACTCAAATTTATTTCCTGTAGGGCTCAATGTAGAAAGTTCAGAACAATATATCCAATAAGCACTATGCTGCTATTATTTGGCAACACAGCTACCAGATTCACTCATATTACCACTGCACTTAATTTGATATTTAGTTCCGCTATTATCAACTGCTGCGCAATCGGGAACTCCATGTTCACTAATTTTGCAACTAAGCGTCATTGATTCGTTTTGATTATCTTTGATATTACACATAAGCTGATCATTGCTAGGTTGTCCACAATTCATCACAAACGATGTTCCATCTGAAGATTTGCCGTGACATGAAGTATTGCCTTTTTTGTCTTGAGTACAGTTAAATCCCAATTGAGCAGCTACTTTATCCGTATAATTACCAACACAAGAAGTCGCTCCATTTCTCCCATGCGAGCAATCTAAATTCATCACATTAACACCACTTTCGTGAGCATTGCACTGAGTTAAACCAGATTCACTTTTGGAGCATTGTGTTACTATTTCAGCATTACTAAACGAGAATAACAACATTGCGCCACTAACGATATATATAAATTTCTTCAACATTAAATAACACTTTCCTAATTATTCCATGGTAATTTTGCAATTATTTTTTCAAGGATACACTCACCAGTTAAGCTTGCTACCAAAAGCTCCATACCAACTAAGATATCCAACATATAACACCACTGTGAAAAAGAGTTGCCTAAGATAATTCCAACCAAACTGGCTATTGCAAGAATAAACTGTGCTTGGCGGCGTGGGCTTATCTCATGAGAAGGCATATTTATTTTTTGATTCGAATGCGGCATTTTATCCACTATATTAACTTTCCTAAATCTATTTGCAAAAAATTTGTTTGAGTGTACTTAAAACTTCAATTACTGCATCATTAGCTAATGAATAATAGATAGTCTGTGCCTCTTTCCGTGTTTTTACTAATTGATCAGCCCGAAGCACTGCCAGATGTTGTGAAAATGCTGACTGACTAAGCAATGAGCGACGAGAAAGCTCTCCAGCACTAATTTCACCAGTAGTTAGATGACATAAAATCAATAAACGATCTTTATGAGCCATGCGCTTTAAAAGAGCTACGGCTAAGCCGGCGTTTTCCTGAAGCTCTTGTAATTCATTAATATCCATATTTAATACCAGATTGAAAGTAATTTGATTCCATTATTTTAGTTTTAGCTAAACTAACTTGTCAAGTTTTGTTTAGATTTATCTTCTTCTATAACAACTGCTAACGAACATAAACCATGTTAATTCAAGTGGTATTTACAATATCGATTACTTAAAAACTAAGATTACGCAGTAATAGTTGACATATTTTTCTCACTTATTGTACAATCTTGCATTATATACTATGTCTTACATAGTAATATACTTAAAAAAGGAAATATGACAATGGAAAAAACATTAACGCTTTCAACTGATTTATTGCGTGGTCACGTCGATACTATCATCTTGAAATTGCTGACTGATGGAGATAAATACGGTTATGAGATTTGTAAAATAATTGCCGAAACTACTCATGGACAATTTGAGTTAAAAGAAGCCACACTTTATTCCTGTTTAAGACGTTTGGAACAGGAACAGAAAGTCAAATCATACTGGGGCGATGAGACGTCAGGTGGAAGGCGCAAGTATTATGCCATTACTGAAATCGGCAAAAATGCTTATACTATCAACAATGAGCAGTGGCAACTTGCTAGGAAAATTCTTGACCAACTAATGTGACTAGACAGTTGCACAGTTATTACCAAAACCAACTTTTATTAAAAACAACAGAGGAAAAGTCATGGAACACAATAAAATTCAACAATTTATAGCAAATGTATTTAACAATTATCAAAAAAATGAAGAAATTGAAGAGCTTAAACTGCAATTATTTAATGACCTTGAGGAAAAATATCAGGAACTATTAAATAATGGCTTGCCACAAGAAAAAGCACTACAAAAAACCTTAAATAGTATAGGCGACATCAACGAAATCATTGATGCGTATAATTTAAAGAAAGAGCGCCCGATCCATAAAAATTACCGTTTCAAAAATCTAGAGAATTGCGATTTTTCCAATAGTGATTTACCTAAAACTAGCTTTTCATTAAGCAATCTAGATAAGGCAGACTTCAGCAATGCCAATCTCCCAAATGGGAACTTTCGGATGAGTAATTTAGATAAAGCCAACTTTACCCAGAATAATGTCACCAATGGGCGTTTTTCTTTAAGCAATCTTGATAAAGCTAATTTCAGCCATGCCAATCTCGAAAAAAGTAAATTCAATTTCAGTAATTTAGATGGCGCTGATTTTAGTTTTGCTAATTTAGAAGGTAGTAGCTTAAGCTTCAGTAACCTTGAAGATGTCAACTTTTCCAACGCAAATCTAAGTGATTGCACACTAAGTAAATCCAATCTTGAAAATATTATTATTAGCGATGCTATATTATTGCGAACCAATTTTAACTGCTCAAATCTGGAAGGAGTTAATTTTGACGGACTAATTCTGACTGATGTTAATTTTCGTTGGGCAAACCTGAAAAATTGTTCGTTCCGTAACTGCGTGTTACGCCGGGTTAAATTTAAAACAAAAATGCTTAAGAATGTTGATTTTAGTGGAGCGCAGATCGATGACGAAACTTATGAATATTTACTAACAAAAGAGGTAAACTTAGAGAATTGTTTTAGAATTTAATCTGTTAGTTACGATTTATTATTTTCTCGCAGTTAAGGATCGAGCGATTTTTATTCCTTCCTTAACTAACTTGGTAATAATAACATTAGTTTATGAACTTCAATAAAAACTCTAATTATTACAATTAGGACATAATTTTCATAAATTAAACCTAAGTAGATTCATAGATGATTTATCTATTGTTATTTTAATTTAAACCTAATATAATACGGAAATAACCAATTAATTTTGTAAGTTAATACTCATAAATATTCTAAAATCATTGAATACATTAGGTGCTTTTGGGATTTATATCTGGTTAAGTTATGATTAAAACAGTTCGTTATCAAACTAAATAAACATCATAGGAGTTATATTATGGCAACAAAATCACCAGTTCGTGTAGCAGTTACCGGTGCTGCCGGACAAATTAGTTACAGTTTATTATTCCGTATTGCAAGCGGCGACATGCTAGGAAAAGATCAACCAGTTATTTTACAACTTTTAGAAATCGAACCTGCAATGGGTGCACTTAAAGGCGTTATCATGGAGTTAGACGACTGTGCATTTCCATTAATACACGGAATAGTTGCCAGTAGCGATCCAATGGTTGCTTTTAAAGATGCTAATTATGCACTATTGGTTGGTTCTCGTCCACGTACCAAAGGTATGGAGCGCAAAGACCTACTTGAAGTAAATGGCGGTATCTTTATTGGTCAAGGTAAAGCTCTTGCCGCAGTTGCTAAAAAGGATGTAAAAGTTTTAGTAGTTGGTAATCCAGCAAATACTAATGCTCTAATTTTATCAAAAAATGCACATGGCTTAGACCCGCGAAATATAACATCGATGATGCGTTTAGATCATAATCGTGCAATGAGTCAATTAGCCGCAAAAGTAGGTAGCCACTCAACAAAAGTAAAAGATATTGTTGCATGGGGAAACCATTCGTCAACCCAGTACCCAGATATTTTTAATGCAACAGTTGATGGTAAAAAAGCTAGTGAATTAGTTGATGAAAACTGGCTAGTAACTGATTTTATCCCAACCGTCCAAAAACGTGGAGCTGCAATTATTGAAGCACGTGGTCTGTCATCTGCAGCTTCTGCTGCTAATGCAGCTATTGATCATATGCGCAGTTGGATATTTGGAACTGAACCAGGTGAAGTAGTTACGATGGGCGTTCCATCTGATGGTAGTTATGGAGTTCCTGAAGGCGTAATGTTTGGCTACCCATGTACATGCAAAGATGGAAAATATACCGTAGTTAAAAACTATCAAATCAGTGAATTTAGTCGTAAATATATTGATATCACTTATCAAGAACTATGTGAAGAACGTGCTGCAATTGAACACTTACTAGTTTAAGATATTATCAACTTCATAAATCCGCCCGATTTATTTAATCGGGCGGATTTAACATCATCCTCAGCACTGAAGATTAAACAATTATTGTATTTTAATATTTAAAGAGAATTTATGCAAGCTTTATTACGTTGGATCAACTTTCCACGCTTCGTTCTAATAATTGGCGGAATAAGCTTAATCTTCTACATCTTCTCATTTCTCTTTCCAATAACTGATAATGCATTCGTGGTAGCCAATATTAGACCTGTAGCTGCCGATGTATCTGGTTATGTAACACATATAAACGTTACCAATGGGCAGAAAGTAAAAAAAGGAGATCCATTATTTACAGTATTTCAAAAACCATATCAACTTACCTATGATGCCGCAGTTGCTGATGTTAAAATTGCAACTCAAGAATATAAATCATTACAAGATACGCTAGCGCAAGATCAGGCAACGCGCGATGCGCTTATTCAGACACATGCTAAGCTTGTGAATGACTATGAAGGCTACCGAAATGCTTATAAAGCCAATGCTGTATCTCGTCTAGAGATGGATAACCTGAACTATGATAGTAAAGTTGCTTATAACAACATCGTTGCAATAAAGCATAAAATTCAGGCTGACATCAATAATCTTGAAGTACAACAAAATAAAATTAAGATGCTAGAAATTAAAGCTAAATATGCCAAAGTAAATTTAGATGAAACAATAGTTCGCGCTGCAGCTGACGGGATTATTCAAAATATGTACTTATCGCTATATGTACCAGTCAAAATTCATGATCCGCTTTTTTCCTTTGTTGATACCAGTGAAACATTTATTCAAGCTAATTTTACCGAGACGGATTTAAGGTTGATCAAAAATGGTGATAAAGTATTAGTCTTTCCAAGAATGTATCTAGGGCAAAAAATGTTTCACGGAGTAGTAATCTCAACAAACTGGGCAGTTGGACGCCAAGAAACGCAATTAACCTCACAACTTCAAAAAGTAGCACGAGAAAATGAATGGGTACTCTTACCACAACGATTTCCAGTTCAAATTAAAATTCTTGATTTAGATCCTAAATTCCCACTAAATGTTGGCGCAAGTACTTATGTATACATTTCAAGATATTAAATGCGCTATAAATTAAATTTCAAAAACAATCCAGTCCTTAATTCAATTGAAAATTATGACTTATATGGTAATGGGCGCTTATCTGTTTATGTTTCGCTATATGTCTATGTTATTCTCTGTGCTGGAAATATTTTTAATATTAACTTTGACCAAGTACAAGCATTCTTTTTTGCTATTCCACCAATTTCGGCAATTGGTGTAGCACATGCGAATAATATTGCTTCATTTAAACAAAGGAATGGTACCTATGTTGCTTTTCTGGTATTTTTAAGTATTGGAGTATTTGGTTTCACTTTAACAGAATATAGTAAATATGTAATATTGCTCTTTTCCTTCTTCTTATACCTAAGTCTAATGATTGTAACATCATACCCAGCATTTGCCTCTTATCGCGCGTTAATACCGCCAGTGTTTGTAATCAGTTTCTTAACCATCCTTCTTGGTGGTGTTGGACAATTTTATGTTGCGATTAATCGGGTAATTACAATTAGTGTATCAGGTGTAATTGGTTATTTAGCAATGCATCTAATACCTGCAACTTATTACCAGCGCATTTGGTATCATTCAAGCTTCGTCGTTTTATCACGAATCGCGCAACAATTAAAGTTAATTGCCCTTGAACAATCAGACGTTATAACATTTCACGGCGAATGTGTCAATCGGATGAATAATAGTTTAGGTTTTACATCTCAAGCAAAAAATGAAACTCTATTTAAAAAATGCTCAGATAAAATTCAACAATTTTATTTTGCTATTGCTTATTTGTATAACAGTAGAAATATTTTAGGTAATAATAATTATATCATTGACTTATATGCAACTCTGGCGGAACTACAGCCAAATTTTAATCAACATAAGGCAATACCACAACAGTTTAACTTATATATTACAGGTCAAATAGAGAAAATCAAGCACAACGAGATTCAATCTTTGTGGAAGTTATTGGCTTTAATTATTAATGATTGGAATGTATTATGTCAACACAATCGTTAAAATTCCAAAGAGTCGTCCATAATGCGCTAATTTTCACAATTAGTTTATTTATCAGTTTTTATAGTCACATTCCATTCGCATTTTGGGTGTCTGCAACAGTTCTCGCAATCATGCTGCCGCTAGAGACTTCGCTTATTCAAGATCGAATTAAATCAGTATTTATCGGGACAATTCAAGGATTAACGTTATTTATTCCATTATGGTTATTAATGGATATTAACAGCAATTTAATTTTCATAATTATTCCGTTTACCCTTGCGGCAATGAATTTCTTCCTGATTCATAATTTCACACGAAATATCGCGTTTTTAAATATAAACTTAGGTATTTTTCTTGAATACATTCAATTTGGTAGTTATCATTTCTCATATTTTCTGGTAGCACGGATAATGAGTATCATTATTGGAGTTTTACTAGTTTGGTTTGGTGAAATATTATTTACACGACGCAAAAACTATGGTTATTATGAATTTGACTCTTCAATTAACCAATTATCAATTACGCTTAACAGCATTCGGGATTATTTTGAGCAAATTAAATTAGGATATAAAACCAGTGAGCATCAGTTGACAGTGACCCAAAACCTAGTCCAAATTAATAGCATATCAGACAAAATTCATAATAATTACAATAGCATATTACTTGAAAACGACGTAAAACAAATTGAACTTCTAAGTAAACATTACTTGCCTATCCCCAATTTACTAAAAGAATACAAGCTAGCATTATTAGGTATCGGCTACACGATTAGTGATGATTATCATTCAATTTCTAGTACAAATTTTGAACAAATCCGCCAACAACTTAATAAAATTAGTCAGATACTCATAAACCATATAAATATATTACTTCAAGAAAAATACCTATGAAAAAAATTGTCTTAATTATATCCTCATGCCTGCTTAGTTGTTGCAGCTTAATTAGTGCAAAAACTGATATGCCACCACCTGTGGTTTATAATAAATGGTCATCTTCCAGCCCTGGAATTATGATTAAAAAGGTAAATTATGCACTTGAATCACAAAATCTAACTTGGTGGTGGACCAAATATAATGATAAAACACTAAACAACTTAATGGAGTCAGCTTTTGCCAACAATAATCAACTACAAATCGCGGCAGCAAATACTGATTATGCAAATGCGCAACTAAAAAGCATTGAATTTGCGTGGATTCCTAATTTGTCTTTCTTGACCGGATATTCTTCTTTTCCTGCGATGGGAAGCTTAGGTTATTTTTATGGTGGAATGGCAAGCTATTCTTTAAATGTTTTTCAACAAATCAAAGCACAAGAGCAAGCCAAATATATAGTTAAAGCAACCGAATATCAACAAAAAAGCGTACAATTAGGGGTAATCGGTCAAGTTGCAGTTAGTTATTTTAGTTTGCTTGCCTATCGAGAACAGCTGGAAATTTATGAGAAATTAAACGCTGATTTGGTTGAAATTCTTAAATTAAATAATCAACGTTTCAAAACTGGGGTAAGCTCACAAAAAGAACCATACATTTCCGCTTCAGAAATTTCACAAGTTCAAGCTAAAACTCAAATTATAAAACATAATATTGTACTGACCCAAAATGCAATTAAATACTTAACCAATCAAAACCCAGGAACTATAGCTGTCACTAAAAAATTTAGTGACATAAATGCTGATTTAATCGTTGTTAGTGAATTACCACTTACTGCATTGAATAATCGCCCAGACATTCAGGAAGCAAGTTCTAGATTGGAAGCGGCAAATGCAGGAATCGGCGTTGCACAATCAGAACTACTGCCAACCATTAGTTTTGCTAATTTCTATCGAGGTGCTGCGCCCAATTTTGGAAATAGCTTTACCACAAATGACCTGAACCAAATGGTTCTAGCCATCCCAGTCATTAATGCACAGGCTCTTGCAGATATCGCTGCCAGAAATGCTATCTATAAACAAATTTACTTTCAGTACATGCAATCTGTAGTCGCTGCCCTACGGGATATAGATAATGATATATCAGAGCATGCACAATATACAGTACAATTAAACGATAACTTACGTGCACTGGGAGATATTGACAAAACATGTTACTTAGATAAAGCACGCTTTGACAGTGGCGTTAGTAGCTATCTTGAATATATGAATTGCATAACCAAATATGATTACTATCGCTTGACCATAGTTCAATTAAAACTAGGAAAAATAATGGCTATGGTTAAACTCTATCAAGATATTGCCATTACTAAAAATTAAAAATTACAATAAAAAAAGTCTAGAGTGTGTACTTACCCTTTTATCAGATTCTAGCAATAAGGATAAGTACTCTCTAGATTTCAGTCATAATCTACAATTACCATTCAGCCCGATGTAAAACAAATATTATTGCTGTATATATTTTGTGCACAATAAATTACCATACCACCCACATAACAAACTGTTATTAAATAATATTTATAGATTTTAATAAACTTCTTTTATTATATTAATTTGCGGTATGAGAACACATATAATAGCGCCTGATTTATTTTTAATGGAGTTAATTTTGACAAAAATATCTAAGAAACAATTATTTTCAACAGCTGCCTTAATAATCGCTGCTAATGTATATGCTGATGGACTCAATCAAATAGTAACACCTTTAACAGAATCAGATGTATCACTTAGCGAATCTGATATAAGAATGCTCAAAAAGATGGCAGAAAAAGAAAAACTTGCAGCTTACTCAGGAGATCTAGGTACTGCGCCAAAAGATAAAACTGTCTCAGCAACAGGTGCCGCTCTGGAAGAGACACCTTCTGGACCACAGTTATTTCTTTTCTGGACGCAAACTCTGGCAAATGGGTTTTACTATGAGGGGCGTATCTATGGTAAATATAATATGCGCACACAAAATCCAGCGTTTCCGGATGTACCCCCTTCAGCAGAAAATAATCCTCAAGGTTACAAAGGCGTAATCAAACTTGGATATAATTTTCACCTTACATCAATTTATGACATCACTCCATATCTGCGTCTTGAAGCCGGGCACGATATGAGCTTAGTTTATGCTGATACTAATGGAGATTACATACATTCTAATAATTATGCAATCCTACCCGGTTTCAAACAAACTTTTAAAGTAACACCTATCTTTGCACCATATATTGACATTTACGGTGGAGTATCGCAGGTTAGTTTAACTGGAAATATGACACAAGGTGCGGCTGCCAACCAAGTACAAACTGCATCAGTTCAACAAATGCAACTTACTACTGAATTAGGTACCTCAATAAAAATATCTGAACACCAAGCGATCATACCGTATATTCAGTTTGTTTATACTGCCAATGACCCAGATGCAACTGCGGCTGCATCATATAATAATGGAGGTTTTAATATTAGCTCCTTAACTGCCAGCCAGCAAGTTTATGCTATTAAATACAGCTATTCGTGGTAACAATACTTGATCAGATTCATCATCCTAGGGCGTTGATTTAATCCTCGCTTACTCAGTGTAAGCTTCGTCGTAAATCGCCTCCTAGTATTTCGACACGCGTGTGTTTGCATCAGTTTGAGTATACACAAAATAAAAAAACAAAGACAGGGTTCAAAGATAATGGGTATATGTTAAAATCTGTAATCATTTTTATAAAATAAGCTAATATGTCAAGCCTAAATTTAACTCAACTACCACCGCTAAGTCTCTATATCCATATGCCATGGTGTATTAAAAAATGTCCATACTGCGATTTTAACTCACATGGACTCAAAGGTACACTACCAGAACAAGAATATATTGATAGTTTAATTATTGATTTAGAACAATCACTTCCTCTTGTTTGGGGGCGCTCTATTCAAACAATCTTTATCGGTGGTGGTACACCTAGCTTATTTAGTGGTGAAGCGATTGATCGCCTGATTAGTAGCATACGCAGCCGAATAAAAATTTCGCCTTATGCAGAAATAACTTTGGAAGCTAACCCAGGGACTGTTGAAAAACATTATATTGCCGAATATGCCACAGCTGGAGTTAACCGAATTTCTTTAGGTATTCAATCTTTTAATGATCAACATTTAAAAATTCTTGGGCGCATTCATAGCGCTGATGAAGCGTGTAAAGCAATAGAGACAGTGGCAAACAATTTTGCTAATTTCAACTTAGATATCATCTACGGTTTACCTAAGCAAACAATTGAACAAGCCATAGATGATATTCAACACGCAATTAATGCTAAGCCAACCCATATTTCAGCATATAACCTAACTATTGAACCTAACACCCATTTTGCCAAATTTATTCCTAAACATATGCCAGAAGATGATGTCTGCTATCAAATGCAGGACGCTATTATCAATACACTGGCTAGCAATGGTTATAAGCGTTACGAAATCTCTGCATTTGCCAAAAATAATTTACAATCTCAGCATAATCGCAATTATTGGGAGTTTGGTGACTATCTGGGAATTGGAGCTGGCGCGCACTCAAAGCTTAGTTTTCATGACAGAATAATTCGTCAAATGCGCCATAAACATCCAAGCCAATACATGGAACGAGTAAAAGTACAACAACATATTGATGAAGATCGTATAGTTACATCTCAGGAGTTGCCCTTTGAATTTATGATGAATGCATTGCGTTTATGTAATGGTTTTACAAATACATTATTCGCACAAACTACCGGACAAAGCTTTAATTCAATTCTCCCGCAGTTGCTCGAGGCACAGGAACAAGGCTTTATTGAATTAGGTTATAATAAGGTAACCCCAACAACTAAAGGGTGTGACTTTCTGAATAATCTGTTAGAATTATTTCTTTGAATTTGCTGCAGTGCAATATAACCATATTCTAATTAAGCCTATATGGTAAAATTATTACTTGAAAACATCATGAACAGAAGAGGAGCTAATGCGATGAGTTGTAATTTAGTAATTTTACCTACTGAACAAGGAGTTGGAAGTTCGACTATCAGGCTGGGGATTGCCCATGCTTTAGAACAACATGGTTATTCGACAACTAACTTTCATCCATTTAGAGATGCAGGCATCTCGCCTGCTCAGTTACAAAATTATTTTCTTGACGATCGTCGTCAGGATTTACTCGAAGATATCATGAAAGCTTTTGAAAGTTATCAGGAAAAAGCAGACTTTGTATTAATTGAGGGAATTTATACACAATTAAATCAAAATAGTGAGCTGGCATGGTTCACTACTTACGTAGACTGGTTCAATAATTCACTCACTCGTGCATTAATGGGATATGTTATATTAGTCACTCGCCCGACCAGCAATCAGATCGAACAACTCGAAGAAAAAATAAATTTAGTTTTAAATGAAATCAGTCCAGAATTTGTCTTAGGCGTAATTGTAACCAAGCTTGATGCACCAATTGGAGATAATGGTGAAATTAAGTATAGTCTGTTAGATGAAATGGAAACCTCACATTTATCAATAACACGCGATCAGATTGCGAATTTAGCGCTATTCCAAAATAATAAAATTAAGTTACTCGGCACTAACAAATGGAGCAATAATCTTTCACAACCGCGAGTTAAAGATATTATGCGCGCACTAAATATTCGTGAATTAGTGGAAGGAATGGAGACCAACCGTCGAGTAAGAAGAATTACTGTTTGTTCACGCACCACTAATAATCTTATTGAAGATTTGCAACCAGGTACTTTATTAATTACAGCCGTAGATCGTGCAGATGTCGTAGTTGCTGCAACACTGGCAGAGACTAAGGGTATCAAGCTGGCAGGGATACTTTTAATGGCTAACTACAACGTTCCTCAAGAAACTATTTGGTTTTGTTATGGCAATGCCAATAATTATCTGCCAATATACGCTAATCAGGATGGTCGTAGAACTACCGGTATTGTAATGGCAATCAAAGATTTGGAATTAAATCAAGTTCCGCAGGATGATGGCGAACGCTTAGAGTTAATCAAACAGAATATATCTGAATCAATTGATATTAATATAATTGAAAGTAAACTAAACCATCAAGTTACTAAAAAAATGTCGCCTGCCGCATTCCGTTACATGCTGCTCAAAAAGGCTCAGTCAGCATACAAACGCATTGTTTTACCTGAGGGCGAAGAACCACGTACCTTAAAAGCAGCGATTCATTGTCAAGAAAAAAGAATTGCAGACTGTGTTTTACTTGGTAATTTTGAAAAAATTCACCAAATTGCAAAAGATAATTTATTAACTATCCCTGATGACCTTAAGATAATTGACCCACTTGATGCTGCACCTGCCTACGTGGATCAGCTGGTAGAGCTGCGTAGAGCGAAAGGAATGACGCCTGAAGCGGCATTGGATATCCTGACTCATGATATAAACTATCTAGGCACAATGATGATCTATAACGGAGAAGTAGATGGCTTAGTATCTGGCGCAGAAAACACAACTGCGGCAACCGTGCGTCCGGCTCTGCAAGTAATAAAAACTAAACCGGGTAGTTCTTTGGTCTCTTCTGTGTTCTTTATGTGCCTTGAAGATCAGGTATTGGTGTATGGTGATTGCGCGATTAATCCAGACCCTAACGCAGAGCAACTAGCCGATATTGCTATCCAAAGCGCGGACACTGCCGCACAATTTAATATTGAACCACGTGTTGCCATGATTAGTTATTCGACTGGAACTTCTGGTGCAGGTGCAGAAGTCGAAAAAGTTAAAGCGGCAACTGAATTGGTACGCCAAAAACGTCCTGACATCATGATTGATGGACCATTACAATATGATGCAGCAATGATTAAAGAAGTTGCAGAGAAAAAAGCGCCAAACAGCCCTGTTGCCGGTAAAGCAACGGTATGTATTTTCCCAGACTTAAACACTGGTAATACAACTTATAAAGCAGTACAGAGAAGTGCCAACGTGTTGAGTATTGGTCCATTGCTACAAGGTTTAAATAAGCCTGTAAATGATTTATCACGTGGTGCAACTGTAGATGATATCATCTATACTATTGCAATAACCGCGGTACAAAGTTAAAGAGTAACTGCTCACCCTATGCAGTAATAGCGTCGTCACAAGACTCCTTATGTACTTCGTGAGTACACTATGTTGCCTTGTTCCTAACTCTTACCGTATATTGTGGCAGTTTATTAGTGAAAAGTATAGTTACATAAAAGAGAGAGTTTTCATGCTTGTGCTAACAATTTATCAAAGCTACCATAAAATAAGCTATAAAATTTTTAAACTTTTTAACAAAAAGCATAGCTTACAACGCCGAGGTAAAATAAGTTGGAATGACACCAACACTGGCAGTTGGATAATTTACAATGCACAAAATAAACAACTCCAAAATCAGCCTTTTAAGCTGCCCGTAAATAGTAATGGTGCTGTCGATTACTCAAAGATTGTTACTGATGATAATTTTAGTAATTATAATTTTGATTTTATTATTCATAAAATTGCATGTGGTGGTAATGAATTTAATGATATAACCCTACTAAATTCAATTGTAATTGAGCAGTTACGACAATATAACGTTTTGGCACCAAACAATCAAGAGGCTGATTTAGCTCTAGCCTCAGCCTATTTAACTAACTATGCACATGCCAAACATTATGCCTGCTTTGATACTTCTTTCCACCAATATATTCCACCTAAACATCGTATAATTTCTCTATCAGCCAAGCATTTGAAACAAGGCGTTCAAAATTATGGTAACTTAGGCTTGGTTTTTAATGGAATTAGTACAAAGTTTGGTGATATCAGTGATAAAAAAATGGCAAAAGGGCGCTGGGTAATTGCCTACTTACAAGATAATCTCAACGTTTGTTGTGCGATTAAAAATGGCAAAAGCTCCTACTGCTCTTCGAGTACATTACATAATGAACTTCCAAGTATTTACAACGCTGGCTATGGTGATTTAAAATTAAGTACTCTGCTTAACGACAACTCTGTAAGCGATGGTAACTTACTTGCGATTAGTGAACAGCCGCTAGCATCAATCGAAGAGATAATTAACTCAAACTCGGAAGAAACGCAATTAAATTTGGACTTCTATATAAACCAAATAAGTGAAACTATCGCAAAACTGGTCAACGTTATTCAAGGCATTGATGGAATTGTCTTTACGGGTAAATTGGGACAAAATAATGCTAAATTGCGGCAATTAATATGTCACAAGTTAACGTGGCTTGGCGTCAGCATCAGCAATAAAGCTAATTTAGAAAACCAGTGCAAACTGCATAAAAAAAGTAGTAAAATCGGAGTTTTCACTATGTTAGCAGAACCGGAATCGGCAATGCTACAACAACTAGCTAAACGGATTGATTAAAATGAACCTACTTGCCATTGACACTGCCAATGAATATTTATCTTTAGGTGTGTCTAATTCAAAACAGGAATTCTTTTATTGTGAGAAGATAGGTAACCGCCAATCAGAGCACATTATACCGCAGATTAAACAAATTCTAGATGACGCGCAATTAGAACTAAAAGATATTGAACTAATTGCATATAACCAAGGCCCTGGTTCATTCACCGGATTACGAATCGGATTAAGTGTTGCCTTAGGCTTGGCATATTCAATCTCATGTAAATTACTACCGACTCCAACTTTTATGCTGTATAGTTCTAAGCGAACATGGCACAAAGTAAATTTAATTGTTACTCTTGATGCTCGCCTAGGACAAATTTATGTCGCAGCATTTAATCAAGTAAGCTTAACCTATTTGATTGAGCCACAATTAGTTAATCCAGAAGAGCTGAGCTCGCTAATTAGCCAAAATACAAATTTAACTCCTGAAAGTACTATGATTACTGGAAGTGGGATGACTGTTTATAAAAATAAAATTGCTCATGAATTATATGATAATTATGAGTATCTCGAACAAAACTATCCAAACACCCAACAAATGCTAGCTATTGCTAACTCTAAAACTCTAGCGACCTGCTCTGCTTTTGATGCTGATCTACTCTATGTGCGCAATAAAGTTGCTATGAATATAGATGAACAAAACCTAAATAAAGCTAATAAACAAAATGCAGCAGCTACGTGAACTTAAGATAAACGAATTAAGCGAACTTGCGGCAATGGATGCCAGAACCAATGCTACTCCATGGTCGTTATTTAATTATCAGCAATCTGCAGAAGATCCTACTCACAATATTTTAGGTCTTTTTGTTGATGATATTCTATGTGGGGCTTGCGTTTATAGCCAAGTACTAGATCAGGCAGAAATATTACAATTATGTGTAGGTTACGAGCACCAGCGTAAAGGATACGGCTACTTACTTTTAGATAGCGTATGTACTGAATTAAAAAAATATGCTGCTAGCCAGATTTTTTTGGAGGTTATGGTTGGTAATATTTCTGCGATTAACCTATACCAAAAATTAGGGTTTAACGTAATCAATACCCGTAAAAATTACTACAATGTTAATGGTAAATATAAAGACGCTCTAATCATGGCACGCGAATTGGTTTAGTGCCCTTGGTTTTTCCACCAGCTATTAAATGCATCCCGCAACTTTAAACCTGCTGGAGTTTGTGCAAATAAAAAAACCTTATCACTACTTGGGAACTTTTCTGGAATATTCGCTTGGCATAATGATGGATTAATTTGGTGGCGATAATCAACTTCAACATTATCGGTGAACATAACGTATGGATGCTCAGTAGTGTTCTGTGTACCAGAAATTGTTTCCAATGCTGCAAAATTGCTGCTAAGCAATAAAATTGGTGCGTGCTTAATGTTCTTAAGCGCAAAATCCTGATTAGTACCACCACGATTTTCAACTACTGTTACTCCTTCATTATCAATCGCCGCAAAACTGTTAAACCGTTTAGTATCACTACATTTTATCATTGCAACTTTATGCGTTTCACTCACCGCATCAGAGACATAAAAAGAAGCACTGCGCTCTGGATTGGCAGAAATACCTCCGACTGCAACTACAAACTTCTTATTACTCAAGTCATTACTAAGCATTGGCCAGCTGGTAGCAATAAACTTGATATCCATATTTTGTGACTTAGCAAAGTCTTGAATAATTTTAATGTCCCTACCCGCATAATCAGAACCAACTTTGTAAGTCAGCGGTGGATAGTCCGCAGTTGTGCCAACCAATAAAATTTCATTAGCATTGGCCGCTGTCGTACTGACAAAAGCACTGCTTAACAAAATTACTAATCGATAAGAAAATTTAGTTAGCATTAATACAGCTTTCCAATTTAAAGAAGAAGTACACAAACCTGAACTAAGCTACTGCGAATAAACCACAGTAGCATAAACCCACTATTAATTACAAAATAAATACGAATGTAGGTGCTATTGAACCCAACACTTATAAATTAACGTAAACTAGCTAATAATTCCGCCTTATCAGTTTTTTCCCAGCTAAATTCAGCATTTTCACGACCAAAATGTCCATAAGCTGCTGTTTTCCGGTAAATTGGACGCAGCAAATCTAGCTCCTGAATAATTCCCTTTGGACGAAGATCAAAATTATTTAATACCAATTGCTCAATTTTACGATCATCAATTTTACCGCTACCAAAAGTATCAACGTTAATCCCAACAGGCTTAGCAATTCCTATTGCATAAGCAATCTGCACCTGACATTCGCGAGCCAGACCTGAAGCAACAATATTTTTGGCAACATAACGTGCAGCATAAGCGGCAGAACGATCTACTTTAGATGGATCTTTACCAGAGAAAGCACCACCACCGTGAGGGGCTGCACCACCATAAGTATCAACAATAATTTTACGTCCAGTCAAACCACAATCCCCCATTGGACCACCAATAATAAACTGTCCAGTTGGGTTAATAAAATACTTGGTATCTTTAGTTAACATATGACTTGGTAAAGTAGGTTTGATAATTTCCTCAATCACTGCTTCTTCAATTTGTTTATGAGTCAAATCGGGATCATGCTGAGTTGATAATACCACTGTATCAAACGATAAAGCTTTACCTGTTGCAGTATCATAACGAACAGTTAGCTGAGCTTTCGCATCTGGACGAAGCCATGCTAATTGACCAGATTTACGTACTTGTGCCTGAGTTTCCATTAAGCGATGTGAGTAATAAATTGGCAATGGCATTAAAGTTGGTGTTTCATCACAAGCATAGCCAAACATTAAGCCCTGATCACCAGCTCCCATATCTAAATCAAGCCCTTGACCTTCATTGACACCCTGTGCGATATCAGGCGACTGCTCATCATAATTAACTAAAATTGCGCAACTGTCAGCCGCAAAACCATATTCGTTTTTGGTATAGCCAATTTCGCGGATAGTATCGCGTACTACCTTTTGATAATTAACATGTGCTGAAGTAGTTATCTCACCGGCTAAAACAACCAGTCCGGTATTTACCAAAGTTTCTGCCGCAACACGAGCATATTTATCTTGAGCAAAGACTGCGTCCAGAATCGCATCAGAAATTTGATCAGCTACTTTATCTGGATGACCTTCAGATACTGATTCAGAAGTAAAAAGAAATTGTGACATATTGTATATCCTTGTAAAACCTTAATCTAAGTTAGGCCTACAAGCTAAGAGGATGGAATAACGACATGTATATTTGATGCATCTCTCCCTTTAGCCGTAAAGCATAAATCAAAACCGCGCAAGCTGGAGAATTCAAATCCGATTTTGACTGGCGTTATTCTAACATAATTACTTTAAAATATTCCAGTTTATTAATCCTGATTTTGCGATGAGTAGCCGTATTGAAAATCACGAACGTACATGATTTGTGCACAAAATAGCAGATTCAATACCGCAATATAAATCCACAGTAAAAACAATGGAATAATCACCAAAGAACCATAAATCAAGTCATAACTTTGGAAAAAGTGAGTCGCGTAAAACACAAAAATGGCCTTGCTTACGCTAAATAAAATACTCGCTACCATACCAGTAATCAATACTGACGAGTATCTGGCATGTTGCCCTGGTATAAAATAATAAACACCGCAAAATAGTGTACTGCTTAAAACAAAATTTAGACTGATGATGACATATTGCTCAAAATCAGTCAAATAACTCACACTCAATAAAAATATCCGCAGATACACTTCTGCATACACAATCAATGCACCAAGAATGATAAAGATGGTATATAGCCCTAAAGAATAAATAATTTTACGGGGACGCAAAATATGAAGCATCTTATTCAAATGAGTTTCAACGCTCATAATTAGGTTATATGCGGTAATTACCAAGAAGACAAAGCCAAACCAAGGTAAATGGGTTGTGTGACGCAGAAAAACTTTAAATTGCTTATAGAGTACACCACCGGTTTGCGGTAAGAAATGGACAAAGACATAGTTGACACTAGAGTTAATAATTTTATTGGAAATTGGTGACCAATAACTGATGCTAGCAATCGCCAAAGCAAATGGAATAAACGATAATAGAAAAGAAAATGATAAGCTATTTACCGCCATGAATCCTTCTGAACGATAAAAATTTACTAGCATTTTAAAAACAAACTTGACCATACCCCGTACTGGCACTGGTATGAGCCGGATAAAGATTCGTAACCAGTGATTAGCTGTAAGCTTACTCATTGTAAAACAGAGCCTAATATTTTGCGCTTAGCAGGACTAGTACGCAATACATAGATAACTTGTGCACCTAAAAGCAATATCAACACAGATAAATAAAGCCACAATAAGAAAATAGGTAACATTGCCAGTGAGCCATACAATAATTCATAATCTTTTTGCAAATAGTCCATTGAAGCAGTAAATCCCAGCTGTAAGATAATAAACGCGATGGCGGCACCAATTCCAGCAATAATTGCATGCAACCACTTTACTTTTACACTCGGAATAAATTTATATATGGAAATAAAAGAAACAATCGTGACAATATGCGCAGAAACTCTTCCCATATTTTCGTAAACTATACCATGTGTTACACGTACTTGGACAAATTCCGTAAAATAAGCCATAACGAAAATAAAAATCGTTCCGACAACAAAAAATCCGCTAAAAACAATAAAAGAATAAATAAGCTTCCGCTGACGTTTTAAATGCCACATATCATGAATATGCTGCTCAATTGAGAACATCATACCATAGGAAGTAACAAACAAAGAAATAAAACCGAATATGGACAAACGCTTGGTATGGCTAAATGAAAACTTGAACAAATCATAGACTTGATGTCCAAGCTGGGGAATATATTGACTAAAAAAGTAATATTCAATATTATTCGTAATTTCTTCCGATACAGGCAACCAAGCACTTATGCTCACGATTGAAATAGAGAACGGAATAAATGCAAATAAAAGCGTGTATGCTAAGCTACTACAACGGCTCAGACCATTAGACCCACTAAAATTACCCCATACTTTGTAACTAAAATTGATGACTTTGTGGTATTTTTTAGGCACCTTTCGTATAATTCTAAGTAACATATAAATACACCTTTATACGTAAAACTTGAGCTGACTGCGTGCCTTTTATAAAATGGCTCTTTCGATGAGTTATAACCAACAGGCACCATTCATCTTAATTTCAGTCCACATTTCGTTAACTAAAATTCTAGTTTTGGGTGGATATGCTTTAAAAACATACATTTTATTCATATTTTTAGGATAAATCCAATCTAAATTACGTACAGCTGGATCCAATCTTGCAACAGCACTATCGTTTGGAACGCTTGAGCCGGTTAATGCAGATAGCTCATAAGCACTTTGTGGATTTAATGCCATATTAATAAATGCATAAGCTAGTTTATCATCTTTGTTAAATACTGGAATAACCATATTATCCAGTTCATACATATTGCCTTCTTTTTGCAGCATTGCATCAATATTAACCTTGGCATGTGAGGCTTTAGCATCTTGTATTGTCTTAAAAATATCAATTGAATAGCTCATTGAAACCCAAACATCACCACGCAATAGTCCACGATAATAGCTATCACTATCAAACTTAGCCCAATAAGGAGCAGCACGATCGATAACTGCTCTCGCAGCATCAAGGTCAGCTTTATTTTTCGAATTAGGATCTTTGCCTAAATACAACAATGCTGCAGCAATTACATTGCGTGAAGAATCAAAGACAGTAACTTTACCTTTGAGCTTATTCAAATACTTTGGATCAAAAATCACCGCCCAAGTATCTGGAACTATACCCAATTGACGTAGTTTGTCTTTGTTATAGGCTAAAAACACTGGTGTATAGGCATAAGGAACTGAATATTTATTACCTGGGTCATAGGCTTGGTTAAGAAACTGCTTATTAATGTATTTTAAATTAGGCAGCTTACTCTTATCCAGCGGTTTAATTTTACCCATCAACGCCAGCTCTTCCACCGCATAACTAGTTGCGACAATCGTATTATAACCATTAGCACCAGCAACAATCTTTGCTAGCATTTCTTCATTATCATTAAAGAAATTTTGCACCAAAGTACAATTATTCTGATCGTCAAAACGCTTTACCGTGCTATCCGCAATATAATTAGAACCAATATATAAATTGAACTCATTTGCAGCAACAGCTATTTGACAACTAAGCAAGCAAGCTAATAAGTATAAGAATTTCTTCATATTTGCAGCCTATTTAAAAAGTTGTGGCGAAATCTTTGTCGCGATCGAAGTTAGAATTAGGGTGCAAATAATGATTACAGTTGACGCGGCGTTTACTTCAGGTGTAACACCCATTTTTAACATTGAATAAATTGCTAACGGTAAAGTTGAAGAACCGACTCCGGCAGTAAAGAATGTAATCACAAAATCGTCCAACGACAAAGTGAACGCCATTAGCCATCCGGCGATAATCCCCGGTAGAATAGTTGGAATTAAAACCGAAAAAAATGCACGAACCGGTGAAGCACCAAGATCACGAGCGGCATCTATCAAACTGTCATCCATACCATGCATTCGAGTCTTTACCGCAATAGTAACAAACGATAAGCAAAATGCAATATGTGCCAACGTAATCGAAACCATTCCCAAACTAAAGTTAATTAGCAAGAAAAAAAGTAACAACGATACACCAACTAACAGTTCAGGCGCAGCTACAGGAATCATAACCAATGTTGAAAGCAAAGGAACTTTATATTTGTGCAACGCTACTCCTGCTAGCGTACCCAAAATAACTGACACCGTACTGGCAATCAATGCAATAATAATAGAGTTAATTGCAGCAGAAATTAACTGCTTATCTGCGAATAGTACTTTATACCATTTTAATGTAAACCCTACCCAACCAACATTTACTCGCGAATCATTAAATGAATAGACTATTAAAATCAGTAGCGGCACATAAAGAAATAGATACACTAGCGTACCAGAGAATATCAAACTCTTGGATAACTTATTTCCGAGCATATTTAAGTCCTCCACTACGGCTAGCTAAAAAACCGACAAACAAGGAAATTGCCAGAACCGAGCAGGTCATGACAATTGAAGTTACACTCCCTAATGGCCAATTCATAGTTTGTAAAAACTGCTGCTTAATCAGATTCCCGATCATCATTGAGCAATTATTACCAACTAATTCTGGCACGACGAACATTCCGATACAAGGGATAAACACCAATCCACATCCTGCCAAAATACCCGGCAAACTCAAGGGAATAGTAACCTGCCAGAATGATTTAGCTTTAGTTGCACCCAAATCACGACTAGCTTCCAGTAAAGCTACATCATGTTTTTCCAAATTAGCATAAAGCGGTAAGATCATAAAGGGTAAATTAATATAAACCAGACAAATCACCACTGCAGCCGAAGAAAAAAGTAAATCGATTGGTGCAAAACCAAACCAATGCAAAACCTGATTAACAATATTGCTTACTGTAGATTCAGGACCTAAGATAATCATCCATGCATAAATCCGGATCAAAAAATTACTCCAAAAAGGAATTATCACCAGAAGAAGCAAAAAGTCACGAATTTTCTTATTACTTTTAGCAATCATAAGAGCTAGTGGATAACCGATTATCAAGCAGATAATGGTAGTTATAATCGAAAAAACCACCGAACGCAAAAATAGCTTCCAGATAAAGCCACTGGTGAAAGCGTACTTGAATCCATCCAGCGTTAGATTTAATGTAGTACTACCATTACTATGATTCAATAATGGTGCAACGCCACCATAATCACCTGGTTCACGAAAGGCGATGAAGACCATCAAAAGCGTTGGTATTAGAAATAAACCAACAAGATAAACAACCGGTGGCAAGGATAAAACCCATTTTTCGCTCAATCCCTGCTTAACTTTTTGCGTCATAAAGACTACTCCACCAAAAAATTACCGGCAAGCGGATTAATTGAAATATAAACCTCATCACCATCTTCAAAAAATGATGCCTGATGTGGGCGATTATTTGAAAGCATACATTGGATAACCGTACCGTTTTCAAGCAAAAACTCATACAGTGTACCATCGCCGTAGTAATAATATCCCTTGACTTTAGCTTTAAAATTAGCAATCCCCTCTTCAACCCGTGGATCCCAATTAGCTTTGATTTTCTCTGGACGAATTGCAAACCAACCATCAAGCCCAAGCTTAAATTTATTTTCCGAGTTATTAATGGTTAATTCAAAACTATCAGCAACCTTAAGTACTACATTTTCGCCACTTGCATCTATTACCTTAGCTTTTAGCAAATTGCATTTCCCAATAAAATCAGCCACATAATAGGTCTTAGGATGAGAATATATTTCACGTGGCGTACCTAATTGTTCAACAACACCATGATTCATCACCGCAACCCTACTTGAAAGAGCCAATGCTTCGCTCTGATCATGAGTTACGTAAACAAAAGTAACACCACTTTTTTCCTGCATCTTAACCAACTCAACATGCATATGCTCGCGTAATCGCGCATCAAGCGCTGAAAGCGGTTCATCAAGCAGTAATAATTTAGGACGGTCCACCAAAGAACGAGCAATCGCAACCCGCTGACGCTGCCCTCCCGATAATTCATGCGGATAGCGCCCAGCAAAGCGCTCTAATTGAACACTGCTGATTTGCTCCCTAACCCGCTCATCAATCTCAGATTTATTCCATTTCGCCATTTTCAGTGGAAACGCAATATTATCCTGCACAGTCATATGCGGAAATAAGGCATAGCTTTGAAACACCGTATGCAATGGACGTTTTTCAGGTGGTAAACCCTTAATATCTTTGCCATCAAGTAAAATTTGCCCTGAGTCAGGAGATTCAAACCCCGCTATCATTCTCAACAAAGTAGTCTTTCCACAACCTGAAGGTCCCAGAAGGGTGAAAAACTCGCCTTGTTCAATACTTAGACTCACTCCGTTTACCGCAGTATAATCAGCAAACTGTTTAACTATATTCTTTAATTCCAAAATAGCCATTAAGAGTAACTTTCCTAAAACATACTCATTTAAAGTACAGTAAGGCTACATCAGGACGTGTATTACCTGATTCCACAAGATTTAAAATCGTTTAAGCTGGCTATTTTAACAAAAAAATTTTTCTGATGTGCAGTTTTTGCCCCATTCAGAATTTTTTAATTAAATAATTTTTAAAAAATATTTTTATATTATTTCATAACAGTATATTATCTAGATTGCTGCATCGCAGCGAAATACTCTCAAATCTAACAAATTTTGACAAAAAAACCACGTCAAATTACTAAACTATTCATTCATAAATTTTAACTCAACATCTGTACGGTTTCAGTCTGGCAAAATCACGGTATAATATAGACCTAGTTGTAAATTATGACGAAACCAAGGATTCAGAGACAACAAGAACATATTCAAAAAGGAATGCACTAGAAAATGCACGAAAATCTACAACATAAATTAAAAAATCGCCATATTCAAATGATCGCCCTTGGTGGTGCAATCGGAACAGGATTCTTTTTAGGATCTGCCAGAGCAATTGAAATGACCGGTCCATCGATTACTTTGGCATATGCATTGGGTGGATTAATAATCTATGCAGTAATGCGCGCGCTTGGTGAAATGACAGTAGATAATCCATGTTCGGGTTCATTTGTTGAGTATGCCCGTCTCTATCTCGGTAATGGCGTTGGCTTTGTTGCTGGTTGGAATGCTTGGCTGCTTTTCACAACTTCATGCATGTTAGAGGTAACGGCAGTTGGAACACTACTTGATTATTGGATACATATTCCGCATTGGATTACCTGCCTAGTACTACTAGCAGTATTTGGTGGAATAAATTTAATCGGTGTTAAGTATTTTGGTGAAACTGAGTTTTGGTTTGCTGGGATTAAAGTAACCGTCATTATTTTTATGATTGTTGTCGGTTGTTATTTGATTTTTGCAGACCATACTGTTAATCAAATTGCAATTAAAAACTTGCATAATTACGGTAGTATGGAAATTTTCTTCAATCACGGTATTATCGGATTTCTCAATTCATTAGTCATTGTGTGCTTGTCTTTTTGTGGATCAGAATTCGTAAGTGTTGCAGCCGGAGAAGCGGCAAACCCACGCAAATCAATTCCTAAAGCAATTAATGGTGTGATAGTCCGAATAATCTTGTTTTATGTATTAACCTTGGCGGTTATCGTTATGATGTACCCTTTCCAAGAGATTACTCGTGACACAAATCCATTTACCGACGTTTTTAGCAAACTTGGATTTACCAATTCAGCTGATATTATTAATTTAGTCGCTATTACTGCATCACTATCGGCACTTAATAGTTGTATTTACGTAGCTTCACGCTTTGTTTATAGCCTGTCATTAAATAGGCAAGCTCCAAAAGTTTTTGCTAAAACCGATAAAAATAAACTACCCAGCAACGCTGTTATTTTTACTGTTGCAATGACATTCATAGTGGTAATTGCCAATTATACCTTTCCAGCTAAAATTTTACAGTATCTATTTGCATTAATAACTGTTGCCATCATTATCAACTGGCTCATTATTTTACTTGCTCACATGCGCTTTAGAAAACAAAAGTCACTTTTAAATAAAGAATTATTTTATGCAATGCCATGGCACCCATATATTAATATTCTCACTATGAGCGTTTTATTTGTAATTTTAATGGTTATGGCACGAAATGCAGATATGGAGCTCAGTATTTATGTGGCACCAGCTTGGTTATTAATTCTTTCGATTATTTATGCGCTAAGTAGCGGTAAAATCGGAAAAGCAGAGCCTAAATAACAAAAAACAAGGTGCCTATGAAAAAATCTTTTGCCCTAATAACCCTTGGTGCAATTTTAGAATATTATGATTTCGCAATTTTTATTTATTTTGCAAAAAGTATCGGAGAGAGCCTAATACCTATTCATAACAAATCAGCAAATATTATTGCTAGTTTTGGTATCTTTGCGATTGGTGCTTTACTCCGTCCTCTCGGAGGCATAGTTTTTGCGCATTTCGGCGATACTCGCGGACGCAAAAATATTTTTGTTTATACTGTGCTACTAATGGCCGTTCCAACCTTCCTGATTGCTTTCATTCCAAACTATGAAACCATAGGGATTTTTGCAACATTAATTTTGATATTACTAAGGGCAATCCAAGGACTTGCTATCGGAGGTGAAATTCCCGGGTCAGTAGTGTTTGCCTATGAATTATCGAAACCAAATAATAAGGCTTTTAACACCAACATCGTCATTGCAGGTACCAATATCGGATTTTTTCTAGCATCACTATTAGGAGCGCTGCTACTTAGTAAAACTGATTTAGGCTTTGCTCCATGGCGAATTGCATTTATTTTAGGTGGAATTTTTGGAATTATTAGTTACTATCTCCGCAAAAACCTTCTGGAAACTCCAGAATTTGCTGACTACAAAAAGTTCATTGATGCACAACCAAGAGCACCATTTATCCAATTATGGAATATACATAAAACTGCAATCTGGCAAATGATTACATTTGGTTCTTTACTGGCAAGTTCCCTTGCCGTATATACCTTTTTTATGCCAACCTATCTTGCAACTTACTTTCATTTTCCAATGAGTGAAATTCTCAAATATAACTCTTATTCAATAATAATTTTCATCATCAGTGCATTTTTAGCTGGCAAATTTCATTACTTATTTGGTAAGCGCTTTCTTATTATTAGCATCCTCTTGTTTAATTTTGCCAATTTTATTATTTTTACACACTACGCCACACTTAACTTAATGCAAATTGTGGCGATTCATTATGTAATTCTTCTATACATCGGTATCATCTGTGGACGCCTCCCCGTGCTCTCGGCTAGTTTTTTTCCAGTACAAGTTCGTTACTCTGGAGTCAGTTTAAGTTATAATATATCATTTGGCATTGTAGCCGGACTAACTCAAATGCTGTTATTTGCAGGGATAAAATTAACCGGATTACTCTGGTTGCCAGCTGCTTATATTTTGTTATTTTCAATTTTTGCGTTAATATTTTTATTTAGCGTAGGCGCAGAAAAATTAATTAAATACTCTTAATTTGCAAGGAGAATACTGATGGCTTTAGTAGCATTACGTCAAGTTTTGGATCACGCCGCTGAAAATGGTTATGCCGTACCAGCATTTAATGTCAATAACCTCGAACAAGTTCAAGCGATAATGGAAGCAGCAGAGCTTACCAATTCACCTGTTATTTTACAAGCTTCTGCAGGTGCGCGAAAATATGCAGGAGAACATTTTCTGCGCCATCTAATTGAAGGAGCTATCGCAGAATACCCTGAAATACCAGTGGTAATGCATCTGGATCATGGTTCATCTCCAAGTACGTGTTTTCAGGCAATTCAAGCTAATTTCTCTTCTGTAATGATGGATGGATCATTAATGAGTGATGCTAAAACACCAAGTAGTTATGAATATAATGTCGAAGTAACCCGCAAAGTAGCTGAAATGGCGCATGCTGTTGGCGTTTCGATTGAAGGAGAACTTGGCTGTCTTGGTTCATTAGAAACAGGAGAGGGCGATAAAGAAGACGGACATGGTTTTGATGGGAAATTGGATAAAGAACAATTATTGACCGACCCTAATCAAGCTAAAGACTTTGTCAATGCAACAAATGTTGATGCTTTAGCAATTGCAATCGGTACCTCACATGGCGCTTATAAATTTACCCGAAAGCCTACTGGTGATATTTTAGCCATTGAGCAAGTTAAAAAAATTCATCATGCAATTCCCAATACTCATTTGGTAATGCATGGCTCGAGCTCAGTTCCTCAAGAATGGTTAGCTGTTATCCGTGAATTTGGTGGTGACTTAAAAGAAACTTACGGTGTACCAGTTGAAGAAATCCAGATTGCAATCAAGCATGGTGTGCGTAAAATAAATATCGATACCGATATCCGCTTAGCAATGACAGGTGCGATCCGTCGTTATCTGGCACAGAATCCACAACACTTTGATCCGCGACAATATCTCAAAGTAGCAAAAGAGGCCGCCAAACAAATTTGTATTGATCGTTATAATGCATTTGGCACAAGCGGTAATGCCAATAAAATTAAACCATTAAAATTAAGTTCCATGGTAAAACTATATATATAGATGCACGTCACACATATAGACATACCAATAAAATTAAACCTCATAACAATTATGGGGTTTAATTTTATCTATACCAACCAATTTCTCCATTAGTGTTTTAACTCAGGACTCAATACAAAATAACCATCTATAAATTTACAACTAATATATTTATTTAAGTTACAATATAATGTTCTAGTTCGTAGCATCTCTTCTAAATAAGTTCCGTTGATCATAAATCATATATTTTGCTAGTTGAAGCTAAAACCCTGTAATATCAATGAGAATAGCTAATATTTTGCATCTAAATAAATTTTATATTATATTATTTTAAGGAATTAATCACATGAAAAAATTAATCTTAACATTATTAACCATCTCATCAATTGACGCTTTTGCTGCAACTACAGCCTCTTCACCTGTTGCAAAAGAACAACAAAATCTTAACGTTAATAAACTAGAGTGTCACTGTGAAAAGCACAAAATGATCTTTGAACTTAAAGATGGAGAAAGTATCACTGAAATGTCAAAACACTGCATGATCAATGAAGATAAAAAACAAACTATGGTAAAATTCTTTGATGATAACTCACAGCAAACTGTAAAATGCCAACTCCATGATAATAAGCTAATTTTGAAATCATGCCAAGCAATTAAGCACGATTTGAATAATTATAAAAAAAGTTCAAAGATGAGTGCTAGCGAGTATACAACAACCAGTGCACATTAAATCAATATTATACGTATCAAATATCATTTGACTTAATAATTTTGTTTCTATTTTAAGTTGCTAACTGACTCAGCTCGTGGCAACTAAGCTACAACTATTATGCTATAACATACAACTACGTAAAATTAATAATATATATTAATATCAATATATTATGCAACCAATATAGAATATCTCAGAAACTTTAATGAGCTATGCACGTATAATTCTAGACAACACCAATAGAAACATTATATACATAATGATAAAATACGCTATTGCCATTCAATTTAAGGGTATAAAAATGAAAAAAATATTAGGTTTACTACTATCAATCACTTTAGCGTCAGTATTTGCTGATTCAACAACCGACACAACTACTGGTGAGGCTACTGCGTTGCCTGTTTATATTAACCTTAACACAGGTATTGCTAAACTTTATAATATGCCAACAGGCGAATGGATCGGAAATATCAATGCCGGATATAATTTCAATCCCTATTTCGCATTAGAGGGTGGTTATAATTTGATAGCTGGTTCAGAATATGGTGCTACTACTACGACCAACATTATTGATGTTGCCGCTAAAGGTACTTTACCGTTCTCTGATGTTTTCTCGCTTTATGGACGTGCCGGATTAGGATACGGAATGAATGGTTGGAGCGGAACCGTAAATTACTCTCCGACTTGTTCATTATGCGATACGGGTGTGAATTCTAACTACGGACTTGCTTTAGTAGGCTTGGGCGTTTCGTTTAGCTTTGATAAGCATTTTGATCTACGTGTAGAAGATACTGCATATATACCATTCAGTAACACATATACTGGAAGCGTAAATGCAGTAACGGGTGGTGTGCAATATAACTTCTAATATTCTCTAAACCATTCGATTTAAAAACAAAGCCCCATATGTATGGGGCTTTGTTTTTAATCAAAGAGAAGTTCTACTCTATTAACTCAACTAATTCCAGATCAATAAATAAACGATCCATATCGACATTGGCAATAACTACATCCAGTTCCTGACCGGCAACATATTTAAAACCACTATTTTTACCCATCAGTGAGTGACGCTTTTCATCAAAAACATAGTAGTCACCGCCAAGCTCTGTCACATGAATTAAACCATCAATCAACAGCTCAGGAATGCTGACAAACAAACCAAAACTAACCACACTAGTAATAATTCCATGATATTGGTTACCTACATGAGTTTGCGCATACTTACATTTATAATAAGAATCAACCTTGCGCTCCAGCTCTTCTGCACGGCGTTCGCAAAAAGAAGTTTGTTCGCCCATCATTTCGATAGAATGAATATAACCATAGGTTTTTTGATGCAACACTGCCTTACATGCACGGTGAACCAATAAATCAGGATAGCGACGAATTGGCGAAGTAAAATGAAGATAACGCTCATATGCCAAACCAAAATGTCCGATATTTTTGGGTGCATATTCAGCTAATTGCATTGAGCGCAAAATCGTCTGCTGAATAATATGGTTATTTGGTTTATCTTTAATCCGTTCTACTAGAAGTTGATAATCCTTCGGACGGACATTTTCCTGTGTTACATCAAATGAAACAGCAATTGAATCTAGGTAAGATTTAAGCGCGCTAAACTTCTTCTCACTCGGGCGATCATGATTACGATAAAGCGTAGCATGGTTATTCTTATTCAAGAAATCCGCTACCGATACATTGGCTGCCAACATGCACTCTTCGATTAACTTATGCGAATCCATCCGATCACGTGGTTTTAACCCACTTACATTGCCCTTATCATCAAACTCAAAATATGGCTCACTACCTTCAAAATCAATTGCCCCACGCTTTTTGCGCGCAACAGATAGTGCATAATACACCGCATTTAATGAAGTAATACTGGCTTTAATGTCTTCAGGAATCGGTGCTTTATTATCTAACCAAGTCTGCACCTGATTGTAGGTCAAACGATAGTGCGAATGAATAATAGCATTATCCACACCATAATCCGTAATTTGCCCATCAGAAGAAATCTCCATATGACAAACCATTACTAAACGATCTACATTAGGATTTAATGAACAAAGACCATTTGATAGTTTTTCCGGCAACATCGGAACTACTCGTCGTGGGAAATAAATTGAAGTTCCTCGCCCAAAAGCATCATTGTCCAAATGTGAGCCATGCTTAACATAGTGTGCTACATCAGCAATCGCAACTGATAAAGTAAAACTACCATCGGGATTAGTTTCACAATAAACTGCATCATCAAAATCACGTGCATCTTCACCATCAATGGTAACAAATGCCAATTTACGTAAGTCTTCGCGCCCAACCATCTCATTTTCAAATAATTTATCCGGAAGTTTACCAACATACTTTTCTGTTTCTTCGCTAAACTCCAGCGGTACATTGGCTTCAATCAACACTCGATTGACAAAAACTGCATCATCACCAACTTTACCAATTGAATTGACTAATTTAACTCTAAAATATGCATGCTCTGCAGTAGGATATTCGCTAACAGTAGCATTGTAGATTTCATCCGCTTCAATAACTTGGTGAATCCCATCAATAATTACTGGATAATTACCCAGTTTAAGATTATCACTTACTAAATAATATTTATCTTTATATTGTTCAACCCGTCCAACAATATTTTTAATTTTATGATGAATAATTTCGCGCACCAGACCTTGAATCTTACCCGCTTTGTCAACTCCATCATCCATCACCGCAATTTCGTCACCATCGATTGCAAAATTTTCTGCTCCAGGATGAATCACGATCAGCTCTTTAGTTTTTAGATCAATCGCAAGCCCACCACGCCCTTCTTTATTAGCTTGATAGCGGCATAAGCGCGCCGATTTAAGCAAGCTAACCATATTATCATCCGCAATTTTCAGTTCTTTTTGACTTGCCATTTTTTTAAGTAATTTCTTAAAATCAGCTTCTTCAGCTTTGGAAACTGCCAAATGATATTGCAATTCATGTATCGACAAACGCTTATGTTTTAGCAACAGCGCTATAATATCCACTGGCAATGGTAATTTCTTAGTCATAGATTAGCTTTCTTTAGTGCTATTTAAAGCATAACAACGCAAAGTATTGCGAAGTAACATGGCAATAGTCATCGGACCAACGCCACCTGGTACTGGAGTAATGTACTTAACTTTGCTTAATGCGGCATCAAAATCAATATCACCGCATAGTTTACCGTCATCCAAACGATTAATTCCAACATCAATGGCAATTGTACCTTCTTTAAGCCACTCACCCTTAACAAAGCCCGGCTTACCAATTGCAGCAACTAAGATATCAGCAGTTGCAATTAGTTCCGCAACATTGCGAGTCTTACTATTACACATCGTAACCGTTGCACCGCGATTCATCAGCTCAAGAGCCATTGGTCGCCCAACAATATTAGAAGTACCCAAAATAACCGCTTGTTTACCATGATAGTTAATCTTAAGGCTATCTAACATATACATAACACCATGCGGTGTACATGGGCTGATATTGGGATCACGAAGCGCCAAAGACCCCATATTATAACGATGAAATCCATCTACATCTTTATTCGGCAAAATTGTATCGATTACTAGCTTACTATCCAAATGAGCTGGTAACGGCAGCTGCACCAATAAGCCATCAACTGTATAATCATCATTTAATTGATGAATTAACGCTAAAAGTTCTTCCTGAGTGGTTTCAGCTGGTAAAACATATTCCAATGATTTAATACCAACCTTGCTGCATGCATTTTTTTTATTTTTTACATATACTTGTGATGCGGGGTCATTACCTACCAAGATTACAGCCAAACACGGTTGACGCATCTGGTTAAGCCGAATCTCCTCTACTCGTTCACTAATATCATCTAAAATTTCCTGAGATAATACTTTACCACTGATTAACTTATTATTTAATTTTTCCATCTATTATTCCTTACCTAATTTTCCACGTAAACATTGTAAATATATCTGCGGATCTGGCTGCATATTATTATGTTGCGATTGCCAGATCATCTCACCCAAGCAGTCTATTACCTGATGCTGAGCTTCATGCTCCTCTCCGTACTTCGTACATAGCTCTAGATATAATTCTTTTACCCCAAATGGCTGATTGATTGATAGCTGCTCTAAAATCGATAGGTGCATACTAAGATGTAAAAACGGATTCGTTTCCCCCGATTCTGGTAACCAGCTATAAGCTAAATATTTTTCTCGGTTAGCCAGTACTGAATGATATTCAGGATGCTCTAAGATAACGCTATAAGCAATTTTTTCTAAATCGGTTAAAGCAACATGCCCTGTTCCCTTTTCGTAACTTGTAAAGAAAAAATTGCGGACATCATTGACACTGGGATTGAACATATAAATTCCTGATTAACACTTTTGAGAGTGCCATTATACCACCATTTAGGACTCCTACCTAAGCTGACACATGGGAATTAAAACTATTTACCACGGCTTATTGCTTCAGCATTTAGATCAAGATTGTTTTTACGGCGAATATTATCCTCAACAAAGCAATTACCTGAATAGCAATTTAATCTAGCATAGTAATTAACTTGTTCACCACTTTCTGAAATACTCTTAAGATTTTTTTTAAAGACAATAACATAATCTGAAGCAAAACCAAGTCTAATGGTATTACCATATAAGTAACAACCATTATCCGCACGTTCTAAATACTCTGGATGATTAATGGTCAAATTTGAATTAGTCTGCGACACTCCGGGAATTGCTCCACTAATTAACTTACAACTTGTAAGCGGAATAAATTGTTTAGCATTTATCTCTAAATAGCTGATATGCTCAGAAGTATGATACAGAACTGCTGAAAATGGCTTTGAAATTAAAATAAAAAACACAACTGCGATCAGTGCTCTAAAACCTGATTGTTTTAATGGATGGCGATGATGTTTGTATGCCAAATAGAAATTCATTAACATGAAATATAATGTACACCAAACAAATACAATCTGAAGCTGCTCGCTTATTTGAACTGTTGTTGGTGAAATATAATGGATAAACCCATAGAACGTTAATAATAGCAAAGTTAGCTTAACAGGTAAAAATACCTGTGGAACTATAAATGGTAAACGATAACCAATATAATTAAATACAATAATGATTATAAATGGATAAATTAAAAGAACCAGCACCGCCATGGCCAGCTGAATAACAATAAAGGTTGCAAATGCAGGAATATTTGACTGAGGTATAAAAATATAAGCACTACTCATTGACTGTACACTCAATGCCAATAAGACAAAGACAATACCAAAAGGAAGTATATTATCAAATTTAAAAAGATGTCTTAGTATCTTGTTTATAATAAATTTGTTAAACTCATGCAAATCTGCTTTAGACCATTCGCGAATATACTTTCTGGCACCCAAGAGAATTTTACGAATCATAGATTACATCCCTCTCAAATTAATACCGATTTGCGGTTAAACAAGACCAAACAACCGTAACAAACTAAGGCAATTACAATCAAAAAAATTGCTGGTGGAAAGAAGTTATTGTGTAAAATTTGACCAGATGCTTCCATTATCAGATATGTTAATGAAGCAAAGGTTAGAAAACTATTACGATAACAAGAGATAATTGCTAACTGCCGTATTGCTGGCGTAAACAAATTAGATAAAATTAGCGGACAGGATAGTGCAAATAAATTATGAAATACAACTAAAATTAAAACGCCAAGTTGAGGGATAAATTTAAAAAAGAATAGAACATAGCTGATTATACTCCCCATAATCAAACTCACCAAACCAAATTTTATAAGATTGGCATAGTTAAATCGGTTTAAATGTTTATTCACCCACCAACACAGAATAATAGCAATTACACTAGAACTCATAATAATGTTACTAGTCGTATGTAAAGAAATACCCAGAATTTCTTCTAAATATTTGGGCATATAAATTACACTAACAATGCAGAGACTGCTTCTTACTCCAACTAAGCTTATTGCAATTAATGTATCCTGATGGAAATGTTTAAACATTAATTTGAAATTATTAGATGCCATATAACGATGAAGTTTATTTGAGCCATTATTTGGTAATTCATAATTAAAGAAAAAGAAAAATAAAGCCACACAAATCCATGCTACACTCATAAAATAAATAAACACAAGTAACGAATTTAGGTGAGAAATATGTAAATAATCAATGATTTTATAACCAATCACGCTACCAAGTAAGCTTAGTTCAAGGCTACCGATAATAATAGAGCTAAACTCAAAACTTAGTTGCTGCATTTTCAACACAGACTCATAAGTTGCATGAATGATTATACCAACGCAAACTTGATAAATAAATCTGAATACAAACAAAGCCAATAAAATTTCTTGAACCATACTTTGACAAAAATAGGCTATTGTCATAGCTTGTAACCAGAGCATAGCGGAAATAACAACGCTAGATAATACCATAATTGTAGATGACTTAAAGATACGCGATAAACGAGCAATAAAATCCCCTACTAAATATTTTGCTAAAAGATTAGATAACCATAATACACCAAATAAAACTAAAATACCCCTAATCTGCGAGTGACAATACAGTCTAACCAACGCACTAGCATTGTGCAGATATATTATTATGTCAAAATATTCCAAAGAGAGTATAACCAAAGCCAAAATAACAGATTTTTTATGGTTTACGCTTAATTGTGAGGTATTAAATAGTCGCCAAATACTACTGAATTTCATTTTTCTTACATTTCAAGTTTGGCAGCATACGCCGCAAAATGTCATTTTTATCCAGATAATGATGCTTCAGAGCCGCTAGTGTATGCCCACCAACTATAGCCGCTATCAAAATTGCTAAATATTTATGCAAAGCAAAAAATTGCATTGTTACCGCCAATGGCTGTGGTGAAATTAACTGAAATAATTTGAAATTTAAGATATGTACTTCTTGCGAGGAGCTTTGAGTAAAATAAATACCAGAAATGGGAATTGCAAACATTAACGCATACATTAACAGCACACCAAAATTAGCCAATATTGATTCACTAAGAGGGAGTTCAGTAAGCCTTGGATAGCGATGTGAAATTCGCCACAATAAACGAATAAATGCCAAAATCAAAATCAATGCACCGAACTGCTTATGGATTTCATACAAATTCAGTGAAGTACTAAGCGCTGAAAAATATACCAAAACCACACCACTAGTCAGATTAAAAAAAATCATCAGCGCAATTGACCAGTGTAAAAATTTGGCTACTGAATCATAATCATTATTAGCAAATTTATTCATTGTTTAATCTTTCTATAAGATTTTAAATCCTGAAAAGACAATATATTATCTTCACGGATAATAACATCAATAACAACCAACAAAATTATTTATTTCAATTGGCATTAGTTTAACAAAGATTGGAACAGTACGCTGCAATTATTACTATAATAAGACAAAAGCACTCTCTTAGAGAGTGCTTTTACATCATTATTCCAATCAGATTATTCATCTGCTACCGGAATATTTAATACTGACCAAGTACTATCTGTAACTTCCCCAGATTGTAGTGCATACATTAACTTAACGAGCATTAAAGTCGCTTTAGAATTTATGTCACTATTTGGAATATAATACCAGCGCCCTTCATACTCAATTTTATTTCTGCTATTGCGCGGTTCACTTTCACTAGACTGCATTTGAAATAATCCTTCAGTCATCCGAGCAAGATTAATTTGCTGTTGCTGATTTAAGCTACTACGACTAGCCACACCAAATCCTTTTTCTGTTTCCGCTGGAGCAATTACGCCTTTAGACAAAAAATTCAACACAGAAAAGAATGAGCGCGTTTGAAATTTAACCACATTACCGGAGATATTATTACTAGCAAAACGAGACAAGATAATTTGACGGTAAGGTTTTTTTAAATTCAAGGCTTGCGAAAGTTTTGCAGCAGCTGCATCATCATAACTAGCAACAACCAAAACTTGATTCTTTTGATAATTTCCCAAGAAAACTCCAGCCCTTGAACTATGGCGTAGATCATCTAAAGTACTAACAAAATCATTAAATCCTTTATTATCATAAGTAAATTGTGATGAATCAGCGAACTCGCTTAGATTCATTTGATTACCAATTTGCTCAACCGTTAACTTAAATACAGCAGACAAGCTAAGATTACTTTGTGCCAAATAGTAAAACTTGGTTATATCTATTGGTGTTAGCAAACCTGAAATATAACTTGTTCCCTGTAATGGTGAGTAGGTAATCGTTGGTGAAGTGGTAAACTCAATATTAGGCTGCACATTCCAGAACGCACCTAAAGCAGGAAAATTACGTCCGTTAGTAGCATTACCAACTTTTGTATCATCCCCACCAGTTGAATATTTTAAAGTAGTACGAGTGGTAATACTATCCACGCCAACAAAAAATGGACTTTTATTATAGTGTAAACGAACAATATTCATCAAAAATTGTTCATTATCACTTTGGTTTAGAGCCTGATTATAGCCCTCTCTCGTCTTAGGAACATTAGCCAAACCAACAGTTGAACAACCAGTTAGTACAAGCACAGCTCCGCTTAGAACCAATAAAATAGACTTAACATTTAACATTTTTATTCTCTCATAAATAAACAGCAGATTAACGACCAACTGGAATAACAACCATAGGTAAATTCGCTTTTATATCACCTAGTTGTAATGAATAAATCACTTTTAACAAAATTAAAATTGATTTGGATGTAGTATCATCATTCGCAATATAATACCATTTACCTTTATAATTAATCTTAACCACAGCATCTGCTGGTTCGGAATTACTAACTAATGCATAAAAAGAACCTTTAGTTTGCTTTTGCTGGCTAGAGTCATCATCAGGAATATAGTTTGCCAGATAGTTTAAAATACCGAGTAACGATCTAGTTTGCATATAAACTATATTTTCGGGAGTTCCTGGTAGATTTACTGCATATTGAGAAAAAATAAACTGCGTATAGTTATGCTTTAAATGCAGCATATTAGAAATTTGTGCCCCAGCTTCTGGAGTGGTTTGCAGCAAAATTGCCGGATGATCACGATAACTGGTCAGGCTATGGGTTATAGCCCCCTTTTGCCCAAGTCGTGTAAGCTGATCAACAAAGTTACTAAATTCCGGATTATCGGAAGAACCACCATCTACAACGTGACGACTCACCTCACTATTATTCAATACACCAATGCGGTTGATGCTTAGCTTCAAGACTGTAGGTAAATCCCAGCCTGAACTTTGCAACATACCAATCCGATCAAGAGTCAATGGTGTCATCATACCAGAAACGTATTTGGTTCCTTGTAGCGGTGTATACGTAATTGTTGGCGCTTCAGTAAATTCAATGGTAGGTGCAATATTCCAAAATGGACCCGCCATTACTGCATTCCTATCGGTAAACATTTGAGCTTCAAGTTTAGTCCGTAATGTTGACTGAGTAGTAACACTATCTACGCCAACAAAATATGGGCTGTTACCATAATGCATTCGCACTATATTAAGTAAGAATTGTTCATTCTCGCTGGTATCAATTGCTTTATTATAATTTTCACGTGTTTTTGGCACTTGCCCTAAACCAGTTGTAGAGCACGCTGTCATGAGCGTAACTAAAGAAACTGATAAAAATATAACTTTGGAAAAGTTCATCGTCTAACTTCTTTCGCAAATATTATTTTCAAATGAAATCATTTTTTCAAATGAAATATTTAAATTAATGTTATTTCATAATTTGATTTAGTTGATTGGAATTGTAATCAAAGGCAAGTTAGCTTGCACTTCGCCAGATTGCAATGAGTAAATCAATTTCAACAATACTAGTGTTGATTTAGATAGATCATCATCATCTGGAATGTAATACCAGTGACTATCATATTCGACCTCTGCTACTGCATTTGAAGGCTCGCTCGAGCTTTCACGTACATGTAGCATATTTGAAGTGTATTTACTCCAATCCAGATTTGGATCAACCAAAGTTGCATTATAATTTTCAGATTCACTACGATCAACTGCAGGAGTGTCCACATTATTAGATAAGAATGCCATTACATTAAAGAATGAGCGAGTACTAATGCTGATAACATTCTCTGGCTGTGATTTATCAATAACTAGCGTATTTGCAAAAATTAATTTCTGATATGGTTTGGATAATTTCAAACCTTGAGCTAAGGTTTTTGCACCATACTCAGTGGTCGCGTATAAAAACACCGCTGGTTGACTTTCGTAGCTGGTAAATTCAGTAGTAACCTGATTAGTATCAACTAAATCATCCAAAGTATTGATGAAATTATCAAAATCACTGGTATTTGGAACAGATTTAGACGCTACATAGTGTGAGGAACGACCGTTGCTAAGACTACCAATCCGTGTGGTAGTTAGCTTTAATACTTCCTTAACATTATAGCCGGATTGTAATAACAGATAAATTTTATCAAGTGTCAGTGGCGCTAACATACCTGTTGCAAACTTCCCACCCTGAACTGGTGAATAGGTAATCGTTGGAGTTTGTGAAAATGCTATTTGCGGACTGCCGCTCCATTGTACTCCGTTAATAGGAGCCCAAACGTTATTAACTCCAAACGTACCACGTACTCCAGCGGTCAAAGATGTTGCAGCAGTAATACTATCGACACCGACAAAATATGGATTCTCACCATAGTGCATCCGCACCACATTCATTAGAAATTGCTCGTTTTCACTGCTATCCAATGCTTTATTATAATTTTCACGGTTTTGTGGAACATCGCCTAGACCTACGGTAGAGCAGGCGCTAAGCAGCGCTAAACATAAACCACCAGCAAGCAATTTTCGACTTCTTAATATTCTCATTTTTATAGAGTCCCCTATTAATATTACAAATTTTAAATTTACACAATGTTATATCAAGATAAATACGAAAACTCAGCAGACAAGTCTGCATTCGAATCACTACCCACGTAGATTATATAGTCGCGATTTTCCGGAGTAGATTTCATTTCCGCATTGTAATATGCCAAATCTGATTTATCGATTGTGAACTCGATTATTTTACTACAATTTGTGGGAATCATCACTCGTTTGAAACGTTTAAGCTCACGATTTGGTCGTGCCACACTAAAATTTTTGCACTTAATATAAAGCTGGACAACCTCTTCACCAGAAATCTCGCTAGTGTTACAAATCTTCACAGACACCGTTAGTTGTTGCGCTGCAGCAAGAACTTTTTTATCAATTACCAAATCCATATATTCAAATTTACTATAACTTAAGCCATAACCAAATGGATAAAGTGGGTAGTTAGGCACATCAATATAACATGAACGGTACTCAGAATATTCACCGTTTGGAGACGGACGCCCTGTATTATATTGATTATAATAAACTGGTATCTGACCAACAGTATATGGAAAAGACATCGCTAATTTACCACTTGGATTGCTATCACCAAAGAGTATGCTAGCCAAAGCACTACCACTTTCATTACCTAAAAACCACGCTTGTAAAATCGCATCGCTATTTTCAGCATACCAGCCAAGTTCAAGTGGGCGACCACTAAAGACTATCACTATTAGTGGCTTATTTAAAGCTTTTAGTGCTTGTGCAAGTTCATTTTGCACGCCTGGAATATTTAAATAAGCACGAGATTTTGCTTCACCAGACATGGATTGATCTTCACCAACAGCTAAAATAATTATATCCGCTGATTTAGCAACTGCAATCGCTTGTGCAAAGCCATCACGGTTATTACCTAAAATATCACAACCTGCCGTATGAAGAATATTTTCTCCACCGATTAGTGATTTCATACCAGATAAAAGTGAGACACACTCTTCATTTCGAGCAAGAGAACCCCACGCGCCAACGACTTGGTTGGAATCAGCCAATGGTCCAATTAGTGCTATTTTTTGCTTTTGTTTAGCTAGTGGCAACGTCTGATTATCATTTTTAAGCATTACCACCGACTTTAATGCTGCCTCTTTCGCCAGATTTAAGGTTTCAGGCAAACGCATATATTGCTCCCGATCAGCATAAAGATGCTTATATGGATCATCAAACAGACCAATTTGATATTTAAACTGTAGCATATGAATTACAGCCTCATCAATCAAAGACTCTTCAACCTCACCAGAGATTACTAACTCTTCTAAATGCTCCAAATAAGTCATCGAAACCATTTCGTGGTCTAAACCTGCAACTATTGATTGCAAAGCAACCTCGCGTGCATCCCGTGCAGTTCGATGATCAATCATTTCATAGCTAGAGGTATAATCTGAAATAACAAAGCCATCATATTGCCATTCATTACGTAGAATATCACGCAGGATAAACTTATTGGCTGTTGCAGGAACTCCATCATAAATATTAAATGAGGTCATGAATGAAGCAACCCCAGCATCAGCACAAGCTTTATAACCAGATAGATAATGCTGACGTAATTCACGTTCCGACATATCCACGGTGTTATATTCGCGACCGCCCTCAGCAGCACCATAAGCAACGAAATGCTTGCAACACGCCGCCACCGAGTATGCCGAGCTATAATCACCTTGTTGATAACCTCGCACATATGCCGCCGCTAGCTGGCTATTGAGGTATGGGTCTTCTCCATTACTTTCCATTACCCTTCCCCAACGAGGGTCGCGCACTAAATCAACCATTGGAGAAAAAGTTAGATTTAAGCCAGTATGTGCGACTTCATAAGCAATTTGGCGACAGCTACGCTCAATTAAATCCGGATCAAAGGAACACGCCATTGCCAGATTAATTGGGAATCCGGTACGACACCCATGAATCATATCAGCAGCAAAGAATAATGGAATACCTAGACGTGATTGCTCAACTGCTAATTTTTGCAATTTGAAAATTGTTTCACTATCAGTAACACTTAAAATTGAACCAACTTTGCCCTCACAGATTAATTTAGCCGAGGAATTTTCTTCTCTATGCTCCCATTTCAATCCTTCTACATTTGCTTCAGGAGGAGCTAGCTGAAACATCTGCCCAATTTTTTCAGCCAATGTCATTTTCTTTAGTAATTCCTGCGCAAGCTGAAACGTTTCCGTTTTACTTCTTGAGGTAGTCGGTTTATGTTCCAATTTCTCAAGCTGTTGTTGAATTGTCAATTCCATTTCTATCAAACCTTCTTATCATAAAAATTATAACCAATCATCCATAAGCAACTATACTCATAGTATTTGAATCTTGTACGCGAAGGATTGATAAAAAAGACGACGCGATGTAGTTAGAGCTACATAAGGAGTCTTTTTTGAAATCCGACAAAGTCCAAGTTTCAAAAACGAAGAGCATATTATTCTTTTACGCCACCAATATTCATACTGTTAAGGAAATACTTCTGCGTAAACATAAACAGTATCACCAAGGGAATAATTACCACAATTGCGCCTGACATTGACAAACCATAGTTACTGGCGTGTTGTCCATCTAACTGAGTTAATGCCAGTGGTAAGGTGTAAAAACGGTCATCTGTTGCAATAATTAACGGCCACATGAAACTATTCCATGAGGCAGTAAAAGCAAAAATTCCTTGCGCAACCAGAGCTGGACGCATCATTGGCAAAATGATACTCCAAAATATTCGGATTTCTCCAGCCCCATCAATCCGTGCTGCTTCAATATAGTCATTAGAAATAGTTGACAAGAACTGCCTAAAGAAAAATATCATCCCAACACTTGCGATTCCGGGTAAGATAATTCCAGTATAACTATTAATCAAGCCAAGTGCTTTCATTAATAAGAAAGTCGGAATCTGCATTACCACTCCAGGCACCATCATAGTGCCGAGTAAAACCATAAACAGTTTATCGCGCCCTTTAAAATTAAATTTAGCGAAAGCATAAGCTGCCAGTGAACAAACTATAACACTAAGGATAACCGAAACCAAAGCAATAATAACACTATTGTAAAATGGGTGAATAAAATCAATCGCCTTAAATAACTCAACATAGTTCTCAAAAGTAAAGTCATGAGGAATCCAAGTTGGCGGAAACTTCAGCACTTCACTACTCGTTTTAAATGATGTGCTCAACATCCATAAAAAAGGCAAGCACATGATAAAAAGAGCGACAAACAATACACTGTGTAAGCTAAGCACTGTTCCGCGTTTCTGCCATTGTCTTAACAAATTCTTTTTCATAATATCACCTATCCTATGAACCAAGTTTGGTTAATTTAATCCGAATTAAACTAACAGCAAAAATTATAAAAAACAATACCATTGAGATTGCTGAGGCGTAGCCAAAATTAAAGTACTTGAACGCTTCGTTATAAATCAGCATCACGATTGAAGTAGTTGAATTAACTGGTCCACCACCGGTTAACATAAACGGTTCTTCAAATAACTGCAGATAACCAATCAGTAACATAATGCTAATGTAAGTCGTAGTCGGTGCTAACATGGGTACAGTTATCTTAATAAACCTCTGCCATGCCGAAGCTCCATCAATTTCTGCGGCTTCTTTAACTGAATCAGGAACACTGCTTAATGCCGCCATATACAAAATTGTATTGGGACCAATTCCTTTCCACACTACCAACATAATGATAGTAAAAATCGCCGTGTGTTCATTGGTAAGCCACTGTGGACCATTTATGCCTACCAAACTCAGTAAGTAGTTAATTAAACCATAATCGCCATTCAAGAGCCATTTCCATACTAAAGCCACCGCGATCGTATTGGAAATTGCTGGTAAATAAAATCCAACCCGAAATAACGAGGAAAATTTAGTTAATTTACTGTTAATCAAGACTGCCAAACTCAATGATAACGCCACGGTCAAAGGCATAGCGATTACCAGCACAATTACCGTATTTAATAAGGCTTTACGAAATAACTCATCATGAAAGATAATTTGCGTATAATTAGTAATCCCAACAAAGCTAATTGTTTGCGGATCAATTAGAGCTTCAACACCAATTTTGTTAAAACTCATATATACTGCAGCACCAATTGGAATCAATAAAAATACCGATAACAAAATCAGTGCTGGAGAAAGAAAAAATAATAGGCTTCGCAGATTTGTTTTCATTTCATATCCCTACTTTAATCCAATATTTTCTTCAGTATCTAGATCAAATAAATGGCAATGCTCAAGCAAAAATCTAAATGCGACTCTATCCTGACCTTGTTGCAGGGTTTGACTACCAAATTGTGCCGTGCGTGCGACTAAGCTAACACCATTGAGGCTAAAATGAATATAGGACTCATTACCCATTTGCTCAACAATTTCTACCGCCCCATGAATAGTTGAACCAGTAGTATTATCATCAGCATTAACTAGGCTAATATGTTCCGGTCTAATTCCAAACCAAATTGTTTTGCCATCATAATCAAGCAAATATTGTGCTTTTGCTGGTGGTAGAGTTAATTCCAACTCATCTGCAAGGCGTAGATTTACGCCACCATTTGTTTTAATCACTCTAACTTGGATAAGATTCATTGCAGGAGAACCAATAAATCCGGCAACGAATTTGTTTTGCGGGTAGTTATAAACATTTAATGGAGTATCAACTTGCATGATTTTACCGTAGTTCAGAATACAAATCCGATCCCCCATAGTCATCGCTTCAACCTGATCATGAGTTACATAAATCATAGTTGCAGTTTGTCCAGCAGCCTGCAGTTCTTTATGCAACTGAGTAATCCTGATTCGCATTGACACCCTGAGTTTTGCATCCAGATTAGACAGTGGCTCATCAAACAGAAATACATCTGGCTTACGAACAATAGCACGACCAACCGCAACTCGTTGGCGCTGACCACCTGACATTTCTTTGGGTTTCTTATGAAGTAATTCGGTAATTTCAAGTTTCTCGGCAGCTTCTCGTACACGTTTATCAATTTCAGCTTTAGGTAATTTAGCAACTTTTAGTCCAAATGCCATGTTTTCATACACTGACATATGCGGATATAACGCATAGTTCTGAAAGACCATCGCAATTCCGCGATCTTTGGGAGGTAAATTATTTATCATACGATTACCAATATAAATTTCTCCTCCACTAATTTCTTCCAATCCGGCAATCATCCGTAGAGTAGTTGATTTAGCGCATCCTGAGGGACCAACAAAAACCATAAATTCTCCATCCCGAATCTGTAAATCAATCCCATGAACTGCTTTATAGCCGTTGGGGTATTCTTTTGTAACTTGTTTTAGTTCTACAGTTGCCATATTGATTTCCTTTTAACTATCATTTAATCTAATAAAAATGCCATAGTTTCAAATGGTTGTAATTCAAACACACCATTTATAGGCAATGACTCACGCTGATAATTGCTTGTTAGCAAACAAGCTCTCTTCCCTTTAAAACCTAAAGTATAATACTCTGTCTGAATTGAGAAATTTGAAATAACATATAGTTGTTGTTCTTGATAACTTCTAACATAAGCAAAAATGTGCAAATTATCTTCATCAAGCAACTTAAAATCGCCATGTAGAATTACGGCTAGTTCTTTACGAAGTTTTATTAAGTGCTGATAAAAATACCAAATTGAATCAGGATTATTAAGATCATTGGCGACATTTATCTGTTTATAATTCGGATTAAGCACAATCCACGGTTTAGCTGTAGAAAACCCAGCATAGTTACCATCTGTCCATTGCACAGGTGTACGTGCATTGTCCCGTCCTTTGGCATTAATCGATTGCATCACCCGATCTTTGCCCCATGCAGCATCATTAATGTACTCTTGATAGAAGTTAATCATTTCAATATCACGAAATTCATCAACACTGCCAAATTGGTAATTTGTCATACCAATTTCTTCGCCTTGGTAAATATAGGGAGTTCCCTGCATAAAATGCAAAGTATTGGCTAACATCTTGGCACTTTGAATACGGTATTTACCATCACATCCCCAACGCGAAACTGGTCGCGGTTGATCATGGTTACCCAAGAACAAGGAATTCCAGCCTTTTTGATACAAGCCATTTTGCCATTTTTTAAAAACGCGTTTAAAATCAGGTAAATTCAATAGTTTGAGATGCCATTTAGACTTACCAAGCTCCTCATCCTGCGCCATATGTTCAAAACCAAACACCATATCTAACTCATCGTGATTGCCAGAATATAAAATTGCATCTTCAACTGTAGCACCGCCGGTTTCACCTACGCTGATAGTTTGCTCATAATTGGCTAAGGTATGTTTAAAAATTAGCTTTAACAGCTCATGAGCACGCGGTGAAGTAAATTTGCTTTCTAGCGGAATTTTACCGATTAACTCAATCACATCCATTCTAAACCCAGCAATACCCTTAGCAAGCCAGAAATTCATAATTTTACAAACTTCTTCGAGAATTTGCGGATTTACCCAATTCAGATCTGGTTGACGATTGCTAAAGGCATGGTAATAATATTGATCGCTTGTACTATCAAATGACCATGCCGAAGGCAAAAAGAAAGAACGTTGCGTAGTCGGTGCACCGCCATTTACCGGATCATGCCAAATATAATAATCACGATAGGGATTATCCCGTCCTTTTTTTGCTTCGATAAACCAAGGGTGCTTATCACTGGTATGGTTAACCACCAAGTCCATTACAATACTGATATTCCGAGCTTTGGCAGCAATAATCAATTCATCCATATCAGCATTGGAACCAAATAAGGGATCAATATTAAAATAATCAGCAATATCGTAACCCATATCATCCATTGGTGATTTATAGACCGGAGAAAGCCAGATAACTTCAATCCCAAGTTGCTCTAAATAGGGTAATTTAGAAATAATTCCCTGAAGATCACCAATTCCGTCTCCGTTGCTATCACAAAAAGAACGCGGCCAAATCTGATAAACAGTTTTATGCTTAAACCATTCAAAATTTTTGTGTATAGTCATTATAATTTTCGCTCATAAACACTAAAGATAAATGTCAATACTATTTATTTCAGTTGTTTTGAGATGTTGAACAACTATAGCTTTATTAATGATTATCCCACCACCACGATAAGGATTATCAATTCGTCTGAACTCAGTTAATTCATGGTTATTTATAACAACTTTCTTAGGTGCAAACTCATGTTGTTTTACATGATAAATAAATTTCAAATTATATTTTTCATAGCTATAATCAAACTCAAGTCCATCCATAGAATAGCAAATAACCGGATCTAGCTCAATTTGTTGGCTGCGCAAACGAATTCCTAAGCAATTACTGATTAACTGATTAATATAAATCCCGGGGCCGCTAGAATAAATTCGCCAGCCACCACGTACCATCACGCTAGCATCTTTCAATTTATCCCATTGCTCTTGTGCTTGATAACGTGTTGCAAAATCAGCATCTGAGCTACTAAAGTAACAATTGCTCTGGCGTTTCGCTGCATTTTTAACCACATCATCAATTAATATTGGATTAATTTGCGCTAAAGCCTGCCACACCTCATCAGCTTTACCTAATTTAGCCATCGCCTCAATAAAACGAATATGCGCGTGAACATACTGTAAACCAACTTCACGCCCAACGTTGGAAGCCAACTCCGCCCGCTTAAAAATAGAATTAACACCACCAGCATAAGTAGCTGGTTGGTTCATCAAACGTACACCATCACTATAATACAAATTTTCTTTAATTAAATCATAATGATGAATTGCCTGATCATAGGTAAACAATTCACTGATTATTCCCCGTGTCATCGGCAACAAACGATACTTGATTCCTGTCCGAGTATCGCTTGGATGAAGCAATGGCTCGGCATGGGTATTTTCATCATTAAATAACACAAACCCGGCAACAGTACCATTTTGAATAACATAATGGTTATAATCGCGATAGATTTGTTTTGCCAATATCCCAAACTCACAGCCTATTTCAAAATCAGCGCCGGATTTGAACAATTTACTCGCTTTAACAAATACCTGATAAGTTAACTGCACCGTCCAACCACTAACCATAGACTTTCGTAATTGTGAGTTAGCTGGCTGCAAGGTATCATCCCAATCCCCGTCGCCATAACAAGAGAGCGCAGTTCCAGGAATAAAGTTATCCTTGATATTTTTTAATAGAATCTGCAAATGCTCTCGCATTGAATATTTTTCGGAGGTAAAATCACTGTTAGCAAAATTAGTAAAAGATAACTTTTCGTCCAAAATAGTATAATCGCTGCTCGCTTCAATATAATCGACAATTGCTTTTAACGGCCAAACAATGACATCGCCATGACTTTCATGTTGTTGAAAACGGTAAAACTCATCAAACATAAACCATTGTGGCCAACCACCACTTTGTTGATATTGATGGCTAAAAATTGTAAGCAGTATTTTACGACTTGTTGCATAGTCTCCAGTTGCAAGGAAAAACTCCAAAGGCCCCTGACAAACATCACGCGTACCCCACGCCGCCCCACTATATTGCTCTAGTCCGTGCGGGACTAGATAATGTACCATTGCATTATGAGTGTACCAAAAGATTAGATCGTTAAACTTATCCAAGCCAGAGAGCGTATTATGTTTGAGTTTAAATTGGTTCATTTTAGTAAGCCAAGCCTGCTCAAACTTGCTAACAGCCATGTCAAATGTCGTAATCTGTGAAGCTAATTCAATGTGCTCAAGCACACCACCTAAAGTTAAACCAAAACTGTTAACCGAGTTCGTTTCATAAACAAAGTAAGGTAACTCTTTTGCACAGGTTGCTGAAGTTAATGCCGCTGCATCAGATATTTTTGCAACATCTGAAGGATTATGTGGACAAATATAAAATGACGCTTGGGGATTTTCTGTAAGAATTAATTCACTATAATCTGGGTGAACAATTACCGTATTATTATCCGCGAAACTTAGCTGTGGATATGAGTCATCCTCATTAACTCCGGCAACAATATTGTTGATAATTAAAAATTGATGCGCAAATTTTGATGCTATACTTAAATTTAATTGGTGCTGTTCTGGAGTAGTCCAAGTTTTTACTTCAATCAATTCATTGCCAAATTTATAAATCCAGCGTGCAAAATTCACACCCAGCTCAAACGCCGAAGGTAGCCCTAGTTGTATCAAGCTATCATCAGAATTGCGAATAAAAACCCTTTGCCCGGAAAATTTCAACACATTTAAGTGATTGCGTGGTACTGACAAAAGCTTATTAAATGATGTATTTCCAAGAGTTACCTGAGAATTAAAAATCCCACACATATATACGGTTGAAGACATTCGATGAATGGCAAAATCACTATCTGTACCAGAGAAGATTAAGTGCCCGTGCGGACGCTCGACACAAAGTTCTTTGTTTTTGAGAACCACATGACGACTATTCGCTAATTTGTTTCCACTAGAATAGAAAAATGACAATATCTCATCACCTTGTCGCTCGACATGGCAAAAATCTCCTGAAAAAAATTGAGCTAAATCGTCATAATTTAAATTTTCACTCTTTAACATTTGAGTGTTATTTAAAATACTAGATACTGGAGCAAAACCTGAACTAGGCTTATTTGAAACTGGAGATTGAGCAAATTCTAGAACTCTACTATAACACTCTAAATCCTTAAGGTTACTAACTTCGCCATGATTGGGCATAAAATAGGCAAAAAAACTACTTTGAGATTGTGCTCCGGCTGCTAAAGTAACTTGTTCTTGCTGTAGCCCAGTCAAAGCAAATTCATATTGCAAACAACTTGAAGGTAAATTACCTTGCACTAATGCCTGAGGAATATTTGTTTCACGATAATTGAGACCATAGAATTGAAAGCCATCGGTAGAATAATTAGTTACCCTATTTAAACCACCTTGCAATAACCATGGAAAACTAGCTACACCATCCACAGTTTGAGCAACATTTTGCCGCGAGGCAACAGCATAACCCATTGTGGAATCAGATAAAATGGTATGATCAATATACTGACAGGTATACGCTTCATTGGTACGCACCGCCCCTACATCGGCAATTCCAACATCTTGTGTATAAATTAAATCATAGCTAATTTCTCTCGCGCTATGATTATTAATTTGAACTTGCCAAAGCCAAAGATTAGCGTTTTTAGCCAGACGACAACTAACGACATAATCCAAATCTAAAGCTGTTCCATACCAACTTACTTGCTCACTATTACCCTCAAACTTAGAAGATGATAGAGCGCCAACTAACGGCACATAGCTTATTTCACTGCCATTGTAAACTCGTAAATAAATATTGGTAACGCTACTATCAATAAAACCACCTTCCAACAGATTTATCAACAAATTCTTATAAGTAATTGCTGCCAGATTACCATTGGCTAAAAACCTCAAACTTAAACCAAGATCATTATTTAACTCTGCTTTATATTGCGTATCAAGACTATTGTAATTTTTCACTTAAATTTCTCATTAAAAAATGCTGCACGCTATAGTGCAGCACGTATAACTAAAATAAATTACTTTTGCATAATTTGAGTAACTTGTTTATCAAGATCAGCAATCCCTGCATCAATAGTAACTTTGCCATATATAATTTGTTCCACTGTATCGCCAAAAACTTTATATAAGCGCGGTCCTTGTGGAATATTATATGGAATATTCACATTATTTAGTTGTTGTTTAAACACTGCAACAGTTGGATTTGATTCAATGCTAGTCCATGCATTTTGCACCGTTGGTAAATTACTAGTTAAATCATAAAATTGCTTTTGTGCTGGAGCTGAAGCCAAATATTCCATCAATTTATATGCATCCGCTTTATTTTTGGAGTTTTTAAACATCACAAAATTTGCACCACCCAGAAATGAAGTATTAGTTTTCTCAGCTGGCATAACCGCAACACCCCATTTATCAGCAAATTCTTTGCCACCGGCTTTATTAACTAACGAGATCATCCACGGACCACCAATGAACATACCTAATTTACCATTAACAAATAAAGGTGCAATATCGCCACCCAAATCCATTGGAGCTAAACCATTTTTAAAATAACTTGTATAATAAGTTACTGCTTGCTTAAATGCAGGAGTCGCAACCATAGATTTACCTTTATCATCGACGATATTAGTTTGATTTTGCCATAGGGTTACCAGCATCTCAGTAGGTGTATTGACATCATTCTTTATCAAGGTAATCGGAGCTTTTACTCCGTTTTTCTTTTCAGCTTCGGCTAGCTTAAACATTCCATCCCAAGTTTTAGGAAAGTCTTTAAAACCAGCTTGCTCCATCAAGTCTTTACGATAGAACATAATTCTTGTATCCGCATACCATGGGAAGCCATAAGTTTTACCATCAAACTGATTAGTTAATAACGTACTTGGAATAAAATCACTAAGTTTCACCGTGCTATCTTTAGCTAAATAAGGTGTAAGATCTTCAAAGGCATTAAGCTTGACAAATTCTGCCATAAATGACGTTCCCATCATTGAAATATCCGGTGTGCTATCTCCTGAAAGAGCGGTTAATAATTTTTGATGCACCATTCCCCAAGGAATTGATTGCACTTTAACGTGAATAGTTGGATTTTGCTGTTCAAATCCAGCAACTAATGTATCAAGACTCTTAGCTTCTTCGCCCATAGCCCAGACATTAAGTGTAACTTCTTGCGAACCAGCGGCAGAAGCTGTTGATGCAGCTTCAGAATTTTTGGATTTATCACCGCAAGCAATTAAAGTACAGGCAATAACTCCCGGTAATAATAATTTAGTAAGTTTTTTCATGATTTCCCCTTCATAAAATAAATTAATTTAATGGCACTGGTTGATAATGCTGATATAAACCTTGCACCATTTCCCATTTCCCAACACTCTTAATGTAATCACTTACATAATTTGAAATTGTATTCCCAGATAGTCCAAGAACCAACATTCCTTGATCTAAGGAAATTAGTTCGGTACCGGTTTCACAATTTTGTCCAATCGCATCATATAATCCATAAGGCGTTAAAGTGTTACTACACTGATATAGTTGATTAAAGTATTGTAAACTTAACGTTGGATTTTCTAATGCTACCAATGCAGTTGCATGAGGTGTACCATCAATAAATGCAGGTAATTGACACCAACCACGCACATAACACTCATTTAAGCTAGGAACACCAAAGTCACCATGATAAGTATCATTAGTCGCGCTAGATGCAGAAAGAAAAGCGATTAGACCGTTTGATTCAATATACTGCTGTTGAACAGTAACATAGTTATTAAATAACTGGTTATAGCTTGGAATTAATTGATCTTCACGCATCAAAATCCGCGGAAGCAGCAACTGGAACATAGTACCATCCCAAGTTAATTCTGCATTAACCGATTCGCCGTTATTTAGTGTAATATTGTTGGAGTAAATTGGCATCTGAGTAAATGCACCAGACTCTGCGGTATAGCCTTGGATTAACATCCATAACGGAGATAAACGACTTTCATTTGCCATGCGGTCAATGTAATAACCAAGCGGTTTATTTGTGGCGGTATCCCATCCAGCGGCTACGCATTGTTGGCAATCAGGATTAGGAAGCGATGATTTGGTATATGTACCAATCGTAGTCCAACCCTCTTGTTGATTATTAACTATAGTTAAAGCTTGTTTAGCTATTTTACTGCGTAACGGATCATTGCTATATTGATATGCACCAATCAAGGCAGCTAAAGAAAAGTCTAGATTACTATTATCAACATCAGGAACAGTCGAAGTCGCAGGAACAATATTACCGCTACTTTCAATATTGTATGGCCAATAGAATAAACCTTTCCAGCTTTTGCCCGGCGTATTTTGCAAATCTAATAACTCTTGAGTAATTAGCAGCATTTGCGTTATGGCTTGATCTTTATTGATATAAGGACTATTAATCTTATCTTCTGCGATCAATAATAAAATATTTAAATACAATCCAGTTTCGGTTGTATTAAATTGACCATTAGTCGAAGTAATTTTATGAGAATTTTTATCTACATAAATAGTATCGTACGGCATAAAAGTCTTAGCATCAATACCAGCACCAGTTTGAAAGAATGTTAAGTTATCCTGCAATACCTGCTCAAGGGTTAATGAGCTGTTTGAAGAGTTAGATGTTCCACTAGAGCATGCACCCAAAATAATACCGGCGCATAAAATTGAAATTAATGTTCTTTTTTTCATTAATTATTCCATAAATATTTTAATAATTTTGAGATAACTAAATATGCAACTCAATAGAAAACAAGTTAGACATTTTCTAGCACAAATTAAACAAGAAGTGAGATTTTAGTTCTAAACTTAGGAAAGAGATACATATTACAACGGAGAATTCATTTTACCATTGTAAAGTTTGCTGACAAGTTATTTTTGAACAAAAAGATAAGGATTTAGAGTACTTTATATAGTGCAGTGCAATATAATTAAGAAAAAAATTAACCATATCAATAAAAATGGCTTCTTAGACACACGTTAATTTTTACGACATAAAAAAACAAAAAACCAGCGTGCTATATTCGCTGGTTTTAATTTTATTTAATATCTTGCAAAAACGTTCGGTAACTGCTACCATCATAATATGCGTAAAGCGTTTGAGCAATGGCTGTTGTTCCAGTGCAAATATTACCATCTTTATCAATAGCAATAAGTCCGACATAATCACCATCGGCATCACTTTCAACTATTGAACGCTGAACTGCATCACTCAAAGTCATGCCATCCTTAACGCGTGTATGAACTTTGCTTGCAACTGCTTTATTAATAATCTCTTCACCAATTCCAGTACAAGAAATACCCATTACACTGGAGGCAAAATTACCAGCAACAGTTGGGCTATCCCCTACACGACCAGGAACCTCGAATCCAGCCCCACCGGTTGAAGTGATTGCGCAAATTATACCATTATCATCCAAAACCACAACACCAATTGTACCAGTCAAGCCCTTTTTAAGCTCGAGGTATTCATTCCAACGCTTTTCAGTCATTGGGTTATAAGGCATGATTTGTAATTTTTGATAAGCATGATTAGTTGCATGTTCACCACTAATAATACTATGATGCTGCTGTTGTAGTGCGTGAGCCACTTCTGATGGGTAACGCACATTTTGGATATTAATTACACCCGAGAATTTATTTTTTACGCTATCCATATATGATGCAGACATTCTAATTTGACCATCTTGTTGAACGCGTGAACCTGTACCAGCATTAAAGATCGGATTGTCTTCAAGAAGTTTTGCAGCAAACAGCGCTGTATCAACAGCACTATTTGTTTTTTCCAAAAATTGATGAGCCTGCTGGATAATCGGAAGTAAATTCTCATGATACGCTTCAAAAGGCGTAGTGCTATCTTCACGAGCACCGCATCCACCATGAATAATAACACGCTTCATTCTTCTGAAGCCTTATTAATCAATTGAATTACCTCATGCGTTTTAGTATTGTAGCGATCACCACTTAATAGGGTATGAATCTTAACCCCAACTAAACTAATCGCTTCACCAGGCGAAGTACTAGCTACTGATGAAAATTCAACTTTAGACATGTCTACTACAGTTAGTGCACCACTACCAATAGCTTCAATATTACCTTCTGCATCAATAATTGCAGCAGTATCTTCATCAACACCCACACCTGTTTTATAGGGATTATAAGAAAGAGCCGTTAACAAGCGCCCTAGACGGTTACGCTGTGAAAAATGTTGATCAATCATAATCTTATTAGTTAAACCAAGCCCTGGAGCTATCATTACGCCACCAACACGAGGAATAAGACCAGAATCACCAGAGACAATCATGTGCTCGGGAATAAATGCAGCTCCAGCTGAAGTCCCGGCAACAGGAACGCCTTCTGCATTACGTTTACGAATCATTTTGGCAATTACTGTACCACCAAGTACTGTAGATAAAAGCAACTGATTTCCACCAGTCATAAAAATACCTGTTGATTCAGTTAACTGTTTTACAAAAATCTCATTATTTGCATCTAGGCGGCTTGAGATATTATTGTTATATATTTTTTTTACACCTAGGCGCTGAAAAATTTCAACGTAACGATCACCGGTATCTTCTAAATTAGAAGCAGTTGGAATAACTGAAATAATGGCATCTTTACCGCCACTTAACTGAACAAATCGTTCTAAAACTCTAGGATTAACTTCTTTTTCTTCTCGTCCACCAATAGGGATAATAAAACCACGCGCTGACTTATGCTCCATACTCATTAATAAATTCCTCTAGTTATTGATCCAATCATCAATTTTTTCTACCTCGGCAACTATCAAAACTAATTTGGTGCCACCTAATTAAATATTTTATATTAAAGGCGCTATTTTATCAAAGATAGCGCCTTTAATGTAGTATTATCAGGCATTAGCCTCGTTATTATATTTCTTTATTGCATTAATAACTTCGGCTGCTTGATCTTGACACAGCATAATATAAAGATGATTAGCCTCCATATTAGACAAGACTAACTCCAATGCTTCTATTTCTTGATCTACGGTAGCAACAATATTTTTAGTATCAAAGCCACGCTTTAATAGCCTCTCTTGTAAAAATTGAGCTAATTCACCAACCTCAGCACCACGAAGGTGGCTAGTAAACATTTTAACAATCACGTAGTCTATCTTATGCTGAACCACACTCTTCGCTATGTTATCCACCATAAATTTACGATCGCCGGATAACCCTAGTAATACCGTGATTTTAGTATCAGAATTACCAATGCTTCGCGCGAATTTAAGCATATTATCAACGGATGCTAAATTATGCCCATAGTCAACAAAAATTTTACTGCCTTCAAAACCCTTAACATCAAACATATTAAACCGACCATGGTTATGTTCATCATTTCTAAACGCCAAAAGACCCGCAGTAATTTCCTCATAACTACGTCCAAGCTCTATGCTCAAACAAATTGCTGCCAACACGTTTTCAATATTATGTTTAGCTATTCCGTTATAAGTAAGATCAACATCATTCACGCCAGCGATAACATGTTTTTCACCGTGACGATATACCACAAAGCTGTTATTTTCAACAAAACATGCATAATCATCTGCAGTTTTAACAAATTTAATAACCTCATTAGCTGCCAATTTTTGACTAAAGAACGCACGCGCACGAGGCAATCCATCAATAAATGAATGCGAAATTTCATCATCCAGATTAACTACATTGTGTCCCCCTGGGCGTACCGCATTTTGCACAGTGAACTTGGCACGAGCTAAATCCATTACATCATCAATACCATTAACACCAAGATGATCTTCAGAAACATTCATTACCACCGCACCGCCAACATTAGAAGTTGCTAAGCCACGCTTAACAATTCCACCACGAGCAACTTCAAGCACAGCCACGTCGACATCAGGATTAGTCATAACTCGACGGTTGCCATTTGGTCCGGAAAGATCACCCTCAGAAACAACCTCGCCATTAATCATCACCCAGTCTGTTGAGCAATAACCAACGCATTTTCCTGCATGTTGTGAAATAAAACTGGTTAGACGTACTGTTGTAGTCTTACCATTAGTTCCAGTTACCATTACGCTAGGTATTTCGTAGATTTTATCCCAAGGAACATCATCATAACCAATTTCATCAATATTAGCAATATAAGCACCTTTACCGCTACCAATACTAATAATATTCTGATCAAGATAGACGTTTAATGAACGATCTTTAGCCTCATTATAGATATTTCGAAGCGTTTTATAACGCTCTTTTGAAATAATATACTCAAGATATTCTAATTCTTCGGCAAAATCTAGTTCTTCAGTCTTGTTATATTTGGCTGCTGCAATATCAAATGCAACCCCCAATATCTTGCAACCAGCGTAAGTTAAGTCAAATTCAGTTGGAATTGCCATGATAATTCCACGACTATATACACGTTTATGAACTGGCACATCATCCCAGCCAAGTTCATCCAATAACTTACGTAGTACAGCTTCATAATCATTAGCAAACTCTTGCTTATGCTCATCACGAGTAACTATTTCAGAAATAGCCCCCACACCTGAGAAAAACATATTAGTTCCAGCTAAAATGCGAATTGCAAGTGCGTCTCTTTGAAACATGGTTTTTTCCTTTTACTCAAAACCAATTGAGATGATACTAAATAGAAACCAACGGCATATCAGTTTAATCTCTGATATGCCGAATAGATATGAAGTTAACAGTCAATATCGACTAATCGTTATTTTCTTCCTCAACCTCAATGATTACACCACGTTTATCAGTACGGATAGTTGCGTTATTAATTGCATCAGAAATTAAATCAACTTCCACACGATCCAACAAGTGGTCTTCCGCACGGGTATCAACTTCTTTCACTCGTGTATTTCCATCAGATTTAAACGAAGTGATTTGTTTCCAACAACGACTAACTTTATCTGCCAACACAACAATAAAGTCTCCCTCATGAGCAGTGCTCAAAGCTTTATTAATAGCATCTTGCTCATCAAGTACTACTTCTACATTAGCAGGATTAGCACCATGTTTAATTAAAAGTTCACGAATTAATTCAGGAACTTCACCATCTTTACGTCCACGGCGGTTATCATCTTGTTTACAAATAAAATGCGTAAAGTGAGATGGTAATAATTTAACACTTTCCTCAATCAATGCATTAGTACGATCACCAGGGAAAGTAACCACAGCTAATTTCTTACCTGGTACACTCATCTGATCAACAAATTTACCAATCATATTAATCGCAGCCGGATTATGACCATAATCAAGCAATACTTTGAATGGATGCTCATCATAGAAATTCATCCGTCCTGGTGTTTGATGATAACTATTAACAAATGTGCGTAAACCATTACGTAAATCATCAAGATTCATACCCATGCTATAGGCAATAGCTACTGCGAACATAGCATTTTGTACGTTATGAACTGCTTTACCTTCCATTGTTGCAGGAATTAAGTGTGTCCATAACACCGGAACGTGTACACCATTATCAAAAATTGTGATCATGTCACCATTAACACCTTTTTCAATAATAACTGCTTTACCGCCCAAACGGATATGCTCACGTACTAAATTGTGTTGTGGATTCATCGTTACGTAGAAAATATTTTCAGCTTCGGTAGTCGATGCCATTTTCAAACACTCGATATCATCAGCATTTAATACAGCAGTATCACGAGCTGCATCTGTAATAATCCGTTTTACTTTAGCTAAATCAGCCAATCCATTACCTTCGCTGATATCAATATGATCTGCAGTAACATTCAAACATGCACCAACATTACAGAACTCATAGCCTAAACCACTGCGTAATAATCCACCACGTGCAGTTTCTAATACTGCGATCTCTGTATTAGGATCTTGCAATACCATATGCGCCGAAACAGGACCTGTAGTATCACCTTTCACAGTTAATTTACCATTTATGTAAATACCATCCGTAGTGGTTAAACCAACTACTTTTCCTGCTTGTTTCCATAAATGAGCAACCATCCGTGAAGTGGTTGTTTTACCATTTGTACCAGTAATTGCGACTGTAGGAATACGCGCTTTTTCTGGTTCAGGGAACAACATATCAATCACTGCGCCAGCAACATCACGTGGTTTACCTTCTGTCGGGTGAGTATGCATCCGGAAACCAGGCGCCGCATTCACCTCACAAATACCACCACCAATATCATGATATGATTGGCTAATATCTTTGATTAAGAAATCAACACCACCAACATCTAAACCAATTGCTTTAATCGCACGCTCAGCCATTTCTTTATTATCAGGATGAACTTGATCTGTTAAATCAATTGCAGTTCCACCTGTTGACAAATTAGCTGTATCGCGTAGGTAGCACACTTCGCCATCTTTTAGAATTGTCTCAGCGGTATAACCTTTTTTCTCAAGAATTTGATTAGCAGCATAATCTAACTCCAAACGAGTTAATACTTTTTCATGTCCAACACCACGGCGCGGGTCTTGATTAACAATGTCCACTAATTCTGCGACAGTTTTTTTACCATCACCAACTACATGTCCTGGTACACGTTTAGCAACTGCGATTAATTTACCATTAACCACTAGCATACGATGATCTTCACCCTCGAGGAAAGACTCAACAATTACGCTACGTGAAACTTCTTTTGCAACATGGAATGCTTCAATAACAGCTTCTTCAGTAGTTAGGTTAATTGAAATACCACGCCCATGGTTACCATCCAGTGGTTTAACCACTACTGGTCCGCCTATTGAATGAAATGCCTTAACAGCTTCACGTTCAGAACCAACAATTCGTTGTTGCGGAACTGGCAAACCAAGACTATCTAGCAAATTAGCTGTAGCACTTTTATTGCTCGCTAACTCAACTGAAATGAATCGGGTTTCACTCGTAATCGTTGCTTGAATACGTTTTTGGTATTTACCATAACCAAGCTGAATTAAAGATGCTTCGTTCAAACGTAAATATGGAATATTACGTTCAACAGCAGCGTCAACAATCGACTGCGTACTAGGTCCAAAATTCATTTTTTGCGCAAAGCGAATAAAACGAACTTTTTCGTAAGCAAAATCAAAATCTTCAGGAACTTTATGTTCAATCTGAGCCTTAACTTCATCCGGCATAATTGACACTAACAAATCACGTGCTAGTTCACTAGCGCGTAAACCAACATCACGCTGCTTATATTCAAAAACTAAATTATACTGTCCTTCTTTACCATTACCGCGAGTACGTCCAAAACTAACCGGAACACCAGCCAACATTTGAATCTCTAAAGTAACATGCTCCCAGATGTGCCCAATCCAAGTACCTTCATCTTCTTTTAAACGGCGTACAAACCCACCCTCTTCACCATGTGAGCAATGATGCTCATGTAATGACGGTATAGCAGTTAAAAGCTTATCAATAAAATTCTGCCCCAAACGCACTGAAGGCCACTGCTCTAACACCCCAACATCGATGACATGACGAATTACCGGAAAACCGGCATATATATTAGGACCAACATAAACATTCGTAGCTAAAATCTTCATTTGCTTTTTACCTATACAAAAAAATTAAAACCAGCTACTATTTTATAATAAATTACTGATTAACTGAGTAGATTTTTATATAAATATTCTCTTATCTTTTATGCAATAATATAAAACACTTTAAACCAAATAAAATAATCAACACATAACAATAACTTATAATGCGATGAAATTTAAAGCGATGAATCAATTTACTACACTGAAGTAGTACAAAATAACGATAATAAGTCTGGAATCTATTGGGATTTATAAAAAATGAGAATTTTTTTGATTAAGAGAATAGAAAAGAATAAACTAATAAGGAAAATAAAAATGGCACCGAGTAAATTCAGTGCCATTTCATAATTGGTATATTAGTTAACTAACAAATTACCAACCGCGACGATCCCCACCACCGTTATTATTAGAGCGGAAAGATCTTTCACCTGCTGGCTTAGGTTCTTTAACTTTAACAATAATTTGACGATTTTTATGAGTCGTGTCATTTAAATTTTTAATACAGTTAGCTGCATCTTCAGCAGTAGCCATATCAACAAAACCGAAGCCTTTGCTACGACCTGTAAATTTATCAGTAATTACTTTTGCTGATTCAACTTCTCCATGAGCGCTGAAAATTTCGCCTAATTCTTCACTAGTAATAGACCACTCTAAACCAGCAACAAATAATGATTTTTGCATTTAATTTGCCTTAAAAAAATAATAAAAAAGATGAAAAACTTTAGACCGGAATATTAGTGGACTACACAAGAGAGAGAACACAATAATTTGAAGAAAAAAGATTTTACATAACTAAGCAGTACTATAACATACTTTCTTAAAATCAACTCAAATATTTTAACTTTTTGATGCTGCAGCGCAAAAAACCCGAACAATAAATGCTCGGGTTTTGTAGATTCTGGTAAACGAATTAACGTTTAGAGAACTGTTTACGGCGACGTGCTTTACGTAAACCGCACTTTTTACGCTCAACTTCACGAGCATCACGAGTAACAAACCCAGCTTGTGACAAGGTTGATTTCAACTCTGGATTAAAATCAATCAATGCACGAGTAATACCATGACGAATCGCTCCAGCCTGCCCAGATTCACCACCACCGTGTACATTAATACGAATATCAAATGTAGATAAGTGATCAACTAACTCTAGAGGCTGACGTACTACCATACAGCTAGTAGGACGAGCAAAGTATTTATCATATTCTTTGTCGTTTACAGTAATTTTGCCTGAGCCTTTAACAATAAAAACACGGGCTACTGAACTTTTACGACGACCGGTACCATAATTATAATTTCCAACCATTTTGCAAAGCCCCTATTAAATCTCTAATTGTTTAGGTTGTTGAGCAGTATGAGGGTGGGATTCACCAGCATACACTTTTAATTTTTTAATCATCGCGTAACCTAAAGGTCCTTTAGGAAGCATACCTTTAACGGCATTGATCAAAATTTTCTCAGGAGCTTTTTCCAACATTTGGTTGAAAGTACGAGAATAAATACCACCAGGATAACCAGTGTGACGGTAATAAATCTTTTGCAAAGTTTTTTTACCAGTAACAACCAATTTGTCTGCATTAGTAACTACAACGAAATCACCAGTATCCACATGTGGGGTGTAAATAGCTTTATGTTTTCCGCGAAGTACGTGTGCAATCTTAGCTGCTAAGCGCCCTAGAACTTTATCCTGAGCGTCTACAACAAACCACTCATGATTTACTTCATGAGCTTTTGCTGAAAAAGTTTTCATATATATTTCCTAAATTTTAATAATTACAAATACCTGGCAGATTTTTACCAGAGCCGATTAAGACATAAAATATTTGTAACGGACGGTAAGTGGTAGGGACGAATTATATCACAAATGCCTTTAAATATGCAATCGATCTTATCACAATTAAGCATGCTACGCCACTGCAACACTAATAGTATAATAGTTTCTCTGCTAACTGTAATAACCACCAGTTGACTCATGTTGCAAAGAGTCCGCGCTAAGGATTTCCTCTTTTGCTACGAGAACCTGAATTTGCGGGGTCGAATATGATTTTTTAACAACCGCTTTATCTGCTATGACTCCATCATTGTATAGATTATAATTATTCTCAATCACCTTAATCTGTCCTATAATTATTAATTAAACATAATCCCGGTCTATTATACCATGTTATTACCTAAAAATAACAAAATTACCAGATATTATCCGACACTAGCCTGCTATTAATATTTATTTTTAAACTTGTAGGGCATCTGACTGAGCATTAGTGTTGCATAATTACAAATTAAATTATATTTTTGAATATAATTTAATCAAAATTAACTAATATTAGAAAGAGTTAAAAAATACTCACTTGAAGGTCAAATAAGAAGTAACTCAAGCTGAGTAAGCTAATCTTTAGCAAGTTGGCAATTAAAGCCATAAAAAAACCACGCATTGCTGCGTGGTTAAAATATTAAGTTTTTATGATTATTTGGTTTATTTGAGGGTGAAAACACTATGGTCATCAGACAGATTTTCGTATTCCCATTCTATGTTATACCCTTTCCAAAAATATAACTTATCAAGCTTAGCACCAGTATCAACTGCTACGCAATCATTGGTCATACATTGAGGAGCTCCATACAACCGGTAGCCAGGTGTACCGTTAGGATTTATTGTTGCATATCCTTCGTACCATGTGCGCATCGCCCAAATTTGACTATAACCATCCGCAGAAGTATATCTAATATAAGTAAAATACTCTCCACCACCAACCAATTTAAATTCTCTATATGCCGTCGAAGCTACGCGGAACATCCCATTTTGAGCACTAAACATTTCCCTTGAAAATGTCTTACCATCATAAGTTTGCTGTGTAATACTTCCGTTATTACCATTTCCAATATATGGTTTAGAATTGAAGGTATTTTCTGGATGAAATCCATCTGCATAAACTGCTGCTTTCCCAGAGGCAGGAAATTTAAAATCAGCAATAACACGAGCATTTGGAAAATCTGTACCAGGAGCAGTACCTATATCAGCAAGACTAGATTTCTTCGGCATAGGAAAAGCACTGTTGGAACCATAATCAGTAAAGTAACGTGCGGGAACCGGGACACCCATAACATAAAATACTTTACTATCTATTTTTGCACCATCATCATAGGTAAGACCAGTACTACTACGGGTTGGCTCTTGATAAGCATATTTAGATTTAATTGTAGTTCCTGCGACATAAGTCTGAACTTCTATATAACGTTTATTTTTATCTGGATACCACTCATTAATCGCAAAGCCTGCGTTCTTCAGATTGTCTACTGTAGCTGCAATAGGATCAGTAGGCTCAATCATATTAAAGAATATATTTTGGGGGCTAATAACCTTTATTTTATTTTCATAATTATCAAAATCACTATTTAGGATATTCTCCCAGTGCATAGTGCCTTTATAGGTTGTCCGCGGATCCATTTCATAAACTTGGTTGACATCACGATATGCATATCTAAATTTTTCTGCTAACATAACATTTCTAATATAAACGGAAGCTATTACAAGGTCACAATAACTCCTTATACGAAATACTCCATCAACAATATCATTACTATTTTTACACAAAGCATTCAGATTAGCAGGCAGAGTATCAAAAAGGGATGTATCACCAAGATTAGTTAAAGCAATACGTGCTTCATGGCTATTAGCATAAACAGTATTTAGAGCTAGGTACATATTGGGATTTTTTGCTATTGCATTTTCGACTCCACCATAAGAAGCAACTATTTCAGCTATAGAGTTTCGTGGCTTGCCATCTGCAGCCTTAAGCTTAGCTAAAGTTGTCGCATAATTATTGATCCATACAGATAATGGTGTAGCAACTATTTGAGTATTTACTTGAGCTTGTATTGTCGATAATTCTTTTAACTTTTGAGTAGATGAGGCTACAAGATTGTATGTGTCATCCAAAGTACCTTGCAACGTTGTAATTTGAGACGATATTTCGCTAAATTTATCTGCCATAGGGTCATTACTGGTACACGCTTTACCACTTATATAGCTTGCTATATCTGCCGCATTTGAAGCAAATGGGATTGGGGTTTTACTAATAATATCTAATGCTGTTTGTACCTCTGTGGAACATAAAGTTTCTTGAGCACTACTTGATTGTAAGCTAAGTTTACCTGACTTCACAGGAGTAGATTTCACTGGGGTACCTGAATTTTGTACGGCTACTTTCTGGGCTTTCAATTTAGCCAAACGAACTGAGTCTGGATTAGCTGGAATTGATTTATTATTAGCAAATTGAGCGGCTAATCCTGCAATAATTTTACTATCATCTCTTGAACTACCTAACAAATCAAGATAATAGTCAGCCAGTTCTTCATAAGGTGTTGCCTGAAGCGTTGTAGTAACAATATCTTGATCAATACGATTATAGCTGATTTTAGGATTTATCGTTTGAATCCGATTTAACACATACATTCCAAGACTATTCATACTTACCCCGATGTCATAACCAATAGCCGTTGGAGCTGGAGTATCCTTAACCATATAAGCTGAAGTAAGATTATTTTTAGTATCATAAAAGAAAAATGTAGTATTTTTATTCAACGCACTTCTATTTACGCGTAGCCGGCACACATCGCCAATTGCACAGGTTTTACCTTTAGTACTGGTATAAAGAACTTTACCTGCTTTATCTTTAAGCACGGCTGATCCCAATACAGTATTGGTATTATTAACTATTGCAACAGATATAATTGCACTCTGAGATTTAGCAGTTGCGGCTGCGGCATTACCTTTGGTAGTTGCATTACCATCATCACCAGCCGTTTTCCATGCATCCCACCACGCTGCGTGAGCACCAAATGTGGCGCATGTTAGCAGCGTCACCATAATTGTTTTAGATTTATTAAAGCTACTCATAATTGGAAGTCCTATAAAAGGTTAGTTTCAGCTAAATTGCTTGTTTCTAATGTAAGATTATAAAGGGTTAATTCGTTTATAACAATAGATGATTTTGTCTATTCGCCATCACCACTAAAGCATAACACCCTGACACACAATAATAATATCAATTACACCACATTTCATAATTCTAATATGCTATTTTTCTTTTATATGTAATGTTGTAACATCCTACATAAATAACACTTTAAAAGTCTAAGGATGAGGATAGAAATTAAATATTAATAAAAAAACCACGCGCTAAATCGTGGTTTAATGCCCTAAGAAATTTATGCTTAATTAAACACATAATTCCACGCAGCTGCAGCGGCACTAGATAGACATTTTAATTGATGATAGCTTTTAGTTTTAGCATCATACTCATTGATAATTATACTTCCGTCAGTTCCCTTCACTACCTTGTACATTTGAGGATAAGAAACTGTATTTTGCACTAAATTCGCAGTTGCGTCAACATCCGGCATCACCTTCTTCATTTCTGCATTATTAATTGTAGTATTCGCATTTTTGCTTACATATGCATTATATATTTGATCAACAGATTGCTGAACCACACTTAGCGCTCTTATTTTATTATCTTTATTTGCTGGTGTATAGAAGTTTTCATCGCCAGTCCCAAACCAAGTTTCACCTTTACCATTTACTAAGGTTAGACCAGTAGTACCATCTTGATCATGCATTAATTTAGTCAAAAATGACGCAGGGCCTTGACCTAGGTTAGCACAATAGTTGACGATTTCTACCCTTGGGGTCCGTGAATGCCCTGTAGCAAATAAATCAGTAAGAAAATGATCAGCATAACCTTCTATAAAATAAGCATATTTAAGCCCTTCTACATTAGTTGCTTTACTTGCATACTCTAGTGCTAAAGTATGTCCGGTAATATATGATTTAACTGCATTATTGCCGAAATGATCATAGTTATACTGTGCCAACTTTAAATACAAACCTGATTTCAAGAGTGCACCAATCGAGCCCCCCCAACCACCTGTAGCTTGATTATACTCATAGTTATATTTATCCGGTACAACTAGTGTTGAACCTGTATCAATAAATTTCTTTACATCTGTAGATACGTTACTATAAACAGTTAAAACTGCCGGAATATAGTCCTTATATTTGTCAAATGCCGCTAGATTGCTTTCAAAAGTACTTGCAGGATTTGCCGATAATCCGATGATTTGCTTAGGCTCCCCAATAAGATCGCCACCTAACCAAAAAATATCCGCAAAGCTTAAATTCATTTGCCCATAAGAGGTTTGGAGCGATTTTACGGTTAGTTTATTACCATAGATTTTATCTACACCGCCTTGATCAGAAGGCACACTTAACAAAGCATACGCACCTAGATCGAAATGCTCCGGACTATCAAATTGCAATTCATGACCAGTTTGTAATTGATTCTGCGTTTGGTTATCAGCTATAACATAAGCTAATGGATTCAACAATACTGCCAGAAGTGATAGTTGTAAAAGAGATCTTTTTAATTTCATGATAGATTATTCCTGACAGATTCTAGTTAATGACATAAAGCTGACTACCGTTAGCTAAACTATATGAGACAAAATATAGTTTCCCAGTATGCTTATCGACATCAAGATTAATTAGCTGGCTATTCATGGTTAAAGGATTAGTTCCAACTTTACAAGCCCATCCAGTGTTTATATCTGCAGTATCACTAATACTACAAAGCGCTAAATGTGGAGTTTGATTACTTCCAGTACGATGTATTGCTAAGATATAGATAGTATGATTATAAATCGTGAATTTAGGCATTGCTTCAAAGCCCTTATTTGCTAAAGTCACAAAATCATCACCAATTTGAGCTCGGCTATTATTGTCCAATGATATTCTCACTAAGCCATTATCATTATTATTTATTGCAATCATCCAATTTTTACTAATCGCAAATGAATCTTGCCATGATAATAATAACTGACTATCTTTAAATAACTCTTTACTGCTGCTCTCAGAAAAGCCCACTAAGTTACCCGCATAATTAGCATATATAATTCCACTGTCAAAACTTGCGGCTTTAAGAGCAAATTGCGCGGATGATTCTGAGGGTACTAGGTAATTTCCAACGTTGTCAAAAGGCTTTGTCGCATCAGGTTTATATTTAAGCCACGTATAATTATATACACTTCCACTCAGGTATGCCACAGGTATATAGATTGTGGAATCATCCTGATTTACCACCATATCACCGATCAACGAATACTGGTGGTCTGTTGGCGTAGTTAAGTATACCCGATTATAGTTATCAGAATTACTCGCATTTTTACTAATTTTGGCATAACCAAAAGTACTTTCATCTTCATCAGCAAGCGAAAGATAAATGCTATCTCCACTAACAAACAGATTATTAGCGCTATAATCGGGACTCAGCATGCTTCCAACTTTGGTGTAGTTGAAACTCGGATATTGTGTTTCTGCTGTTTGACTGCTACTATTTGCTGCACTATTACAAGCAGACAGCAAAACAGTCGAGACAAAAGCAATAACCAAACGTTGAAAGAGTTTTGTTCTAATCATTATATTTTATCCTTGTATGATTATGGAGTTTAGCTTACTAAGCAGCTTATAGAGAAAAAATAATGCCACTCATTTATTTTTACCCCACAACTATAGATTATAAGTTTTAGTTGACTTCTGCACAATAGATATTTTTGTCTACTACAACGTAACAATATGATATAGTTTAATTTTTATTCAGAGGCTTTATTCTAACCTAATATACATGTTGCAATTACAAACATAAAGCCCTCGGTTTTTACCTAAGGACTTTATTAAATTAACAACAATATAGAATCATGCAGTTCATATCGTAAGATTATACAATCAATTTCCTGTTCCAGTAATTTGAGTTTGATATTCGCCATCAATATTCTGACCAGAAACCACATTTGGTGGAGTTAGCTTAACTGTTGCACCAGATGACCAACTCAATGTTGTATTAGAAACCCGACGACAGCTAGAATCAATACAACCAATACCTAAAGCCTGTACCGCTGCCATACCATCATACCCCATAATCATCTTAATAGCAAACCAGTGATTTTTATAGCTTGCTAGATTATAATAATATGTTTCAGGAGCGCTTTTGCCTCTGCCATCCTTAACCTTACCTTCTTTACTAAACCGAATATTATAAACATTCTGCCCTGTTGCAGGAGAATAAAACCGGAACTCTTGCGCGCGTCTTAAATGTGCAGGATCTCCCTTATTACCATCATAGTATGTTATAGGCAGAATTCTGGTGGTCCCAACGCCGTTATCCTTCAATTCAAAGTCTCCCGCGGCCCAACTAATATCATCAGAAAATAAACCTACTTCTACCAATGTAGTACTGAAAAGAACCACATCCTTTTTATCTTTTGCTTTTTTAGTCCAGTAGTCATAATCCTCATTATCAGTAAATATCTGGTGTCGATCTACCATATCTTTTACGCTACCATCTTTTATGCTATCCTTAGAGCTAGTTTGTTCTGCAAAAGCTTTAATATCATCAGAAGTTAATTGTTTTATTGAAGAAGCAGAGCTGTATATTACAAGCTTTTGAGACGAATTGGCAGAAATTACGTTATATGGATAACGTGCAATCTTAGCTCCGTCTTTAACCGCAGGAAACACCACATTAGTAGCCTTCCATGCTCCATTACCTAAATAGCAATTTATACCTAAATTAACTAAACCATATTTGTTTATACTATCACCAATTGAATTAAAAGTTAAACTAGTAACTTCACATTGTCTTTCTGAGAGTGGAAGAGGAGCATTTTCATCTATAGGAAGTAAGAAAGTTTTATCGCTCAATAATTTTTGTTGATAGTCAAACCAATTATGATTTATTCTTACGACAACGTTAGTTCCCGTAATAAACGGCATATATGTTTCAAACACTTTGTTCAAATCATTCAGATCTGCTTCATAAGTATTAAATAACATTTGTGCTGCTTTTTTAAAGCCCGGCAAACCTTGATCTTGAGCAGGTATTGGATTCGTTGGATCAGAAGAGGTAAATTGAAAATCTAAATTCCCCTTTACTCCGTAATAATAAGCAAGTTGTACTAGCTGCATATTATAAAGTTTTTGTAGGGCGGCTACCATTTGAAGCCTAATATCCATTATGTTATAGTTATAAGCGTTGATATACCCTATCATATCTTTACCATCTAAAAGTCCAAGCTCTGTAAGTTTAGCTAACAAATCTGTCTTGGTATTTTTAAATGAATTAACAGCATTACCAGCATTATTCACATTCTTAATAAATTCATCTTGAAATTTATTATAAAGATCTTTAGTGCTATCTGTATCAAAAGTGAGTCCTTGCTTATTCTTGGCACCTTCAGGATCGATTAAATTTGCATTAACAATACCAGCATCTACCAAGGTCTGATAATCTTTATGGGTCTGTACATAGCTATATATTTTGTCTAAATCAGTAGAATTAAGATCTCCATAAATTTTCCCAGTTTCAAACTTAGTATCTCTGTCGCCAACTGGTTTCAATCCCGTGTGGATAGCTGTTAGTTTATTATTCAACCACTCTTTATTTTGATCAAGAACTAATGAGCTTAATAGACTCAAAGTATCATTTGAAAGTTTTAATTGTTCTTTTACATTCTTATCTATATCGGCAAGCTTTTTATCAACTTGATCAAATCGATCATACATTTTTTGATTTGGATCACCCAAAAATGAGTTCAAAATTCCTTTACCAACTGAAGTCCCCAGAGAGCTAGCCGCTGCTTTAACACCCATTTGTAATAGACTAACTACCAAAGTAACAGCTTGTGTACTCTTCGTCCGATTACTTTTTAACACCATGCCACTTTCTTGCACTGGATATCCGCCATTACCATTCGTAGTAACATTACCATCATCACCAATACTGTTTGACTCTGAAGGATTACACGCAGTTAACGTTAGGCCTAAAATAGCACACAATAGTATACTCTTTTTCAATTTTGACTCCTTGAAGCTTTCGCTTAGATATTAACTATAATCGAACAAATAGAATTATAAAATAGCTTTCAAATTTTCACAATAGATGATTTTGTCTATTCTCAATAATTAACCTTGCTTATTCAAATAAAAGCTATAAATACATAAATCAAGGGATACTTATAGCACTCACGTAGTTATTATTAAAACTTTCATCGTTTGTCCACTGCCCTTCAACATAATACAGTTTACTGCCATCTGTGGTAACATAATCACAAGAAAAATAACCAGGTTGGGAAGAATTAGTTAATACTTGCCAACTACTATTTGCATCTGAGCCAGCTGGCAAATAAAGAAAATCTGATTCAGCACAAGCATATGCAGCATTTTTCACATAAACTAAATCATTAATATAAACATTACTTTCTCCAAATTGGGTACCCGTTGCTTTGGTACTCGTAATTGGTAAAGTATAAACGCCAGTTTGTGAAACAACTGAAAAATCTGGCTGAACATTATTAGTCTGATAGGTATAAAATAAGTTCCCATTAGGATCAAAATCCTCTATTACGGCAGGTCCAGGTGTGAAAAATTCCGCCGATGATTCAATAGTATTTGTAGTAAGATTTATTGTATATAACGTTGATAAATTTGGATCTGCTAAATACAATTTACCTTGACGATATAGCAACTTACTAAGTGACAATACAAACGGAATATCTATATTTGACGTTGTCCAAATTTTACTCTCTGTCTGATACTTTAATACAAAATTATCCGTCGATGCTGCTTGGCTGCCTATTGCGTAAATATTACCTTGATTATCACTGGCTACTTGTGATGAGATAATAATATTATTCGGAGCCGCTATATTACAGCTAAGATTACCCGGTATGTTTTTTACTGGCAGTTGGCATAACACACCCCGTGAACTCACACTAAATACTGCTTTAGTCATGGGATCATATGCTAAACCGCTTAAGGTTGGAGTGGTTGTGGTGGTTAATTGGTTACTTGAAGAATTAACCGTTCCATTACACGCGCTTAAAACAATTGCCGAGAAAACTAAGCCTAATATTAAATTAGTATTAAATTTATTTTGTTTCATAATTTGTTCTTTCAATATATCATTCTGTTAAATTAGATAGGATTAGCTGTTTTTACAAATTGTGCATCAAAAGAATCCAAGCCAAAAAGACCACCTTTACAAGTAAAATTTCTGGTAGAGCTAAATTTACTGTCATTCGCTGAAGGTAAGCATTTATAAGTCTTACTACCATCACTCGGGTCAGGAATCACAAATTGACTTACGTACTCCACTCCATTCTCAGTAGAAGTAAAAACTTGAGCATCTTTGCTAGTTTTCATATTTCCTTGACTATCAGTAGCATATGAAGCAAATAAACCTGGAACAAATGATACTGGCACTAGATAGTTTAAGGTACTATCCTTAATGTAATACCAGCTCACATCTTTTAGTTTATTATAATTATCTTTATCAAAACCATAAATACTTGCACGACCCTTAAAGGTAGTTTTAATACCCTCAACGATTGTTGGACAAGTCGACGCATAGGCATTAAAACAATCAGCTGCCTTACTTTGAATGTAATTTATTCGATTATTTAGAGTTGTAGTTTGCGCTTTAATAAAACCACTAAGATCATTCTTAATTGGTAATGAATTTTGCTTATATGTATTTAAAAATGCAATCCGATTTTTTTCAATCGTTAACTGCTCCAAAACTGCATCTTGAGCATCTTTAACAGACTTTGGCAATGGTTCCTGATTTGGTACCGCAATCCCCAAGGAGTAGTAAGTATTGATTACCGGATTAAAGAAATAAAGATTATTGTAAATCATTCCATTAGCATCTTTAACCTGCAATGGAAGAGATAATGCATATTGATTTACACTATTGATAATTGATTCACAGTTTTGAACTGATTCTGAGCTACAAAACATAGTACTACCTGTTTGTGGGTTAGTAAAGATATTTTGTAAACTTTCTGGAGTACCACCGTTTTGTAAAGCAGATACTGAGATCGTAGCTACGCTTTTCTGATTCTGAAGCTCTGCTTCAATCGACTGAATAATCGTTGGTAAAGAAGCGCCTGTGAAAGACCCTGACTCTTGAAATTTAAGTGTATCTAACTTAGATTTAAAATTCACTCCAACGTTGACAGCTAGGACTACTCCAGCTTTCAAATTACTCACGAATGAGTCACCACAGCTCGTAAAGAATCTATCCTGTCCAATACCTAAGAGTTCTTGACCAATAGGACTAAGAAAGCTCCCATTTACTCTAGTAGGAATAAGCTTAGCATCTGTGGAGTAGGTATAAAGATAAACAAAATTTAGCGTATATTCACTATTTCTGGTAGATGCAACAAATGAAGCATTTGCACTAGTACTAGTATCAAACACAACCAAACTTTCCATACCTATGCCAAGATTCAATGAAGCACTAATCGCAGAATTAGATGCTTGAGAATTAAAGTTAAATCCAGCTTGTGGCGACGTGCCTATGGTTGAACTTTCCGTATTCATGCAAATTAATGAACTAGTAGGCATACCTGTTGCATATAGAGTTGGCGCACCAAGTACTGCCCAGTTATCACTCACGGAAGATTGTAAACTTTTATTTTTTCCTGAAGTTTTTGCATTTGAGCTCGCAAAAACAGAGCCCGCTAAAACACCTAAAAGTGTAATTGTTAACAGTAGCTTTTTCTTTTCCATTATTGAATTCCTTTAGATTGGTTATACGCTTCAACGTATCTAAGAAGGATTTTATAGGATTCTCATTATATTAACAATAGATATTTTTGTCTATTCAAACACACACCCAATCAATAACACACTGTAATATATAAATAAAACCCAGCATAAATTTACAAAGCCTCTGATAGCCGCAAAAATAGTTTTCAATCGACTGATATTATTTTGTTGTAATATAGATACATAATTACTTCAATCCAACGATAATATTATTATCAAAATAGCAAAAGCCGCATATCTCAGAAAATTCAAAAACGTAACCAAAGATAGAATCTATACAGCGTTTTTCTGATAAAATCTATATTATATTGTTAATACCTTATTTTATTTTTGTTGCGGATATGCTAAACCAAGAAGAAAAACACGAATACCTACATAATGTGGTAATACCTAATTTTTTACCATTAGTGAATCAAAAAATATATTCTGTTATTTATGATTATGATTGTAAAATAGCCATCTGCACTAACTATTCGGCACAGTCTATCGCTATGCAATCTTGGGAAGATACCGTTGGAATCACATTTAAAGATCATCAAAGAGCTGACCTAGGAGCTAAAATTTTTGGCTCTAAATACACAGGGGTATTTGTTGAGTTTATTCATCACTATATCCACAAAATATATCAGCTTCAGTTAAGTATATTTAGAAACAAAGAAGTAGTAAACTTTATTGATTTGTTACCCTATAATGACAAATTTATTGCTTATTTGATTACCTATATCCCAATCTTTCATCCTTCAGGCGAAGTTGTTGCCATTCAAAGTTTTGCAACAAGCGTACCTTTTTTTAGTCATCATGATTATATGCAAAACATTCTTGGCTATTCTCCAATAGCAGATAAAAAGTGTGATAGTTACCCTATAAAATTAACGGAACGTGAGCATGAAATTCTTTTTTTACTTGCAAACTCAATACCACATGAACAAATGACTCAAATTTTAGGGATACGCCGAAGTACCATCTCCAATATTATAGCCAAACAAATTAGTAAGAAATTTGGTTTAACTGGCTCCAATTCAAAAGCGCTGGCTCAATTAGCAATTGAGCATGGCTATCATAAGGCAATTCCAGAGTCTTTATCCAAACCCTATATAATCATTCTTGATGAAAAACTGGCAAAAGAAATAAACCTCGAATCAATCTAATCATTTATACTCAGCTTAAAACCTTCTAATCGGCTACAAAATTTATGTTAAGCTTCATTTTAATCTCTACATCCGCTGTAACGCTTAAAGATTGCAAATAAGCCTTTAGAAAATTAATGACCACTACCGATATTTCTTGACAATCAGGTAAAGACCAAGATTCAAAGACAGAGAGTATATGTTATAATCCCAACTAATTAAATACGATAGTAAAAATGTTATGACCAAACCCAAAGAGCAAGATTTGAAATATTTTGTCAATAAAGATAAAGAGCGCTTAATCTATGATTGCAAAGGATTGCAGCAATGGTTACTTTATACGCCAAGTGGGCGCGAAATCCTTAGCAAAGAGCGTTCATTTTTCACACAAAATGTAAACCATATTTTTGGTGCTTTTTCTCTGCAAATTGGACTAAGTGATATTAACTTTCTGCATGGAAACAAAATTAACCAACATTTCACTATCAATGTTGACATGATTGCTGATCTACGCTTTTTGCCAATAAAAAGTGATAGTATTGATCTGATTGTTTGTCCGCATGTATTGGAGTTCACCAATAATTATCACCATGTTTTGCAAGAACTTTACCGGATATTATCACCTAATGGTAAATTAATCCTTACCTGCTTTAATAAATACAGCTGGTTTGGGTTATGCAAAAATCGGGTTCCACTCCTAAAGCGAGCACGATTGATATCTCTAAACTCGCTTCGTAGCCAGCTTGAAGCGCTTAATTTTGCTATTGAAGGTGGAAAGTTTTTTGGTTACTGCCCTCCATTTAGTAAATCCCGTAGATTGAAACGCTACCACTGGATGAATTTGGTCGGTGATCGCTGGTTTCCAACTCTGGCAAATAGCTTTGCACTAATTTTACGCAAGGAAATTGTTACACCAACATTAATAAAGTATAAAGATTTAGAATCTTTCTCAACTATCTCACCAGGTTTCGGAACTGCTCGTGTATGCAACAAACAAAATTGATTATTTATACTGATGGCGCTTGTAAAGGTAATCCAGGAATTGGCGGCTGGGGCGCAATTCTGATATATGGCGATAAAACTAAAGAAATTTATGGTTACGAACCCGAAACAACTAATAACCGTATGGAATTAAGTGCAGTAATTGAAGCATTAAAGGTAATTAAGCGCAACTGTCCAATTACTATTTTTACTGATTCACAATACGTTAAGCGTGGTATTACTGAATGGATTGATGGCTGGATCACAAAAAATTGGAAAAATGTTAAAAATGTGGATTTATGGCAAGAATTATATCCACTAAGTAAGCAATACAATATTGATTGGCAATGGGTGCGTGGTCATAACGGGGATAAATATAATGAACGCGCCGACGAACTTGCCAATTTAGCAATCACCTTAGCTCAACAAAATGGATAAACAACAATACTATGCGCCAATTGAATGGCGTGATAATGTCGCCTATTCACTAATTTTTGATGATATTTTCTTTTCTCAGGCATCTGGAATCGAAGAAAAGCGCTATGTCTTCCACCAACATAATAATTTAGCCGAGAGATTTGCCAAACTCAAAGCGAGAGAGATGTTTGTGATTGGCGAAAGTGGTTTTGGGTCTGGATTAAATTTTCTAACTACACTGCAGTTATGGCGGAATGCTCAGCGCACAAAACACACTTCACTACATTTTATTTCATTTGAGAAATACCCTCTAGCACCAGCAGATCTCAGAAAAATTGTGAGCCAATTTCCAGAATTAAACGCTGAATTAGAGGAATTATCCGCACAATATTATTTATTGCTACCGGGGTATCATCGGCTTACTTTTGCAGGTGATGTCAAATTAACTCTAATTATTGGGGACATACAAGAACAATTAGCCCAATTAAATCATAAGATTGATGCTTGGTTTCTTGATGGATTTAGTCCGGTTAAAAATAATGAGATGTGGAATTTGCAACTTCTAAATGAAATTGCAGTACATTGCCATAGCAATACGACCTTTGCAACTTATACTGCAAACTCTCAAGTACGCCGTAACTTAGAGGCAGTGGGATTCACCGTACAAAAAGGCTTGGGTTTTGCCAATAAACGTAATTTACTTTTTGGTCAATTTAACTTGCACAAGAGCCAACCAACTACTAAAAAAATACCTCGCCCGTATTATGCAACCCCTAACTTCCCAGCTCATGATATAACACAAAGGATTGCAATTATTGGAGCTGGGATTAGTGGGGCTGCTACCGCACGAGCGCTAGCAGATAGAGGCTACTCAGTAGTCATCTTTGAGAAAAACGCACAAAGTGCCAGTGAAGCAAGTGGTAATTATCAAGGTATGCTTTACGGTAGCTGGAGCGCCTTCGGTGGTGCGATGATGGAATTAAGCTGCTCCGCATATCGCTTTAGCCATTACCTAGTGAGAGCTATGCTCATTGAACACACTGACTTTGCTTCCTGTGGACTAATTCAACTGGGACATAATGAACAACAAATTAAGCGTAATCAACAATTAATTCAAACAAATTTACCTGCAGAGTTCATTTCAGCCGTTAACAAAGCACAAATTGAGCAACTCGCTGGCTTCTCAGTCAGTACTGAAGAACTAGATGGAATCTATTTCCCTGATGGAATGTGGCTTAAACCACCAAGGTTAGTCAGCGAATTACTCAAGCATCCCAACATTAAACTAATTACTGATTGCGAAATTAAGCAGATTGAATATAACACCAATCATTGGCTACTTTATGAAAAAGACAAGCCTACTCCTCACAAAGTTACCAGCTTAGTTTTATGTAATGCTCATGCTGCCGCAGATTTAATTCCTGATTTAGCACCCTTTCTACGTAAAATTCGCGGACAAACAACCGTAGTAGAGAATATATCCACCCCATTAAAAACTGTTTTATGTGGACATGGCTACATCACTCCTGTCAATCAGAAAAAATTCACTATGGGAGCAACCTTTCAATTTAATGATGAATCATTAGATATTCGGATGCAAGATCATATGGAAAACATCGCCAATTTTAGCACTATTCTGCCGGAACTGATCAGACAGATTATAGCGAAAAATTTAAGTGGCAAAGCTAGCTTTAGAACTAGCACTCATGATTACCTACCCTTGGTTGGACCATTGGCAGACTATGCCCAATTTAATCAAGACTATGCAAAATTAACCAAGGATAAAAATGCATGGCTTAATACACCGTGTAATTATCTACCAAATTTATGGCTCAATTTGGCGCATGGTGCAAAAGGATTATTAACGGCACCATTATGTGGAGAAATCATTGCTGATTATATTAACCAATCTCCGCACTCTTGTAGCGAAGATGTACGCATAGCGCTGCACCCTAACCGGGTATACGTGCGTAAATTAATCAAACCAGAAAGCTAAGTAGCTCACAAATGAACAGCAACCACTTAAGATTATTGCATACTTACACAAGCAGTCAGAGCAGTAAGCATCACCTTAAAGATGTTATAATCCCAAACTATTTTACTCTTATTTTGACAATTTTTATATGACCGCTATTTACTCATTTATATTATCATTTGCTATCTGCTGGCTTATTATTAAAACTAATAGCCATCATGCCAAATTTTCCGCGGATTGGGAATTAAAAGGTGCGCAAAAATTTCACAAAATTCCAACGCCGCGAATTGCAGGATTAGCTATTTTTATTAGCTCATGGTTAATCGCATCATATGGTCTCATAAATCATGCTCTATGGGCTAAATTTTTCGTTAAACTTCTGGTACCCACATCTATGGTATTTGCTGTTGGTCTGGCTGAAGATTTGATAAAAAAGTTAACTCCGATACAACGCTTGGTGATGGTTATTTGTGCTTGTTTAATTGGAATTTACGCGGTGCATATCGTTAATATGGTAACGCATACTAATGTAAGACTAATTGACTATTTTTTACGCTTTGAGCCATTAAGTCTTATCTTAACTATATTTATCTTGCTCGGTGCTACCAATGCTTTCAACATTATTGATGGCTATAATGGGCTGTGTATCACAACTTTTACAACGATTCTTCTTGCCTGTCTTTTTATCGCCTATCAGGTTAATTATCATTACCTAGATCAATCAATCCTGATTCTTCTTGGTGCAGTTATGGGGGTTATGCTTTGGAATTATCCGCGTGGAAAAATTTTTCTTGGCGATGGAGGGGCATATTTTCTGGGGTTTATTGCAACACTAATTTTGCTTGAATTATCGCAGCATATTCCTGATTATAGCCCATTCACATCTTTATTAATCATGATCTATCCTATCAGTGAGACACTACTTTCAATTTACCGTAAGAAATTTCTCCGTGGAAAATCACCATTTCAACCAGATCGACTACATATGCACATGGTAGTCTACTACCGCCTTATTCGCCATGACCACCATAACCGAAATGCCGCAGTCCTAATTAAGATGCTTTGGTTTATCATTCCGCAACTAATCGCAGCATTTATGCTACACAATCAACAATTCTATATCATAATTGCTATTTTTACTTATATAACAGTATATTTCTGGGTCTATTTTAGAATTGTTTCATTTAAAACTTTGAAAATACTACCAAGAATCTCCGCAAAAAAATCTAATTGAATTGATTAAAATACAGCATAATTTTAAAATAATGTATAATTGGATCATTACCCTGTTACCATTAGAATGATGAATGGATAGCAATATTAAAAAATAGAAATCGCAACAGATTTAAAAAAGATTACGCATTATGAAGCACGCAGGTTTTACAATTATTGAACTTATGATAGCTGTTGCTATTATTGGTATTCTGGCAGCACTTGCAATACCAGCCTATCAGAATTATATAACCAGATCTCGGGTTAGTGAAGGAATTTTGTTCGCATCAGATGCAAAAAGTAACGTAGCACAATACTACCTGTCAACTGGAGACTTCCCGAACAACAATAGCGAAGCTGGTCTTCCAGCAACCATCTCCTCTCCAATGGTTTCGTCAGTTGATGTCTCTAATAATGGAGTGGTAACAGTTACTACCTCGATTAGTGGTATTACTAATGGTACTATAATATTTTCACCTCTGGCGAGCTCTTCCGGTATAGAATGGACATGTACTGGTGGAAACTTAGATGGCAGCTATCGCCCTTCTAATTGTCGTTAACAATACGAGGAATTTTGCTTATATTATAAAAATATCTGCAATTGAGAATTTGAAAAAACGAATATTTGATAAACTACGATCTCGTACGCTCTAGGAACAGTAATGAATAAGAAAAAACCACCGCACCTTCTTTTAATGACTATCGCTTGTCTAGCTATTTTAGGATACTTCCTTAGAATCACTTACGTGTCTTTTGTTACTAAAACAAAACTATCTGAAGCTTTTTTATTAATTGAACCAATTCAAAATAATATAAATGAATATGCACAAAAAAATGGTGGTTTACCAATTAATGTCGAGCTAAATAATAATTCTTTCGGATTACCACAACCTTTTGAAATACAAGGTACTTATATTAGTAGCGTTGTTGCGCATAAAGAACCGAACAGTGAGCAAGTTATCTTATTTGCTTATATTAATCCCGCGATTATCCCTAACCTAGAAGATGGTAAAGGAGAACCACTAGAATCACCCTATATCAGCTTTAAAGGAAGCTACCAAGGGCGCAATATAAATTGGGAGTGCAGCTCTAATTTAGCGAAACACTATCTCCCAAGCTCATGTAATGGCAGCTAGAAACTAACTTCTTAACAGCCGCCTTCTCATTTGTAAAACTGCTGACTTATAAATTATAATTATCATCATACTATGCCAAAACTGTAAATTAAATAACAAATATCAACTCCTTAAAGTCACAGAATAACACTACTGAACAACTGTTGGACCGCAATATAGCACAGAATTATGGTTCAATCTACGGCATTTTTCTAAGTTAATATTCTTAATATTTTTCAAGTAATTATCAAAAAATACCAATAAATATTGGTTAATTGATGCTGATAAATCTTGACCATGTATATTATTACTATACATAAATTCAGCCAAATTTATATCAGGTTGATCATAAATATGATACCAAAGATTAATAAGACTATTCCCGTAGTACGTTGTAGACACATCGGTAAATGAACGATGAGTACTATAACTTGTATTACTTTCAAAAGGAGTCATCAGCGCTAGATATTGATTCTTTCTCAGGTTAAACTGATTCTTTGTATCAAGAGTTTTACCAAATTCACCATCATTAGCAGCTCTTAAAAACAAAGTTGGAATAAGTGGATTATAGACGTGTATCGGCAGATCATTGCTTGATCCAATATCTAAACTGACGTATCCTTTCAATAAATTAGAACTTTCCATTGAATTTATGTAAAGTGATGTTGAACCTAATGAATGACCAAAGCCGCCAATTTTAGAAAAATTCATATGAGACGTTAGCATGCGAAGTGCATTATCAGTTTTTAATTTATTTAGAACAAATTTATAGTCAGATAAAGCTAATGTTAAATTTGATTTTTTGGTAGCGACCACAGCAGCAGCACTTGATGATGACATTTTGCCATTATAAGATTGTGGAATATGCAAGCCAAGAGTGCCATATGATTCGATAATATTTTGATTATATGCAGAATCTATTGCAACAACAATATATCCATGACTAACTAGACTACTGATAAAATTCAAATAATTATATGAATTAAATCCCAAACCAGGCTGAAATACCAGTACCGGGAATTGACCTATTGCAACCTCTTGCTGAGAAATCACATAGCTTTTTTGTTCACTCATCATCTGCTTTACTTTATATGCTGCAGATATATTTTTAGACTCAATTATATTGTCTTTAATATCATGATTTAACTCTACTATATTTTTTGCCCAGTAGGAATCATAATTATTTGACACAGCTGTGGTTGGATAATAAATATATGTATCAACGATATGACAGTGTAGTTGGTTATCTTGATAAAACCAACTATCTGCTTCGCTGTAAAAATAATCAGGGCAAATCTCTGAATTTTGCCACAAAAACTCTTTCACACTAACTTTGTAATTTCCTGTTGGTTTTACCAAAAAATCAGTAGTGCTTGCCAAAGCAAGAACGCTAACACCATAGAATGCTATTGCTAGAATATATTTTTTCATTAATAATTCATCAAAAATCAAGATAATACGCTATTAAATACATCAAAGTAGTTGGCAAAGGTTTTGCCGACACATTCATAATTATTGATCACCACAGGAATGCCACCCACTGCTAATAGCGAGAAGCACATTGCCATACGATGATCATTGTAGGTATCAATTGCAATATTTGGCAAAATTTCCGTTGGCGGTGTAATCGTAATTGAATCATCAGTATAACTCACGCTAGCACCAACTTTGCGTAATTCTGTATAAATTGCCAGCAAACGATCAGTTTCCTTGACTTTCCAGCTGGATATTCCATTTATTGTAGTCGTTCCTTGAGCAAATAAAGCTAACACCGCAATCGTCATTGCTACATCCGGCATATCTTCCATATTAACCGTTATCGCATTTAACTCCTTATGCCGTACTAAAATATAACCCTGATGATACTCAACAATAGCACCCATTTGCGCTAATACTTTAGCAAAATTTTTATCACCTTGTAGGCTCATTTCATCAAGATTATTGATTCTGGTAGCACCATTCATTGCGCCCATAGCCAAAAAATAGCTGGCAGAACTAGCATCAGGCTCAACAGTATATTCAATTGCTTGCAAAACTTCGCTTGGATAAATGGTAAAGCAATTTTCAGCATTTTCTGCTACTTTAGCACCAAACATTTTAAGCAATGCCAAGGTAATTTCAACATAAGGTTTTGAAATTAATTCATCATAAATTTTAACCGTAATTTCTCGTTTGAGCTGTGGTAGCGCCATCAATAAGCCAGTTAAATATTGACTGGAAATTTTACCGCTCAGGCTAATTTCGGCAACTCCATTATCTAAAAATGGACTGGTTTGTAATGGTGGATAACCTTCATTTTCAAGACACTTAATTTGGCAACCTAGTTGACGTAATGCATCCACTAAATCTTTAATCGGTCGCTCTTTCATCCGCTGAATTCCAGTTAAAATATAACTTCCGTCCAGCACCGCTAATAGCGCCGTCAAAAAACGGATTGAAGTTCCTGAGTTACCTAAAAATAACTCGGCACTTTCAACAGGTAATTTGCCGCCACAACCATGAATTTTATAGCTGGAGCAACCATTAGCATCCTGACGAATTTTTTCGCATTTAATGCCTAATTTATCCAATGCCGCAAGCATAAGCTGAACATCTTCGCCAACATCGGGTACATTATGAATCGTACTAACACCCTGTGCCATAGCCGCTAAAGGTAACACACGATTTGCAATACTTTTGGAGCCGGGTAAGTCTAAAATTGCGTTAATTGATTTCGTACTGCCTGCTAATGCCAAATTTGTTTGTTTATTATTCATGTTATTGATTCTTAAAAAATTAATAAAGAAAGGTTGGCTTGAATTAACTTAATTCAAAAAACCAACCTCACGATTTATAGATTAATATTAGTCATGTCTTTTTTAATTATATTTGCGTTGGCGCATCCATTTAGTAGCAATCCATTTTTCACCTTTAATGACTGGATTGCCTGCATGTAAACTCAATGGATCAACTTGCCCTTGTGAATTACAGTACTCAAAATAAACCGCTGCACCTTTTTTAGGCACGACACTAACTCCAACATCAGGAAATGTGGTTTCGCCACCTTGCTCAACATCACTCAAATACATAACCAAAGTAGAAACGCGTTGCCCACCTACAGCCAAGTGCTGCTGACTACCCTTTAACTCATAAGGAAAAAAATCAAAATGCGGGCGATACTCTGCACCTGGTTGGTAATTCAAAATCTGGATTCCTTCACCATTTTCCATTGGCCAGTGCATCACTTCAGCAATCCGGCGATCGAGCTTAGTAATGAACTCATTCTCACAGATATTAAAAAATGTTCCAGTGCTGGTACGCTCTGGATGAAGCTCTTCTTTACCCGTCTCATTATCAACCACTCGTGAAGATTTCATCCTACTTTGCGACAAGGCAATTAACTGATCGCATTCTTCATATGACATAAAATTATCAAAACTAATAATTACTGGACGTTCAACTTTAGTTCCAATAAAGACTCTGCGATCACTAGTATCAATAAAATTTACATCCATTGGCACTCGTGAAGCTTCATAAATAAAACCTGATGAAGTTGTCCCACCAACCAAAGAATTGGTTTTGTTTAACGGACGCCCTTGTTGAATATCACTAATGACCTGTACAGAAGTCTGTAAAGGGAATCCTTTACTTACCATGATATTTGCTAACATATCAACTGTACAGCCATTCTTTAAATTAGTTTCAATCCAATTAATCCACTCTTGGTTTATTCCGACTTGAGACATCGATTACTCCACAACACGTAAGCACAATTTCAGCAACTAAGCGCTTGGACTTTCAGAATCATCATCAGCTTCAGTTTCAATAACTTTTTCCAAATCAACCAATTTTTCATCTTTGCCCAGATCAATCAGTTTAACACCTTGTGCTGAACGGCCAGTTTCACGAATACTATTTACCTTGGTACGAATTAGCACACCACCAGTTGTGATAAGCATGATTTCATCATCATCAGAAACTAATTTGGCAGCAACCAGTTTACCATTTCGCACTGACTCACCAATTGCTTTAACTCCCTGAGTTCCACGTGAAGCTAAGCGATATTCCTCAACCGTAGTACGCTTACCATAACCATTTTCAGTGGCAGTCAATACATTAGCTTTAATATCGTCAGTAGTAAGCAATGCAACCACTTTACAATCAGCTCCCAGCTTAATTCCTTTAACGCCGCGCGCCTGACGCCCCATACCACGAACTTCTTCCTCATTAAAGCGCACCGCTTTACCACCATCGGAGAAAATCATGATTTCGCGTTTACCATCAGTTAAATCAACCCCAGCCAAACGATCTCCTTCATCAAGATTAATCGCGATAATTCCACGACTATTTGGACGGGCAAATGCCGCTAAATCAGTTTTCTTCACGATACCTTGTTCAGTTACCATAAAGATGAATTGATCTTCACTAAATTCTTTTACTGGCAGAATATTAGTAATTTTCTCATCAACTTGTAATGGCAATAAATTAACAATTGGGCGACCACGAGTAGTACGACTACCTTCTGGTAAATTATATACTTTAAGCCAATACATCCGACCAAGCGTTGAGAAGCATAATACGTAGTCATGAGTATGAGCAATAAACAAATTCTGAATAAAATCATCTTCGCGAGTTGATGCTGCAGTTTTACCGCGACCACCACGTTTTTGCGTACGATATTCTTCAACAGCCTGAGTTTTAACGTAACCTTCTTTGGATAGAGTTACAACCATATCACGAGGCTTAATTAAATCTTCCATGTCAATATCAGCAGAATCATACTGAATTTCAGAACGACGTTTATCACCAAATTGCTGTTTAATTGCTGCCAATTCATCCGCAATAATCAAATTCACACGCTTCGGTGTATTTAGAATATCCAGCAAATCAACTATAGTATCCATTACATCTTGGTATTCTTTGGTAATTTTCTCTTGCTCTAGACCCGTCAAGCGCTGTAATTGCATCTCTAAAATTGCTTGCGATTGTGCATCAGACAAGAAATACTCTTTACCATGTAAACCAAACTGAGGTTCAAGATTATCCGGACGCACCTGAGCCACATCCACACGTTCCATCATAGCCAATACTAAGCTTGATTCCCAGCTACGCTCCATCAAGCGAGTTTTAGCTTCCGGTCGTGTCATTGAGGTTTTGATAATGGCGATCATCTCATCAACATTGGCTAAAGCAACTGCCAAACCTTCTAAAGTGTGCCCACGCTCTTTGGCTTTACGTAATTCAAATACCGTACGTCGCGTAACAACTTCACGGCGGTGATAAATAAATTCTTCAAGAATGGATTTAAGATTTAATAAGCGCGGCTGATTATTAACCAACGCCACCATATTAATCCCAAAGCTATCCTGCATTTGGGTCATTTTGTATAAATTATTCAGGATCACGCTGGCATTTTCACCTCGGCGTAATTCAATCGCTACCCGCATACCAGATTTATCTGACTCATCACGAATTTCGCTGATACCTTCAACAATTTTTTCTTTTACTAATTCACCGATACGTTCACATAATTTAGCTTTATTTACTTGATATGGTAACTCATCAATAATGATCGCCTGACGGTCTTTGCCAATATCTTCAAAATGCGTTCGTGCACGCATCACAACCCGACCACGTCCAGTTTTATATCCCTGATGAATATCTTTGATTCCAAAGATAATACCTGCGGTTGGAAAATCTGGAGCTGGGATAATTTCAATCAATTCATCCAAAGTTATTTCTGGATTATCCAATAATGCAGAACAAGCATCAACCACTTCACTCAAATTGTGTGGCGGCATATTAGTTGCCATACCCACTGCAATACCCGTTGTTCCATTAATTAATAAGTTAGGAATTCGCGTTGGCATCACCAATGGCTCATGCTCAGAACCATCATAATTAGGACCAAAATTAACCGTTTCTTTATCAATATCAGCAATCATCTCGTGTGCGATCTTAGACATCCGAATCTCGGTATAACGCATTGCTGCTGGTGAATCACCATCGACTGAACCAAAATTTCCCTGACCATCGACTAACATATAGCGCAATGAGAAATCCTGTGCCATCCGGACTATCGTATCATAAACCGCAATATCACCATGCGGATGGTACTTACCAATTACATCCCCGACAATACGCGCTGACTTTTTATAAGGTTTATTCCAGTCGTTAGATAATTCATGCATTGCAAATAATACCCGGCGATGTACTGGTTTCAATCCGTCGCGGACATCAGGCAGTGCCCGTCCGACAATTACACTCATTGCATATTCAATATACGATTGCTTCATTTCCTCTTCAATGTTGATATTTACAACTTCACGGGCAAATGAAGGAATCAAAGTCGTCAGATCATTGTTCATGCGTAACCTTTTCAATTTAGTCGAAATTAATCGCGTATTTTACCATATTTAGCGCATAAAATGAGAATAAGCATAGGGATATACCCTATGCTTATTCTCATTTTGAATTAATCAAGCTTAACTTTTAGCTACTTCAACCATTTTTTTATTTTTTTGGTTTAGTTTGCGCATAATAATTTCTGCTTCATCCAGTGGCACCGTAATAAATGAGAATTTTTCGAGAATACGGATATCACGAACCTTGCGTCCAGGAGTTTTACAGCTTTGATGCAATACATCTAATAACGCACGTGGATTCATTCCATCTATTTTGCCTAAAGCCACGAATAATTTCACATTATCACCAGATACAGCGCTGCGACTTTGTTCAATCTTAGCGTAGCTTTCTTCTAAAAACTCATCCTGATATTGATGGCGCAACAACGCTGCAATAACCGCTTGTGGGTCATTATCACCCAAAATTCGCTTAGCCAATCCATTATAGCTTTTGAAATCGCTCTCAGCAATAATCTCACCTAAACACGCTTGCAAATACTCTTCTTTGGCTTTAATAATATCTTTAATTTGTGGAACATCTTGCTTTTTAATATCCGCTTTAGCAACCTTTTTAATCATCCCTAAACGTGACATTTCTCGTGGCGTCACAAAAGTGATTGCAATACCTTTTTGACCCGCACGACCAGTACGTCCAATCCGATGTACATACGATTCAGCTTCTTGAGGCATAGAGTAATTAATTACATGAGTCAAATTATTAACATCAATTCCACGCGCCGCTACGTCAGTTGCAACCAAGATATTGACAAGCTTATCTTTAAATTCTGCCAAGGTTTTTGTACGTTGAGATTGAGTAATATCCCCATGCAAACAGTCTGCAGCATAGCTACGACTCTTTAAATGCTTGGTAACTTCATCTACTTCAAGTTTAGTACGACAAAAAATAATGCCATAAAAATCTTGTTCAAAATCTAAAACACGGCATAATGCTTCAAATTTATCAGCTTCACGAACTTCAAAATAAATTTGTTCGGTAAGCTTAGTCGTTAATTCTTTATTTTCTACCTTCAATGTTTTGAATTTACCCATGTACTTTTTGGCAATTTGTAAAATTGAACTAGGCATCGTCGCTGAGAAAAACAACATATTTTTCTCTTCATTGGTTGTTTGCAAGATGTGTTCAATATCTTCAACAAACCCCATATTTAACATTTCATCCGCTTCATCAAGCACAAAAAATTCTAAATTACTAAAATTCAGAACTTTGCGCTCCATCAAATCCATGATCCGTCCAGGAGTACCAACAATAATATCACTACCTTTACGCACATTACGCACTTGTTGTTCAATTGACGCACCACCATAAACTGCAGAAACTCTTAAATCGCGTTTACCGATCAAAGAATACATTTCCTCACAAACTTGAATAGCTAGCTCACGGGTTGGCGTTAACACCACCGCTTTGATTGAGCCATCTTTAGTAATACTCTCAATAATCGGAATTGAAAACGCAGCTGTTTTACCAGTTCCGGTCTGCGCCTGACCGATAATATTTGCTTTTTCGCGTAGAAACTCAGGGATAACTAATGCCTGAATTGGACTTGGGCTGGTAAAACCTTTTTCTGCCAACGCGGCAACCATTTCTTCACTTAAATTAAAATCATTAAAACTACTCATTTATACTTTCCTTTCTGAGCGTGCGTTATTTTGTTCACAATTAAACAAAATGACGCGAATTAAGTATCAACAACACTGCAGAAAGAAACTCCAACAGAGCCATATTTACTCATTTCATAACGTAATTACTCAACTGTCACAATATGAAGTAAGAACTAGAAACAAGGCAATGACGTGTACGTGAGAAGTACACGAGGAGCCTTGTGACGACGTTATTACGATATAGTGTGAGCAGTTGTTTCTAACAAACACAAAAAACAGGCAGTATTCAAACCGCCTGTTACGATAAAAATCTTCTTAAACTAAAAAACAATAGTTATACTTGCCGGTGGATTTTAGTCGCTCGCGACTGTGCTCCAGCTAAAATTAAACTTTCAGCTAAATTCACATGTTTCGGCAAATTAGCATTATAGACTATCAATTCAGCAACATCACTGGCTTGCAACGGCTCAAAACCTTGGTATACTGAATCAGCACGTGACTTATCACCATGAAAACGCACCTGACTAAATTCGGTATTCACGGCACCCGGTAAAATTTCGCTGACTTTAATCCCGTGCTCAACCATCTCTTCACGCAAACTTTGACTAATTGCATGCACTGCATGCTTAGTAGCACAATAAACACCACCTTTAGCATAGGACTCAACACCTGCAACTGAACCAATGGTAATAATATGCCCAAATCCCTGCTTAACCATCTTTTTGGCAATAATACGCAAGACAGCTAAAAACCCCTTAATATTGGTGTCAATCATGGTTTCCCAATTATTGACATCATCTTCGACAAACACGTCCAAACCTAACGCCAGACCAGCATTATTCACCAGAATATCAATGTGCTCAATTGCATCAGGTAAATGCCCGAGTGCGGTTGCAACTTGTTTGGAATTGGTAACATCCATACCAATTGCAAAAGCTTTGATTGAATACTCTGCAATTAACTCATCTTTCAACTCTTCCAAGCGATCAACCCGTCGTGCAGCAAGGATCAAATTAGCGCCCATTTTGGCAAATTCAATGGCACAAGCTCTACCTATTCCAGAACTTGCCCCAGTAATCAATACAGTTTTACCCGCTATACGATTTTGCATTTAGTTAGCTCCTTATCAATCCCAATCGTGACCATCACCAAATTTGATGGTACTTTCATAATTTTTGTAAGCATAGCCACCACCTAGATCTTGATACAATTGAACTATCGTACCTAATTGCTGTAATTTACTTTGTTGTACTACCAATGCAGCTTGGTCCATTGTTACTGCATTTTGTAATAATTCAGGTTTGCTGTATAAACCGCCAACAAAGCTTGATTCTGCCAAGGTATATCCAAGTTTAGTAGCTTTATAAGCCTTAATTTGCGTATCCATGCTTACGGTTAATTGATCATGAGCTGATAAATCATTGTCTACTGCCGCGAAAGCTGAACGAACAACTTGTAAATAATTATAGTACGCAGCATAATATTGACCTTTTGCAGCTTCAATTTGACCATAAATTCCAAAATTCAAAATCGGCATAGTAATCGCTGCATTTTGTACCCAATAATCAGTATTTGCACCAAATAGACCACTCAATGAACTTGCTGCTGTACCACCTTGACCAGTCAAGCTGATAGTTGGGAAGAACATTGAAGTTGCCACTCCAATATTAGCATTAGCCGCAATTAACTGCTGTTCAGCTTGCTGTACATCTGGACGGTTACGCAACACGGTAGAAGGTAAATTAGTTGGAATAACACCATAACTATTAATTTGCATAAATTTAAGACCACGGGTAATATCACCTGGATTCTCATTAAGAAGTACACGTAACGCATTGCGTGAGGCAACAATATTATTTTTAATGATTGGAATCTGCGCCAATGCTGAATCGTACTGTTGCTCATAACTTTGTACTTGATATAAAGATAATAAACCTTCTTTATATTCAATCTTAGAGAAGTCTAATAAAGCTTTCAAATCTTTAACCAACTGTTCTTGCAATTGAAGTTGATAATCTTGTCCTAACAGGGTAAAATAGCCAGTCGCAACTTGACTGATTACGCTCAAACGCACGGTATCTTTTGCTGCGCGAACGGCTTGATAATTAGCTTCAGCATATTGTTGCGAACGAATTTGCTGGAACACATTTAAAGAATAGCTTGGCAACCCTGCAAAATTATATCCTTCACCAATAAATGACTTATTAGAATATGAACCTGTCGCACTACCAGTTGGAATCCACGCAAATTGAACAGAGCGCAACTGACCTTGAGCTGCTACAATATTACCAATCGCATTTTGGATGTTATTATTATTTTTAAGAGCGCTCTCAATCAAATTATCCAAAACTGGATCTTTAAATGACTTCCACCACGCCATTGCTGGTAAATTGGCACTTTCGGTAACTGCTAGAGTATCGCGGCTTGGAAAACTCTTTGGATCATTCGTATTTGGTTGAGAATAGGTCGGTCCGAATAAACCACAACCACCCAGAGCTGACGCCAGAGCCACCAAACAAGTTAAATTCTTAATCCGCATACCTACTCCTATTGTTTATTTCTGTTAAGCCAGCCACTAACAGTGACCTGCTCTGCTCGTGCTAAGGTTAATTCATTTGCTGGTGTATCTTTCGTTATCACTGAACCAGCCCCGATCAAACTACCGTCATTAATTTGCACTGGTGCAACCATCATTGTGCCAGAACCAACAAAAACATTATTACCTATAATTGTTTTAAATTTATTCACACCGTCATAATTACAGGTAACACTTCCTGCACCAATATTTACTTTACGACCAATCTCCGCGTCACCAATATAGGTCAAGTGATTTACTTTTGAGCCGACGCCGATTGTGCTTTTTTTAATTTCGACAAAATTGCCGATGTGAGTATTTGCTGCCAATACCGTACCCGGACGCAAACGTGCGTAAGGTCCAATTTGTGCTCCATCGGCAACCGTAGCATCTTCTAAAATTGAATAGGGCTTAATCGCAACATTATCTGCAATTGTTACATTCTTGAGTAAGCATCCGGCACCGATTGAAACATTATTACCTAGCTTAACTTCACCCTCAAACACGCAATTTACATCAATAGAGCAATCTTTACCCGCGCTAAGCGTACCACGAACATCTATGCGATGTTTATCGATTAAAGTAACACCTGATTTAAGCAATTGAGTAGCCTGATTAAGCTGATAAATTCGTTCTAGTTGCTCTAACTGAAGCTTATCGTTAACACCCATCACCTCGTAATGATGTGGTGCAAGTAAATAATCAATTTCAACTTCCTGATTATGCGCTAGAGCAATTACATCTGTCAAATAATACTCGCCTTGGTTATTATTATTGGATAATTTACCTAACCAATCAGCAAGATGCCGATTTGGCAAAACGTAAAATCCGGTATTAATTTCGCGAATAGCACGCTCACTCTGACTTGCATCTTTTTCTTCGACAATATTGGTGATCCTAAATTCTGGATTACGCACAACACGTCCGTACCCAGTTGGGTTCTCAACTTCATCCGTAAGCATCACCACATTATCCTGATACTTAGCGATCATCTTTTCCAGCGTTGAAAGCTCAATCAACGGCACATCACCATATAAGACTAAGGTCAATCCATCATTATCCAAATGCGGCAAAGCACATTTTAAAGCATGCCCAGTACCAAGCTGTTCCGCTTGCAATGCCCAAATAATTCCACTTTCTGAATAATTCTGTTCAACAATTGAACGCACTTGATCACCACCATGACCATAAACCACAACTAATTTATTCGGATTTAATCTTTGTGCGCTATCAATTACATGATGTAACATTGGTTTGCCGCTAATTGGCTGAAGAACTTTTGGCAGGCTGGAATTCATTCGTTTACCCGCGCCAGCTGCTAGGATAACTACATTAATTATTTGCTGCATTCAATAACCTAAATCAATAAAAAATAACATACTCAAAACATCAAGAGCAGAATAAGTTGTTATTATACCTTATTTAGCCCCAACCTCCAGTGGGTTTTTCCAACTATCGCAGATAATTGTTCCAGACTATCGAAGCTTGGGCAATATTTTGCGATCTCATCTAGTCGTAAAACGCAACGAGCCTGCGAATTGGAGTAATTGATTCTCACAGATGCTCCACCATCCCCACTTAATTTCAAAATTGGTTTTAATTTCTCCCAATCTATCTCTGATTTCAAATCCACTTCAATCTGGCTAATCTTTTCTTTTAAAACTTCATCCAAGAGCAAAATTTTATTCGCATTGACCTTAACTTCATTTCTAAAGGAGTCATAAATCACTTCCCCCTCGACAAAAATCAGCTCATCAATTTTAAACAAGTGCTTATAACGTTCATAATCGTCGTTGAAGACTACAAATTCAAGCTCCCCACTAGCATCCTCAATCCGGATAAAAGCAATTTTGCCACCTTTTTTAGTTGGACGTGAACCCATATAGTTGATGATTCCACCGATCAATACTTTAGGTTTAAGCTTAGCGTATTTAGCATTGATGATTTCCTGAATATCTTCATCCTCAGTATTAAATTTAGCTAGCGGATAAACTTCCAATTTCTTTACAATATCCTGATATTCATCAAATAAACTACCAGTTAAATAATAACCAATTGCTTGTTTTTCGAGAGTCAGTTGTTCTTTAAGAGTAAAAGCAGGATAATCGTCTAGTTCAACCTCGTGAAGTGCCTGCTGATCTTCTTCACCAGCAAAGATATCAAACAAAGAGCCTTGGTTTTCATTCATCCGCTCCTGATCAATGAAATCGACTATTTTACCCAAATTATTAAATAGCTTGGCGCGATTGACTTCCAATGAATCAAAACAACCTGCTTTAATTAGATTTTCCAATGTCCGTTTATTGATAACTTTTTTATCTACCCGCCGACAAAAATCAATAATGCTTTGGAAATGACCATTTTGCTCACGTTCAGCAACGATAATATCAACTACGTTTTGTCCTAATCCTTTAACTGCACCCAAGGCATAGCGAATAGCATATGTAGTTGCACTATTATGTTGAATCGCAACTGGTGTAAAGCGATAAAAAGATTGATTAATGTCTGGCGGTAAAATCTGTAAATCATTATCTTTGCAATCCTGATAAAATTCATATAATTTATCGGTCTTATCCAACTCCGAAGAAAGCGTAGCTGCCATAAAGCAGGCAGGATAATAAGCCTTGAGTAGCGCAGTGTGATAAGAAACTACTGCATAAGCTGCGGTATGAGACTTATTAAAACCATACTCAGCAAACATCGCCATTAGGTCAAAGAGTTTTTCTGCTAATGCTGTATCGTAACCTTTTTTAGCCGCTCCTTCAGTAAAGATTGCACGATGAGTATCCATCTCTTCTTTTTTCTTCTTACCCATTGCTCGGCGCAATAAATCAGCGCCACCAAGAGTGTAACCACCGATAATTTGCGAAATTTGCATCACTTGTTCTTGGTAAACAATCACTCCATAGGTCGGATCGAGACTCTCACGTAAGTCTGGATGGAAATAATCGATTTCAGCTTCACCTTTTTTGCGTTTCACAAAATCATCCACCATTCCAGAACCAAGTGGTCCCGGACGATAGAGCGCTAATACTGCAATAATATCTTCAAAGCGGCTAGGCTCTAGTTTAACCAAAAGCCGTTTCATTCCCTGCGACTCTAGCTGGAATACGGCTGTAGTATTTCCGGCTTGTAATAGTTCATAGACTTTGGGATCATCGAATTCAGAGTTGGATAAATGTAAATCAATCTGATGTAATTTAGCAATATTTTCTACGGCTTCTTGAATAATGGTTAAATTGCGCAAACCTAAAAAGTCAAACTTAACCAAGCCAATTGCTTCAACATCATCCTTATCCAACTGAGAAGTCTGCATTCCATCGGCCAAATAAAGTGGGCAAAAATCAGACAGTTTACTTGGCGCAATTAGTACACCAGCCGCATGTTTACCCACGTTACGAGTTAAATCCTCAAGCTGTAAAGACATTTCCCATAATCTACGCACCTCATCATCTGCGTTATCAATCCTTTGTTTTAGCTCAGGAAATTGAGTCAACGCGTCAATTAAGCCGTAGCTTTTAGCCGGAGTATTTTCGATTAATTTGGAGATAGAATCGCACAAACCATAAGGTAAACCTAAAACTCGTCCAACGTCTTTAATTACTGCCTTAGACGACATAGTACCAAAAGTAGCAATCTGCGCAACTGCATCGGCACCGTATTTATCCTGCACGTAATGAATTACTTTTTCGCGTTTTTCCTGACAAAAATCAATATCAAAATCGGGCATCGATACCCGTTCAGGATTTAAGAAACGCTCAAAGAGTAAACTATAACGCAGTGGGTCAATATCGGTAATCCCCAGCGAAAATGCAACTAGCGAACCAGCACCAGAACCACGCCCCGGTCCTACGGGAACGCCATTTTGTTTAGCCCAAATAATGAAGTCAGAGACAATCAGGAAGTAACCCGCAAATCCCATTTGAATAATTGTTTCAATTTCCAGCTCTAAGCGTGCCTGATAAGTTGGCAAATTCTCGTTGCGAACTCCTTCATCAGGAAACAACTCCTTCATTCGTTGCTCGAGCCCTTGATTAGACAACAAAGAAAGGTATTCTTCTAAAGGTTGATTATCGGGTGTTGCAAAATCAGGGAGAAAATATTTGCCCAAAGTAATTTCCAGATTACACTTTTTGGCAATCTCGACACTATTATGCAGTGCAGTCGGTAAATCGCTAAATAATTCGCCCATTTCCTGCATTGATTTGAAATATTGATCAGGACCGTATTTAGACTGGCGATTACCATCATCAAGCATTGCACCATCGGCAACACATACTCGCACCTCATGTGCGAGGTAATCGTCAGGTGTAGCAAATTGTACTGGGTGTGTTGCTACTACTGCAACAGAGCACTCGCTAGCTAACTGTAAGCAAGCATTAAAAAAGTCATCGTCATAATGTTTTTCAGTGCGCTGCAATTCAATAAAGTAATCATCGGCAAAAATTTCTTTCCAACGCAATACTTGCGCTTTAGCAGCAGCATAATTACGCTGTTTGATAAATTCAGCTAAATCACCAAATACACCACCAGAGAGGAGTACAACATCATTTTGCGCTGATTCTTGCAACCATTCTTCTTTGATATGTGGCACATCCAGAATTTTATTTTGCACGTAAGAACGGCTAATCCAGTCACAGATTTGCCGATAGCCAGCCAAATTTTTTGCCAATAAAATCAGCTGGTAATTAAAATCTTTACCTTGCACATTAACTTCGCTACCAATAATTGGCTTAATTCCTTTTTCACGGCAAAGTTTATAAAACTTTACCAACCCAAACATATTATGATGATCGGTTAATGCCAGCGCAGGCATCTGATTAGCATCGGCTAGTTTAATTAAATTTTTAATTCTCAGAATACCTTCGGTAACTGAAAATTCACTATGGATCCGTAAATGAACAAAGTCATGCATATAAGTTTACAACACCAAAAATAAGGTCTTAAAATTATTACGTAAAATCGCCGCCGCGCTGATTAGTTCAGAAGAGGGTTGGTAGTCAGGATGAGTAATTTCGCCCCAAGTTGGATTAGGAAAGTGTTTATCATCAATAAAACGAGGGATTACATGCCAATGAACATGCGGAGTAACATTACCAAAACTGGCAATATTGATTTTTTCAGGGCTAAGGGCTTGCCGGAGAATTTGCTCACACTTAATCACCGCCTGGTATAAATTTATATTCTCGTCAAAGCTTAAATCGGTGAGCTCTTTAAGATGTCGGTTTAACACTACGCGCAAATATCCGAGGTAATCTTGATCATCAATCCAAATAATCCGATACGCATCACAACTATATAACACTTCACCGCCGCTATTTTGACAAAAGAAACATTCACTCATCACTGCTCCCGATTATTATTAAGTCAAAATTTTAACAGAGTCTGAGTTACCGCGTAGGTAAAAACTGTTACTTGATTTCAAACCGTGAAATAATCTATAGCATAGTTAACAATATTTAGCAATCAACAATATTGATTATTGTGAGATTAGTGTAACTTCGATAGAATTGTTCGTTTGTAACTTTAATTAAGTTGTAAATACTTCTAATGGGGTAATTAGGCGCAAATTAAAAATGCTGCAAAGCATCAAAGTTTATAAATCAGCGTCAAAAATTTAATATATCACAATATGGTAAAATAACGCGCACCGTCGTTCAAAATAGCCAATTAAAGCTAAAAATATCATGTAATTTAAACAAAGGAAATTTGTCATGATTGATAATTTTTTAAATGAGCAGCTAATTTGCCTTGATTTAAAGTCAACCAGCAAAGCAGAAGTTTTTGTAGAATTGATTGACTTATTAGTCAAAAATGGTAACGTTACCAATAAAGAGCAATTTCTTGCCGATGTTAATGCACGTGAGGCAGTTAGCAATACTGGCTTTGAAGAAGGAGTTGCTTTCCCTCACGCCAAGAGTTCTGCGGTAGTCACACCTGGCGTAGCGGTTGGGATTAGTCGCAGCGGCATTGATTATGGTGCCGATGATGGCGAATATTCCAAACTCTTTTTTATGATTGCATCGCCAGAAGGCAGCACCAATTTGCACGTTGAATTATTAGCAAAAATATCCAATAAGCTAATTGAGCACGGTTTTATCAATAAAATCATGGCAGCCACAACAACCGAAGAAGCGCTTGACCTTCTAATGGAGCAGAAAAAAGCTAAAGAAGTTAAAACCAGTACCAGCAAAGGCTTTGTTATCGGTGTCACAGGTTGCCCAACTGGGGTAGCGCATACCTATTTAGCTGCTGAGGCTCTGGAAGTCGGAGCGGCTAATTTGGGCTACACTATCAAAGTTGAAACTAATGGTTCAGTTGGGGTTAAAAATTCACCGAGTGACGAAGAGATCGCTAAAGCAGATGCGATCATCGTCAGCTGTGATACGCAAGTTGACATGACTCGCTTTGCAGGTAAAAGACTAATCAAAACTGGTGTAAAAGCACCGATTAAAAACGCGGAGAAATTAATTCAGGAAGCATTAGAAGCACCATTGTTTCAAGCACAGACTGCAACAAAATCACAAAAACAAGATAAGAAAAGTACAGCTAATGGTAGTCTTTATACCTATCTGATGAATGGCGTATCTTACATGATTCCGTTTGTGGTAACTGGGGGGTTATTGATAGCCCTATCTCTAGCCATTGGCGGTAAACCAAGTGAAGCCGGAATGGTGATTCCCAAAGGTAGTGAATGGCAATCAGTACTTGATGTCGGAGTAGCTTCATTTACGCTAATGATTCCAGTCTTAGCCGGCTTCATTGCTCTGGCGATTGGTGATCGAGCAGCCTTAGCACCAGGCTTCATTGGTGGCTGGATTGCCAATAATGGTTCATTCTATCATGCCTCAGCAGGTACTGGCTTTATCGGCGCGATTATCGCAGGCTTACTTGTTGGCTACTTTGTTCGTTGGATAGCTAATTTAAATTACCACAAAATGTTACGTCCATTAGTACCGATATTAATTGCGCCAATTAGTGGTACATTGTTTATTGCTGCAGTGTTTATCTTCGTAATTGGTGCACCAATTGCCAGTTTAATGGTATTCTTAAATCATACCTTACAGGAAATGAGTACTGGCAATGCAATATTACTCGGTATTGTACTGGGTGGTATGACAGGCTTTGATATGGGCGGACCATTTAATAAAGTTGCTTTCCTTTTCTCAATTGGGATGATTGCCAATGGTCAAACTCAATTCATGGGTGCAATGGCATGTGCAATTCCGGTTGCGCCATTAGGCATGGCATTATCAACTGTAATTGGTAAAAAAATGAATATTTTTAGTGAAACTGAACTTGAAGCAGGTAAGGCTGCCGGAGCTATGGGTTTAGTAGGAATATCTGAGGGTGCAATTCCTTTTGCTGCGCAAGATCCGCTTTCGGTAATTCCGGCAAATGTCATCGGTAGTATGCTTGCATCAGTAATGGCATTTAGCTTTGGAGTAACTGACAGTGTAGCACATGGCGGACCAATCGTTGCCCTACTTGGCGCAATGAATAAACCACTAATCGCAATTATTTGTATGCTCTCTGGAGCTGTTGCAACTGCGATAATTGCGATAATTTTGAAAAAATTCTTTAGCAAAAAATCATCAAGCAACAAAGCTTCTCAAGCACTAAATAATGCTTAATTTTTCTTAGGCAGGATGGGGATTATTCCCTGCCCTGCCTTGCTCACAAAATTGAATTAGTTCTTTACTACAATAAGAGGTGTAGTAACCTAATATGCTTAGCTTTCTGCCGGAAAGTTATAATTATAATTTAAAAACTGAGTATCCTGAACAAACCCCAGCTTATGATATAACCTTTGTGCAGCAAAGTTATCTGTTGCTGTTTGTAAACTAACCCACTTAGCGCCAGAGCTTTGACAAAATGCTAGACTTTGCCGAATAAGCTGACAGGCAATTCCCTGAGACCTAAACTCATGACAAACAAAAAGATCATTTAAAACCCAAGCTTTCTTGGCAGAAATCGAAGAAAATATTGGATATAGCTGCGTAAATCCAGCCAAAGTTCCATCATTAGTTTCAAAAATAAAAATCACTGAATCATTATTTTCAAGCCGCTCAGAAATAAAATCAGCCGACTCATTTAAATTACTTTCCTTACCATAAAAACAGCGATACAGATCAAATAACCGAGCCACTTGCTCTAAATCTGCTGTTGTAGCTAAACGAACATTATTAATTGCATTCATTGTACTTCCTTCATAACCTAACTATCTAATTTAAAATATGGGGTTTTTAATACCGTACTGTTATTAAAAAGTGTGGTATTCTAATAAATCTTACTATTTATAACACGCAGTTAATCTGTAGTATTAATTTCAAAATGGTTATTTCCTTTATCGGAAACACAAGTCTTAAGATTTTTACCAAATTTAGTGCTGTAGCTTTTGCAGAATTTATCTTCCAGCCTTAGATCAAATGATGGTGTATCATCTTGTCCAGCTTTGTTAATATCTTGCATGCCATACGAATAATTAAACCCTACCACCTTCTCTTTATTATAAAAAACATCCGTAGCATTAGGAGCAAGATTATGACTTCCCGAAGCAATAGCACTTACTTTTGGAGCATAATATAAATAATTATAGCTACTTTTAGGGAAGTTTGTCGTTATTGTATATTTCTGCCAGTTAACAATCTTCGGGTCTCTGGTAACATTAATTGAAGTATTTCCACGGTCACCACGAATTACAACAAAAGTACCATCAGGATAAGCCAAAGTATGATTATCTAGCTGTTTACAAATTAAGGTTGGGCAGAATAATCTAAAACCCCATGCCCATTCATCACGCCATCTTGCATCACAGCCAAAATTATTGCAGTGAGATTTCAAGATACTAGTATTTCCCCACGCTCCATACTTCACTCCAAAAGCATACTGTGTATTTGCCGGAACGTTACCCCCGCTTATTGCATATATCGCATACCGTGGATCGACATCTCCTTTCTTGCTCACATTAGTCTCATAGTTGGGGCGATTCATTCGGATATGATTTCCATTTATTACTTCCATTGGACGATTCCACTCATAGAGATGAGCATCGCCTTGATCATACAAGCGTACAAGATGCTGATAATTTAACTCTGAGTAGACAGGAATATCATTGAAGGCTTTAGATTTGTAAAATCTATCCTTGCGCCAGTGTATAATGTCACTACTGTATTTAGCCCCATCTTTTCCCCACCAAGTACGAAACTCTGTATGATCAACATGCTCTAAACGAACTATTCCATCATAGCTATGATCCACAGCACTTTGCGGAATAAATACTATCTGATCATTAATAACACGAATAAGACTATTTTGATAGCTTGTTAAAGGAATACTAAAATTAGCTGCACTAGGCCAATTTGAGCGCGAATTTCCGCCATAAGTTCCAACAAGTGTAGTTCCATCATAGGATGTAATAGCCAAACCGGCTAATGATGATAGTTTTGTCGGGTCTAAGCGTCCCTCACTACTAAATCTCGAAGAATCATTAAATTTTAATCCGGTTGGTCCATAAACATCTTTTAAAGTATTTTGATTAATCGGTAATTTATCCAGTAATATTTGGATTTTTTTAGCGTAAAATTCACGGACTACTGCAGCATTTTGTTGTATGGTATTTTGAGGTAATACCCCATCAATTTTAATCGAAATATGCCCGTCATAAATACTTGCATATGGGAAATCGCTACTAATCAATGTGGCCCCAAGCGTATCAATCTGCTGCATACTCGCAATGGCTGCAAGAATATCGGTGTAGCATTTTATATATTCTGCGTTATAAAAGCTATTTAGCGCAATATAATTAACTTTTGCATTATCACGACTGGTTTCATGCATTAAAGAATCAAGAGTGTATTTTATATTTGTTAAATTATCACCATTATTACCTAATATTTTGCCTAAAGCTAGTTTAGCCACATCACGCCTAGCTTGGAAAAAATCCATTATCACGGTTAATCGTTCAGTCTTCTGCTTAGCTTTCATGTATTCAATTAGACTGTTATTAGATGATTTTAAAGTGTAGCTAACCTGCTGAGACAATTGATTAATAACTGCTAGATCACCATTAAGCCCACTAATCTTATCCTGAAATCTGTCTTTATTATATTGAGTATAAAAATTTATTAATTTATCCTCAAGGATTTTTACTTGAGCGCCAACTTGACTAATCAAATCAATTGCTAGGGATAACTGCTTATTTGTTGTATTTAAATCAATACTTCCACCGCTATTTTTCGGGAAGATTAATTCTACTATCCCTCCAGCAAAATCACTGACTGGTTTAAAGGGTGGGAAAATTGCAGCAATAATCTTAAAACTTGCGCCAACACGTTGAGATATTTCTTTATAATTACCAAGGCTATTGCCATTAATATTGTTTTGAGATGCTTCAGGCATGGTTAGGCTAGTAAGATTTAAATCGCTGGAATTTAGGTTGATATTATAAATATCATCGCCGGGAAGATTGGCAAATTTTTCAACAGCTGCACTACCAATTTTCTTATTACTATTAGCTGCATAAATATTGATTTGATAAACTCCCGGATTTAATGAAACTCCCGGCATGGTTATATTACAATATAAAACATTCGCGCAGTTTTGTGTAGCAAATTTGATACCACTAACGGTAGCTACTTCAGCACGAATAACGGTATAATGGTCAAGTTGCGAAGATGGGAGACTTATTATAGTATTGGCAGCATAGCTATTCAAAGCTAGACAGGTTAACAGACTAATCAGCTTGGTTTTCATAAATACCCCTTTTATAATCAAACTTAAAATGGCTAATAACTAGCATAAGGTATTATCCTTTAATTTAGATCATTCTGTAAATGAACATTTACGTATAACAACGATTCAGTTTTGAAATTATAGAGAACAATGCTTATTTTAGCAATATTCATAATTTCAAAAAATACATTTATGATTCACGCTACTTATAAAATTTCATTAAGCAGTAAAAGGATTCATTTTATTATGCAATGATTCATTAAATACCTTGATAATAAATTCGGCAAAGGTTTGTTCAAGCTTACTCGTAATTCCAGCCTTACGAACCAAAAAGCATGGGATTTCAAAAAAGCTGTAGTCTGGCAATATTTCAACTAATTCTCCGCGGGCTACTTCGTTGGTAACAACAGCATCCCAAGCTCCAGTGATAAACTCACCGTGTTTAGCAACAATTGCGGCATGTGAGGTGGTATCCATATATAGCCTGCTGGTATATGATACTATTTTCTGTTCGCCAGTTTTTAGGTTTTCAGCATTATAGTTATTATTTTCCTCACCAGCAAAACCCAGTGAGCCAATGCAGCGGTGAGTTAATAACTCATCTAGATTGGTAGGTACACCATATTTTTTTATATATTCTGGGCTTGCATATGGTTTGAACTTGAATTTACTAAGAATGGTTACTGTATGAGTTGCCGATTCTGGCAAGGATGAACTAATCGCAATATCATAATGTTGTTTTACTAAATGAATCGCTTGAGTTGTAAATGTTACATGTAACCTAGCCCGAGGATGTTCATTTAAGAAGTCCTGAAGTTTTGGTAAGATAATATCCCTTGCCCCTTCGGTAGTCAAAGCTAAACGTATAGTTCCTTGGAGCTCGTCTTGTAATTCTTCACAAACTAGATTCCATGATGACCCTAGGTTAATTGCAGGCTTTTTAAATTGTTCATAAAGCATTTGCCCGTCATGTGTAACTTCAAGATGGCGTTGGTTGCGGTTAAGTAGTGTAACACCTAAATTTTCTTCAAGGCTTTGGATTCGACGGCTAACTGTCGCCTGACTGGAATTTAGTAATTTTGCTAATTGGCTAAAACTACCAACTTCAACTAGTTTGATAAAAAGAACGATATCATCAAACATATTTATACTCCCAAACTTTTGAAAATAAAATCGGTAAACAGATTTTCAAGCTTTGATGGAGTATTATTATGTCGAATAAAGTAGCATGACATTTCACCAAATAGATAATCTTCAAGTACTGGGATTAGAGAACCATTTTCAAGTTCAGTTTTCATTATTTCATCCCAACCACCAATAATGAAATTGCCTGTTTTGGCAAGCTGGATTCCATGTATCAGATTATTTATATAAACTGATGCTTGATGATTAATTATCGTTTCTTTGCCAGTTTTTATATTCGTGAGAGGATAGCTTACTCGTAAATGACCATCTAAACTCATAAAGCCAATAACATTATGATTAGATAAGTCTTCTGGCTTCTTTAATTTTCCATGAGCTTTAATGTATTCTGGCGTGGTATAAAGTTTGAACTGAAATTTCTTGAGTAGCTTAACTTTACTACTTTGTGAGGTTGGTAAAATAGTACTGATCGCAACATTATAGTCATCTCGCATTAGATCAATTGGATTACTAGTATAAGAAACAATTAACTGAACTTGTGGATATGTCTGATTAAATTTACTCAATAACGGCGTTATCAACTCATAGGACAATGCGGCCGGAATGGCAATCTTTAGAGTTCCTTTGATAACATCCTTATTTTCTTTGAAATCGCTAACTGCGGTATTGAAATCCTTTACTGATTCAACCATTTTTTCATATACCAGTCTACCGCGCTCCGTTAATTCAAAGGTACGACTATTTCTTTTTATTAAGTTAACACCCAATTCCTGTTCAAGATTTTGCAATCTTCTGGTTATGGTTGCCTGACTCGTTTTAAGCATAGTCGCTGCTTTACTATAATTTGCAACTTCGGCTACTTTAATGAAAATATTTAGATCATCATACATGATTATCCATTCGTATTTAGATTTCAAGATTAGTTTGATGGATTATATCATTTTGATAATACAAATTTCATAATATAGTTGATGGCAAACACTTGGAATATCTATGTAGCTAATTATTAACTGATTTACTTAATTATCTTACGTAACGTCAATAAGCAAATCTTTCAATACCCCTGCCACGTCATAAGGGCTTGCAAGCGCATAGTCTGCGGCTACATCAGGTAACAAATCACCAACCTTAATTTTGACTATCTGGCTTAATTCAGGATGCTTAAGCACTGGCAAATCATTGAAATCATTAAAAATAAAAGCAGTTTCTGCTGGAGATACTCCAAGCATAGCTAAAACATCCACCACTGCAGAACCCTTATGTACTCCTGCAGTTGTGACATCAATATAGGTATCATTTTGCGTCCAATTCACTCCCGGTAGATCGATATTTCGCTTAACTCGCACCGAGAGTTTTGCTGGCTTAATTTCATCAAACCATGCGACAAATTCGCTCAGATTATCTGTAGTTCTTAGAACCATAATCTGTTCTTGCCAGTACTCAAGATTATTTGAGTACATAAACCCACCACCTTCATCCACCGAGTAGAATAAATAATGCAAAGCATCTAAATCAACAACTTTAAGAAAATGTTCAATTTCATGAGCTTGCAAATGGCTCACCTGTAAACAATCGCCGCTTAAATTCACAACTCGTGCCCCGCCTTCAATAATTTGCGGTACCTCAGGATTTAATAATTCTACCATCGGACTTTTTAAGACATTATACAAGCTGCGACCAGTCGCCATTACCCAATGAATGTGTTGGTTTTGTTGAATTAATTTACCCAAATCATCTGGTAAAATATTGGGACTAACGATAGTCGAGCCATCTTTGTCCATTATTACTGCTTTAATTATACCCATTTATGAAAATTACCTCTTTGTAGTTATGATCTCTAATTCTTAGAGCGCTTTTACACAAAAAACCAAGCACTTCAAATATATAAACTTAGTCAAATTACTTTGCTGAATGCGAATCAAACATGAACATTATCTTGTGCAGAGCTAGTTCATTAGTTGGCAACATGTCGCTCAGTTTATACTTACCTAGCGTCGCGACAAAATTATTACTTGCTTCATCAAGCACAGATTTTAGACGACACATACCTGTCAACGGACAAACCAAATGCTCACATTGTACAACCTCAAAAGTTGGTTCAAAGGCAGCAATAATCTGGTCTAAGGTTATATCAAGGGTTTCAGGATTAATCTTCATACCACCGTTGACACCACGGTAAGTTATGATAAATTTTAGTCTGGCTAATTTGCTAATGATTTTAATAAGATGGTTGCGAAGGATGTGAAATTTGCTGACGATTTCGTCAATATTAACTAGACGAGTTTCACCAACGAAAGCCAGATAGAGCAAAACGCGGAGCGCATAGTCAGTTTGTTTATTTAACTGCATTCCAAGTTTCTTTGTCTAAACATCTGGCATTCGTTGATTTTGAACACTTACTGAATTTCAGGCTCAGATTTAGGCAACCCCAAAAAATCGCTCAAATCATCAATAGCCTGTTGGAAATTAATCACTTTAATGCCATGAATACCTAATGATTTAGCCACTGCAACATTAATCTTATTGTCATCTAGAAAAATACAATCAGCTGCAACCAGAGAATGTTTGTCTAATAAAAATTGATAAATTTCAGGATCTGGTTTGGCTAATTTGATATGTGATGAGATAATGATGTCATCAAAAAGATGCCAAAATTTATGTTCTTCAAATAGCGATTGAAAAATTGAGCTTGGCATATTACTTAAAGCGTAAACACGATACCCTAATTCTTTTAACTGCTCAATCAAAGCAACCATTTCAGGAATCGGACGCAAAGCAATAGCAACATTTTGCAGCAAAGCCTCAATAGCGGTAATTGAACAATCAACGTTTAACGCCATTTGTTCTTTTAATTCTTTGGTTGACAGCAATCCTTGATCATAAGCCTGCCACTCGCGTGAGAGAAAGGTCTTTGCCATCATAGCTTCCATATTTGAAACGCTAAATACACTGCGTAAAATATGCTCTGGTTGCCACTCTAAGACCACATTACCAATATCAAAAATTACATTCTTCACTGCTTGCGTCATTTTGCATACTCCTAATTAGTTTACATTTACAACTCTACCTAATCCAACAGAATAAATTTTAGCGCAGACGCTCCAAAAAACCTTCCAATTCATCGACTGAACTATAATTGATTGTAATTTTACCATGTCCACCGCGATTATGTTTAATCCCGACAATCATCCCTATTTTATCCGCAATACTTTCTTCCAAACGTGAAATATCGGGATCTTTGCGCACTACTTTAATATTGTCTGCACCATATTTTAATTCGTGTAAAATTTTGGCAACTTTATTTTCTACTTCTGCAGTGGTAAGTTTCTTAGCAATAATCTCTTCTGCTAATAATAACTGGTTTTCTTCTGAAAGAGGCAATAATGCCCGTGCATGCCCCATATCAAGCTTGCGCTCCAAGAGCATGTCTAATATTTGTGTTGTTAAATTTAATAACCGCAAAGTATTGGAAATATTACTTCTTGACTTACCTGTTACTTGAGCCAAAGCCTCATGAGTTAAGCCAAACTCATCAATCAATCGACGATAACCTTGAGCTTCCTCGACAACATTCAAATCTTTACGCTGAATATTCTCAATTAATGAAACAGCCAGAGCTTCTTCATCGCTAAATTCGCGGATAATTGCCGGAATGCTCTCAAGCCCTGCAATTTGCGATGCGCGGAAACGTCGCTCTCCGGCAATCAACTCATAGCGCTCTGGCGCAATTTTTCGTAAAACAACAGGCTGAATTACGCCATTATGACGGATCGAATCCGCAAGTTCCTGTAGCTCTAGCTCATCAAAAACTCTCCGCGGCTGGTACTTACCTGCTTGAATCTTAGTTAATGAAATATCACTAAGTTGATTTAATAATTCTGCAACATCACCAGAATTTTTCTCTTGTTTATTCGACTCCAAATTAATTTTTGATGCCGATAATAATGCATCTAAGCCCTTACCCAAGCCCGTTAATTTTGCCATTTGTTCCAACCACCATAAATAAAACATCTTATCAACTGCTCACACTAGCGTACAACAACTGCGCAAGTAACTGTAATATTAATCATTCATTTCACGTAAGCGCTTTATTAATTCACGCGCCATCCGGATATACGCCTGTGAACCAACTGCCTCAATATCCAGAGCAACTGCCGATGCACCATAACTTGGCGCTTCTGCTAACCTTACTGTTCGAGGAATTGAGACATAAAACACCTTATCATCAAAATACTCTACTAATTGTGCGGATACTTGCAATGCTAAATTATTACGTTTATCATACATAGTACGCAAAATCCCTAATAACTCAAGCTCAGGATTTAATTTTGCCTTCATCAGTTGAACCGTATTAAGCAAATCAGTCAATCCCTCCAATGCATAATATTCACACTGAATTGGGACTAAAACATAATCTGCACTACTCAAAGCATTTAAGGTTAACAAGCTTAACGATGGCGGGCAATCAATTAAGATTAAATCATATTTATCTTTTACCTTTTGCAAGGCTTGCTTTAAACGAAACTCACGTTCCGCCAAATCAACTAATTCGATCTCTGCTCCAGCCAAATTACGATTGGATGGTAGTAAATCAAATTTACAACTCTCAGATTTTACAATAGCATCTTCCAGCGCAACATTATTAATCAAAACATCATAGACACTATGCTTTAAATTGTTTTTATCAACCCCGGCACCAGTAGTAGCATTAGCTTGTGGGTCTATATCAATTACCAAAACCTTCTTCCGACTTTGAACCAATGCTGTGGCTAAATTAACAACCGTGGTTGTTTTGCCAACTCCACCCTTCTGATTAACAATAACTATAATATTTTTCATGCGCGTTTCATCTCTATCAAAAATCGTTTTGCATCCAAATATGGTACATTCAACTCAATTTGGCGACAAGCAAAACCATTAATTTCTTTCATTTCGCTAAGTCCACGCTCCGCTTTCATTGCCATATAAAGTCCATCACCAGTAAGTAAGTGCTTTGTAAGCTGAACGAATAATGTTAAATCAGCAAAAGCCCGTGAAGTAATGATTGTAAATAATTCATCTGGCATATATGACTCAACACGCTTACAAACTACGCTCAGATTAGTAAGATTCAACTCAATTTTTACTTGCTTTAAAAAAGCACTTTTTTTACTATTACTATCCAAAACTGTAATCTTAAATTCTGGCAACATAATTGCTAAAATAATCCCTGGGACACCCATCCCACTACCAACGTCAAGGAGATGAGCATTAGACGGAATATGCTTTACAATACTCAAGCCATCAAGCAAATGCTGAACAATCAACTCACGGGGATTAGTAATTGCCGTTAAACTATAAACTTTATTCCAACGCAGCAAAATGTCTTTGTATAACATCAGCTGATTTAACTGAGTTGCGCTAACAATCAAACCAAGCTCAGCAATCCCTTCGCTCAATAAGTCACTCACGTCCTTGCTCATGGGTGACGAGTCCAGCGTTCAACACTATCGCCACTCACATAGAAGGGTTCATTAGAATAGGCAAATAACTGATAATCGCCTGCAGAATTACCGTAGGCATAACTATAACTAAACGATAAATGATTCTCGGCAAGAAATTGTTTTATCCTAGTTACTTTTTCCCGACCATAACAATTACGGGTTTGCAAACGTCCAGTTATACGGTTACGCTCATCAATATCAAGTTCAGTTGCAATTACATAATCTAATTTATGTAACCGAGCCCAATAACGCAGATAAACACCTAAATTAGCACTTACAAGGACTAAAGTATGACCGTGCTCGCGATGCCATTCTAATTTAGAATATACCGCAGGCTTAAGATATTTATTTAAACGCGTGAGAGCAAAATTCTTGGCTTTTTGTTCAAGAACATAGCTTTTCATTCCCACAATAACGCGTTGCAAAGTTAACTGTTTAGCTTGTTCATTATTAATAAGGCGCAAACCATAACGAATTACTATCGGTAATAAATAGGGAACACAGCACAAGAAACGCCAAATTCCGACAACATAGATCAAAAATGGAACTAGTGTATCCCGATCAGATAAAGTTCCATCAAAATCAAAATATGCGACAATTTGTCGTCCTTCTTGCATCTTAACGATCTCCCATGCTTGCCAATAATTCAGCCTGATGCTCAGCAATCAATGCATTGGTTAATTCATCCAAATCACCATCCATTATATATTCAAGTTTATATAAAGTTAAATTGATCCGATGATCCGTCATTCGCCCTTGTGGAAAATTATAGGTTCTGATCCGCTCAGAGCGATCTCCCGAACCAACCAAACTTTTACGCTGTGCTGACTCTTTAGCTTGCTGCTCACGAATTTGTGCATCTTTAATTCTGGTTGCCAGTAAGGAAAGCGCACGCGCCTTATTTTTATGTTGCGAACGATCATCCTGACATTCAACTACAATTCCAGTTGGCAAATGAGTTACCCGAATTGCCGAATCAGTCTTATTAATATGCTGTCCACCAGCACCTGACGCACGGAAAGTATCAATTCTCAGTTCAGATGGATTAATTTCAACTTCAGCAACTTCATCAGCTTCGGGCATAATTGCAACCGTACAAGCCGAAGTATGTACTCGACCTTGTGACTCAGTAGCAGGAACCCGTTGTACTCGATGCGCACCAGATTCAAATTTGAGGTGAGAATAAACCCCGCTGCCAACGATTTTAGCTACAATCTCTTTGTAGCCGCCAACATCAGACTCAGCAGAAGAAACTACCTCAACCTGCCAACCCATGCGCTCGGCGTAACGTGAATACATCCGGAATAAGTCACCTGAAAATAAAGCTGATTCATCACCACCAGTACCAGCACGAATTTCCAAATAAACGTTCTTGTCATCATTAACGTCTTTAGGCAGCAACAACTTCTGCAAATCGAGTTCAAGTTCTTCCATTTTAGTTTTTGCAGTCGCCAGTTCACTTTGCGCAAACTCTTTCATCTCGGGATCAGACAATAGCAACTCTGCCGTTTCTAAATCTTCAGCACATTTACTATATTCAGCAAATTTTTCCACTACTGGAGTTAGCTCCGCATACTCACGATTCAAACGGGTAAACTCATTCATATCATTAGTTACTTCTGGTTGCGATAACAAACCGGATAACTCTTTCTGACGCTCACCCAATATCGTTAATTTATCAATAACACTTTGCTTCATTAAATACCTCTAAACTTCCAAACCATATAAATGCTCAAGTAAATTAACCAGATCATCTTGCTGATGTCCGCTACTGGCACATATATTTACTGTTGGATTATGTAATAAACGATTGGTCAACTGCACGGACAATTGCTTCAATACCTCACTTGGTGATTCACCATTTAATAATTGTTTTTCTGCAGCAGCTAAACTTTCTAATCGTATCAACTCCGCCTGCTCACGTAACTTACGAATTAGTGGTGCAAAACCTCGTTTACGCAACCAAGACTGGTAATCTTCTAATTTGGCAGCAATAATTCCTTCTGCTTCAATCGCAGCTAATTTGCGCTTTTCAAGCCCAACATCAACTAATTTGGCAATGTCATCAACGGTAAAAAGATGAATATTGGCATATTGCTTTAACTTACGTTCAACTAATAAAGGCATTGATAAATCAATAATTAGCTTAGCTTTATTTTGCTTAATATCTTGCTGCAGAATCATTTCGGTTACCAACGGAGAGTTACTCGCGCAGCAAATAACCACTGTAGCATAATCATTGATTACTTCAGCTAGGTTCATAAGAGAATCAACCGAAGCTCCAATTTTTGCCGCAACTAGACCAGCATTAGCAACACTACGATTAATGACTAACTTATCACCCAAATCCAAATACACAAAATGCGGAGCAATTTGCTGCATCATTTGCCCGGCGCCAATAAACAATACATTACGATTAGGTAATTTGTCTAGATACGCCGATACATAATTGACAACGGCATGCCCCATTGAGATTGCAACATTGTTGATGGCAGTATGATTACGAACCTCTTTCTCAACAGCCAAAGCCATTTGAAACAAACCTGCCAAATTACTACCCAAAGCAGAATGTTCATGAGCAATATCCATAGCTGACTTAACCTGAGCCACGATCTCAGTTTCACCCAATACCATCGACTCCAAGCCAGAGATAACTCTAAACAAATGATGAGCACATTCATGTCCCTGATAGACATAGCTATGCTGGCGTATCGTTCGCGGGCAAACATTATGCATATCACATAATGCATTAATTACAAAGTTGATATCATTGGCAATACAGTATAGTTCTGTTCGGTTACATGTTGAAAGCAAAACGACTTCTTTAACAATTCCAGAATTGACTAATCGTTTTAAAACTAACGGAACTTCCTCACTGGCAAAAGCCAAGCGATCACGTAATTCAAAATCTGCAGTTTGATAATTCAAACCAAAAACTAAAGGTTGTAACATAAAATTCTTATTTGTAAATTACTCCAACTAATGGAATAAGACTATTTCTATTTAATTAGGTTTAATGCTAGCATTAATTTCTTGAACAAATTTATCATTAATGCTACCATCTAAATAACGCAGCTGAATCCGCGCCATAAGATACTGGTAGCGAGATTGCTGATAAGTCTGAAAAGTTTGATAATAATTCTTTTGTGAATTCACCAAATCAACGCTATTACGCACCCCAACCTGATAACCAAGTTGATCAGAATCCAGTTTGGTTTTCGCTGATTTCAGAGCTGTCTGTTGCGCCTTAACTAAACCAACACCATTAAGTACCTGCCAATAGCTATTCCGAATATTCTGATCGGTTTGCCGTTCAACACTTACTAACTGCTGTTGTGAAGCAACATAATTTGCACGTGCCTGACGCACTTGAGCGTTAACCCCGCCACCAGAATAAATCGGAACGTTTAATTGCAAACCTATTCCACCGTTAGAATAACTAGACAACGGGGTTCCCGGCACACTAGTTAATTGCTGTATTTGCGCAGCAGTAGCATTAGTATTATCAAGACCACCAGTATCCTGATATTGATAATTTCCATTAACATTCAAAGTTGGTAAATGTCCAGATATTGCGATATGCACGTCTTGATTTGCCATTTCAACTTGTTTCTGTGATACCTTAACATTTAAATTGCCAGATTCTCCCATCTGCGACCATTTATCAGCGCTTTGTGGATTTGGAGGAACTAATTTAAGATCATCAACAATCGGCTGAATTTTTTCAGGATCAAGACCAGTTATATTTTGAAAAATATTTTTCTTATAAATCAAATCATTGGTTGCCTGAATCTCTTGCGCAGCGGAAGAATCATAACCAGCTTGCGCATCATTTACATCCGCAATTGTAACCGTTCCAACTTCAAATGATTTTTTAGCCTGATTCATTTGCTTCTCAAGCGCTTCTTTAGTTTTCGTAATCGAAAGCAGTGTATCTTGTGCATAAAGTACATCCACATAAGCCTGAGCAACGGTCACTAATAATTGTTGTTTGGCGTTTTCAAGTTGTAAATTACCAATTTGAGCCGCATATTGCCCTTTGGAAAAGCTTGAATACTTGCTCCAATCAAAAACTACCTGACTTAACTGTGCAGAATAAACAGGCTGATGGTAGTAAGCTTGAAGTCCGCCTTGATTAAAATAATTTTCAGAAAGACTTGCTGAACCGCTAATTTGTGGAAGCAATTTACCCAAAGCAATATTTTTCTGTTCAATAGTAGCATCGCTGCTTGCTATTTGCTGTAGATATGTTGCATTATAACTCAACGCTTGCTGATAGGCATAAGCCAGATCATAGGCAAACACTTGAGTTAAACCACCACTAAACAATAGAACACTTAATAGTTTTTTCATACATTAACTTCCTTATTCTGTGGTTTACTCACCTTAAATGCCCATGCGTATAAAGCTGGAAGGAATATCAGCGTTAGTAATGTTGCAACAAATAAACCACCCATTACAGCTACCGCCATTGGCCCCCAGAAAGCGCTGCTAATTAAAGGAATCATACCCAAAATAGCTGCTGCAGCTGTTAGCATAATTGGTCTAAAACGGCGCACCACCGATAGTTTTACCGCGTCATATGGAGTATCCCCGTTCTTAATATCACCTTCAATCTGATCAATGAGAATCACCGAATTACGCATAATAATTCCAAGCAATGCAATCACCCCTAGTAATGCCACAAAGCCAAATGGAGCATGCAAAGTAATCAACGACAACGTTACACCGATCATCCCAAGTGGTGCTGTTGCCAGAACCAATAGTGAGCGCTTAAAGCTATTTAACTGCAACATTAACAAAGTGAGAACAATTAAGAACATTACCGGATATAATGCAGCAATTGGCGCACTTGCTTTTTGTGATGACTCAACCCCACCACCCATTTCAATATGATAGCCCAAAGGAAGGGTTTTTTCCAACTCTTTTAGCTTAGGATAGATTTTGCTCGCAATATCATTACCTTGCACGCCACTAACAACGTCGGAACGTACCGTAATTGAAGGCACTCGACTTCTGCGATATTTTAGGCTTGGCTCAGTAATAAATACCGCTTTAGCTATCTGACCAACTGGAACAAAAGCATTGCTCGCAGTCTGAATCATTAAATTACTTAGATCGCTCGGTTGAGTTCTTTCAGATTTGTTCAACTCTGCAACAACCGGAATATACTCGTCCCTATCTAAATAATAAGTCATCGTCGAACCCGAAAGCAAAGTATTCAACTGTTGCTCCAAGTCGCTTGATGAAAGACCTATTTCCTGAGCCTTATTTTGATTAACTTCAAGTCGTATTGACTTTAAGTCATCGCCCCAGTTATTCGTGACATTTTTAGTATATGGATTCTGTCTTAAGATACTTTCAACTTGTTCAGAAATACCCAATAATGTCTTATTATCAGTACCAGATATTCTGAATTGAATAGGATACCCAACTGGAGGACCCAACTCCATTAATTTAACCCGATAACTAACATCAGGATACTTGGTAGCTAAAATCTGATCCAAGTGTTTTGCAACTATTTCACGATCTTTACCACCCTTAGTCATAATCAAGAGTTGGGCAAAATTAGTATTTTCTTGCTGCACATCTAAAGTTAAGACAAAACGCGGCGCCCCAACCCCGATAAAGGTAGTAACTGCCTCAACACCACTTTCTTTTAACGCTAACTTTTCAAAACTACTTGCCTGTGATTCTGTGTTATAAATTGATGATGAATATGGCAGCCACATGTCAACCAAAAGTTCAGGACGATCAGAAGCAGGGAAGAACTGTTGTGCCACAAATAAACGGAACATTACTAACGATAGTACAAATATACCAACAGTTCCCAATACTACGCTTCTTTTAAATTTAAGAACAACATCCAGAAAATCTTTAAATTTATTATACAATTTGGTGTCAAACATATCTTTACCAGCATGAGCTGCTGCCATTTTTCGATATTTTTCAACAGGTAAAAGATGAAACCCTAAATATGGCGTAAATATCACAGCAACAAACCATGAGACAATCAATGAAATTGCTACAACAGAGAATAATGAGAAAACGTACTCTCCAGTAGTTGAACTATTTAATCCAACTGGTAAAAACCCTGCAACGGTGATCAATGTACCGGACAGCATTGGAAAAGCTGTTGAAGTATAAGCATAAGTGGCAGCCTCAAATTTATCCATCCCCTCTTCTAATTTTTGCACCATCATCTCTACTGCAATGATTGCATCATCAACCAAAAGACCCAGCGCAATGATTAACGCTCCAAGCGAGATACGTTGCAAATCAATTTTCAACATCATCATTATTATAAAGGTAACAGATAGTACCAACGGAATAGTAATGGCAACGACAATCCCAGTTCTAAAGCCCAGACTAACAAAGCTAACTGCCAAAACGATTAAGACCGCCTCTATCAAACTCTCAACAAACTCTTCGATTGCTTTGTTAACCACATGCGGCTGATCAGAAACTACATATTCATTTATTCCAACAGGTATTTTATCTTTAATACTCTTATATTTATCCGCAATCTGTTGACCAGAAGAAATAACATCGGCATTATCTTTCAATACCACACCCAAAAGAATCACTGGCTGTCCATTATAATGAACTTTGGTAGTTGGAGGATCGACAAATTGTCGTTTAATATCTGCAATATCACCAAGTCTGAATATTTTACCATTAGCTGCAATCGGTAAACTTCTAACCTCTTCTAGGTTTTCAAAATTACCAGTCACCCGCACCTGAATTTCATCACCATTAGTATTAAAACTTCCTGCCGAATTAACTGCATTCTGATTCTGAATAGCACTTAGCACCTGATTTAAGCTAACACCTAGTGTGGCTAATTTACTGCTGTTGATATTGACAGTAATTTGTTCAGGCTGAGTTCCAATCAGATCAATCTTTTTTACACCATCAACAGAAAGCAGCTCACGCTTAACCCCCTCAATAACTCGGCGCAACTCTTCATAATTATAGCCATTTGCCTGAAAAGCAAAAATATTACTATATGTATCACCAAATTCATCATTAAATGCAGGACCGATTACTCCTGGTGGCAAAGTTGACTTGATATCGCTAATTTTTTTGCGAACCTGATACCAGGAATCAGTCACATCACGCCCGCGAATAGTATCTCCAAGTTCGACGGTAATAATCGCTGAACCAGGTCGAATCTGTGAAGAGGTATTATCCAAAGTTGAAAGCTCAAGTAATTTTTTCTCTATTTTATCAACAACCTGATCTTCCATTTGTTGTTCGGTAGCACCTGGCCACTGAACCGTAATAACCATTGACTTGATCGTAAAATTAGGATCTTCACGTTGATTTAAATGAGTATAACTATAAAAGCCTGCAACAAATAATAAGATTAGAAAATATTTAATTAGCGGCTGATTCTTTAGTGCCCATGCGGAAAGATTTATATCTTTGAGTGCCATATATGGTATTACCTCGGTAACTTGACATGAATAAAGCGTATATTATAACAGATAACACCTCCACATTAATATCTAAGTTTTATATGCAAAGCTACATGGTAACGCTTAATGATTTGTTTTGAGAAATTTGAAAACCATCATCTAAAATAGCTCAATTAAAGATAAAATATCTTATTTAAACAATAAGAATAGCCAGTTCTGTTTAAATACGGTATAATTAGGTATAGCTTTCTGCTATGGATACTGTACGCAATAAATCACGAGGAATAGATGAAAAAAACGATAGCATTGGGATGGTTAATCACATACTTGCCTCTGGCAAATGCAACTAACACAATTGCGTGGTCAAGCGCCAATCAAGCTTACAATCAAGGTAATTTGACAACCCTAGCCCAGCTTAGCCAAACATACCCCAATGATCAAGTTATAACTTATTTAAATGCAGCAGCTAATCTAAGCAGAGCCAACCCTACCGCAGCGTTGGAATTTATTCAAAATAATCCAGAAAATTTTTTTCGGACAGATCTTGATCATCAGTTACTTAACTATTATTTTAATAATGAAGCTTGGGATAGCTACCTCGCTGTCTACAACCAAATGGAATCAAGTCAAGTTAATACAAATGAAACTTGCGGTTATGATATTGCGAACTTTGCACTAGGCAAGCAACAAACCAGCCTAAGTGACTTTAATTACTTAATCGCAAATAAAATGCCCTTGTGGTGCATTTCGTTGATTGCCTCTAAACTAAATAATGGAAGTTTGGATAAAAAGCTTTTTGTCCCATTTTTGTATAGTTTAATAAACAATGATCAAACCTTTCAATTTAACCAATTGGCGGGCAATCTAAATTACAGCAAAGTTAATTTTTCATCAACAACACCAGCAAATAAACTCTCAAATAAATATCAGATCGTTTATCGTATTGTAAATTTAGCAGTAAAAGACCCACAGCAAGCCTATAATGAAACGGCACAAGCAAATGTTGACCAATTTACCAAAGAATATCTCTACAATCAAGTTGCTGCGAACTTAGCGATAAAACAATATTTTCAAGATTCACTAACTGCGATTGAAAATGGTAATGATGATTTTCTTTCAGATGATGAATATGAGTGGCGAGTACGCAGCTATTTAGCGGTGGGTAATTGGAACAAAGTATATTCAACGATAAATATGATGCCTGTAAAACTGCAAAACAAAAACTCATGGTTGTATTGGAAAGCATATGCTTCTGGAAAACTAGGACAAAAAACAACAGCACAGGAAGCATTACAAAAAATCCCAGCTAACTATAGTTATTATTCACTACTTGCACAATCTGAGCTACGCGCACCACTAAACCCACAACGTTCAATTACGCTAAGCACGAACAACGACTCAGAAAAGAATAAAGAGATTCAACTTTCCTTTGACCTATATCAAATTGGTAAACAAATTAATAGCACCACTTTTGTACGCATGGCAACTCAAAACTTAAAATACATTATTGCATCTAGCAGCGACAGTGAAATTGCGCTAATCAGTAAAAAAGCGATGGACTTAGGCTGGATGGAGATGAGTATCAATGCCGCAAACAATCTTGCACAACCTGATGCTAGCCTGAGCTTTCCATTGATGTTTAGCCAATTATATAAAAAATATAGTCAATCAAATGGAATAGACATGAGTTTCTCAATGGCAATCACGCGTCAGGAAAGCCGCTTTAATCGCAATGCACTTGCTATTGATGGAGGGGTTGGACTAATGCAGATTATGCCAGCAACTGCATCATACATTGCGAAAAAAATGGGATCAGAGAACTGTTACAAAAATTATGAATGTAATATCAAATTTGGCTCTTGGTATTTGGGACATCTTAACAACAAATTTGGCAATAATTTAATCTACGCCAGCGCAGGTTACAATGCAGGTCCAGGGCGTGCACATCGTTGGCAACAAACTTTTCAAAATATGGATAACCGTATACAAATTGAATTAATTCCGTTTAAAATCACTCGTGACTATGTCCAGAAAGTGTTAACGAATAAAGTTGTGTATGATGCCAGATTAAATAATAGCTCGAAAGTAGACTTATTGAACTATTTGAACCAAATTAACAGACAAGATAGTACATTTATTGTAGATGATGACAATAACTTAGGCGATTCAAGTGGTCAAGCCCAATAAGCAGCTAACAGTGTATCGTGTAGGTGGCTATGTTCGAGATAAATTACTGGGAATAAAACCACACGATTGCGACTATGTTGTAACTGGAGGCTCAGCAGATGAAATGCTGAAACTTGGCTATACTCAGGTTGGTAAAAGCTTTCCTGTCTTCCTTCACCCACAAAGCAAAGAAGAATATGCTTTGGCAAGAACTGAAAAAAAAATTGGATCTGGACATACTGGATTTACGACTAATAGCAGTAAAGAGGTAACACTGGAACAGGACTTATCAAGACGTGATATTACAATAAATGCAATTGCTGAAAATGCAGAAGGCAAAATAATTGACCCATTTAACGGGGTACAAGACCTGCGCGAGCGTATTATTCGTCACGTATCACCTGCATTTAGCGACGATCCACTACGCATTCTGAGAGTAGCTCGTTTTGCTGCACGCTTTGACTTTAATGTTGCGAGTGAAACCATGGAGCTATTGACAAACATGGGAATCAACCAAGATGGATTAACTCTAAGTCGTGAACGAATATTAAGTGAGCTAGACAAAGCACTAAGCTATAATTATACCTCGCGCTTCTTTAATATCTTAATCGACACTCAAAATCTGAGCGTGTTCTTTCCTAATCTGGCTAAAGCTATAAAAGACCACAGTCAACAAAAACAGCTACTTTCCACTTTAGAACAACTTCAAAACTCGATAAGCAAATATTTAGCCTTGGCATATACTCTGACAGTCAACAACTTACAACAGGAAATTAACGAGTTTGCTATTGATAAAAAAATGTTAAACCTAATGAAATGCGCAACTCTTATTTTTGATTTTTTAAATTTACTACATTACAAATTAAATGACGAAGAATTCCTTGATTTACTAAAAAAATGCAATGCCTTGCGAGACACTGAACAGTTTTCGCTTTTACTTCAATCAATTTCTGAATTGCCTTCTTTTCAGAATAAAAAAGCTCACTCAACACTCAATTTTTTAAAAGTTTTATCGTTAAATCTAACTCAACTAAACTTTTCTGATCTTGCGAACCATGAAACAAAGCAAAATATTGCATATAAAGTTCATGCTCGCCAATTATTAACAATTAACCAACTTAGGACAAATTATGGCATCTAATACCTATATTGAACACATAAGCTTATTACTCGATATATTATTGATCGTTGGAGTTATAGCCTGCTCAATCAGCGGATGTTTAAGGGCGATTGATTCCAAAATGGATATCACCGGAGCACTACTACTTGCTTTTGTAATTTCAAATGCTGGAGGAACTTTTCGGGATTTAATTTTAGGAACTACTGTTTTTTGGATTAATAATCATCTTTACGTCTGGCTAAGCCTTGGAGTTGGAGCAATTACTTATATAATATTTTACTTGAACCCAAAGCTCTTAGCTAACCGCAGGCTAACGCAGCTAGTACTTTTATCCGATGCCATTGGATTAGCCGTATTTTGTTTAGCTGGTGTTGAAAAATCATTTATCATGGGACAAAATTTTTATATTGCAATTATTCTCGGTATCTGGACAGCAGTCGGGGGAGGCGTAATTGCCGATGTAATCGCAAATCGTGTACCATTGGTATTCTCCAGTGAGTTATATATCACGGTATGTTTTTTGGGTGCGATTTTGTATATTGTCCTATCTGGTTTTATGCTCCAAGAGCTGGCTGGTTTTATCGCAGTAATTTTTATGGTTACACTTAGAATGATGAGTGTTAAATATCATTGGAAACTACCTATTATCAATGCTTAAGACAAATTCTCCCTATACATGTCGGATTTTGACGCATATTTTTATTAAATCAAATCAATAGTTTACTCAATTTGGCATTTTTTTTGCAAAATTGGGTTTGACAGCATTAGCAGGCTTTGGTATAACTACGTCTGTATATATACTAATTTTAATCTATTTATTGGAGCTTTTTATGAATAAGGCAGAATTAATTGAAGCTATCGCTACTAGTGCAGATATCTCTAAAGTTAAAGCTGGTGAAGCAGTTGATGCATTTGTAGCGAGCGTTACTGCTGCATTAAAAAAAGGTGAAACTGTAACTTTGGTTGGTTTTGGATCTTTCTCCACTGCCGAAAGAGCAGCGCGTGTTGGTCGCAACCCTAAAACCGGTAAAGAGATTAAAATCTCTGCTACAGTAACGCCTAAATTTAAGCCGGGCAAATCTTTGAAAGAAGCTGTAGCTAAAAAATAATAGTAATCTATAAAAAAGATGCTGTTAATCACAGCATCTTTTTTCATTTCTATATTCCAAATATCCTGTATTATCTGATTAAGTATGCTTAAAATTAAAAATCTTCTAGTCCTGCCAATAATAGCTTTAACCACTGCCTGTTCTACTATGGATTCCAGCTCTGCCTACAGCCGTAGCCACAAAAGCGCGAATAAAAAGTCTAGCGTACCCAAAGTACCACCCAAAGTAGTTCCTGGAGGCACTGGGGATAACTGGCGTTATTTAGGTAACAGCGAAGATGGATTAATTACCAGCGAAATTAATGAATCAAGCATTAGTAATGGCAGCGTAAATAAATTCCAAGATCGTAAAACGATTGTTGATCAGACTAAATTTGATTATCAGAACCTAACGCCAAAATATAAATACAATCTATCTTGGTGGCGGATTGACTGTGCACAAAAACAATATATCATTGACTCCAGCAGTATCTATGATGTTTATGGCAACTTAATTAAAAACTACTATTTTAGTAGCGATTGGAGCAGCATTAATAGCGGTTCTATTGTCGATAAGCAGTATAACTATATTTGTAAGGGTGATGGGCGCAATATAGGCTATTAGGCTCCGCTATGTCGCTTATGTTTAGCACGATAAAGTGAAATACACTTTGCCGTTATAGTCAAAAACAACAAAAAGAATATCCCGCCTATAATAGGATAATTTGCGTAGCGCTGATAAGGCGTTGTACCAATTACACCTTGGACATAATCAATCAGCACTCCGGATTCAAAATCAGGAAGACGAGATTGAATTTCTCCATTTGGCTTAATAATCGCGCTACTTCCGGTATTGGTACCTTGGATAAAGTAACGCTGATTTTCTAAAGCTCGTGCCTGTGAAAGCTGAAGATGCTCATCTTTAGCATGAGTATTACCAAACCAAACCAGATCACTAATGTTTGCCATAATCGTGGAATTGGCAGCACGGCTCACCAACTCACTGGCAAAACCATTCTCATAGCAAATATTAAAGGCAATTTTCTGATTAGCTAAAATAAATGGCTTCTGATTTAAGCTACCACCACTAAACCCAACCATTGGTAAGCCAAACAAACGATATAGTCCACCCCAAAGTTGTGGAAATGGGGTAAATTCACCAAATGGAACTAAATGCGTTTTGGCATAATAGGGATGCCCTGGTTTACTAACCTCGACGGCAGCGCTAGCATAATCACCTGCAGCATTAATTATCTGCGGCATACCAATCACAAGCTCCGCTCCATTAGCCTTAGCCAGTGCCGTTATATCATTGAGGTAATAGGGAGGTAAATTGTCTTCAAAGATGGGAAAGGCTGTTTCTGGCAAAATAATCAGATCAGCTTTAGTGCGGGCAATAGCTTTAGCATACATATCCAAGTTACGCAAAAATTTTCGACTATCCCACTTCGTTTCCTGATCAATATTACCCTGAATCAAAGCAACTTTAATTTGCTTTCCATATGGTTTGGTGTATTGTTGATTGTTGAGTCCGTAACCAATGATTGCAAGCAGCATAAAATAAACGATGGATAAACGTAGTGAGCGGGTAATTTGCGGTGCATTACCCAGCAAATTTTGACGTTGGTAAATTACGATAAATAAAAAACCAATAACGCTTAATGTTAACCAAGAAACACCATAGATTCCTAAGACAGGAAAGTAGCCGTTTAATAAATAGTTACCAATTTGAGTGTAACCAACATCACACCATGGAAATCCAGTTAAAACCCATCCGCGCAACCACTCCCCGAGAACCCAGCAACTGGGAAAAATAAAAAGATAATTAATTTCTAGCGACTTAGTTCGAAAATAATCAAAAATAAAAAAAGCTAAGCTAATAAAAAAAGCCATAACTGCAGAAAAAGCAAGCTGTGCAATTACTGCAATAATAAAACCAGTATTAATGATATAGTTTAAGGAATAGAATATCCAATAAAGCTGAGCACTAAAATAGCCCATGGCAAAACAAGCAATACCTAAGTGAAGATATATTTTTCTATTTTTAGATAATGAAGTCTCGTACACCCACAACAACATCAATATTGAGATAATAATAAAAATGCTCTTATGATAAGGAGCAAAAGCAAACATGCTAAGGATTCCGGCTAGGAATAACCAGGGTAGATTAAATTTGGAGGAAAGATTACTCATTTACTTGAGAAGATTTTTTAACAGTTAGTGAACCTATTTTACGACTATCCGCTTGAACAATTTCGACATCATACTCATTGACTTTAAATGACTCTCCAGCGTGTGGAATTTTGCCCAAATATTTACAGACATAGCCACCAACGCTCTCAACTTTATCGTCTACCCATGTTGAACCAGTTGCATTGTTAAATTGTTCAAGTCCACAAAAGCCTTTTACGCGATATATTCCAGCCTGAAGCTCCACGACACCATGCTCTTCACCATCAATCGCATCGTGTTCATCATCAATTTCACCAATTATTTGCTCAACAATCATTTCCAAGGTAACAATTCCTGCCACGTTGGTGAATTCATCAACAACAATTGCCAAATGCGAATGACGAACCCGCATTTCATAAAGTAAAGCATCAATTGGTTTAATATCAGGAACAAATAGTGGTTGGCGTAATAAAGAATGAAGGTCAAACTCACTAGGATTAAGAATATACTGAACAATATCTTTACTGTGAAATATTCCAACTACATCATTAATATTCTCATCTACTACGGGAAAACGTGAATGTCCGGTAGAAATAATCAATTTAATAATTTCATCAACTGAACTGGTTAATCGAATGACATCGACTTCATGGCGAGGTAATAAAATATCTTTAGCACGCATGTCTCCAAATTGCAAAACCGCCTCTAACAAAGGCAAGCTATCTCGATCAAAAATACCAGCCTTAGCTGATTCCGCAAGAATCTCAATCAACTCCTGACGATTATTAACCTGATTACCAAATAATTGCTGTAATACTTTGCTATTAAATAATTTCATCATCTTCCAATAGAACAAGCTAAATAACTAGATATGGATTCTCAAACCCCAATTCATGCAAAATACGGACCTCGATTGCTTCCATTTCCTCAGCATCATTTTCTTCAATATGATCAAAGCCCTGCAAATGCAAAGCACCATGAACCAGCATATGAGCATAATGAGCCAAGATTGATTTAGATTGCTCCTGAGCCTCACGAACAATAACTCCATCACAAAGAATCAATTCACCACTAAGTAAGCCAAAAGATTCACGGGTACTTGCATACTCAAGTGAAATCACGTTAGTTGATTTATTAATCCCACGATATTCTTGATTTAATTCTTGCGACATGCTTTCATTCACCAACGAAATACTCAGAACAACCGTTGCATAACGTTGTTGTAAACTTTTGCGTAACCATTTATCAATCTGAGCCCTGCTAGGTTGATGCGGTAATACTTTATCACGAATGAGGTTGAATTTTAACATAACTTAGTTATATGAGAAGTTTGAAATACTGACAATTTAAGACAAGCCTATGATATAAATAAAAAAGGAAGGATAAACTTAAAGGGAACAGGAAAAGAATAGATGGTGCCGCGGGCCGGAATCGAACCGGCACGGGAATCACTTCCCGAGGGATTTTAAGTCCCTTGCGTCTACCTGTTCCGCCACCGCGGCAATGTTAGACACCATCTTAAGTTTGTGGAGGCGGGGGTCGGAATCGAACCGGCGTCCACGGCTTTGCAGGCCGCTGCATAACCACTCTGCCACCCCGCCGCACATGCTGCGCGCTTGTACATAGTGGAGCGGGAGACGAGACTCGAACTCGCGACCCCAACCTTGGCAAGGTTGTGCTCTACCAACTGAGCTACTCCCGCAAACTTTCACAAGCCTGCCAACAAAAATCAACTGGAGCGGGAGACGAGACTCGAACTCGCGACCCCAACCTTGGCAAGGTTGTGCTCTACCAACTGAGCTACTCCCGCAGCTAACTTACGCTAGGCGTCTCTTTTTGTTGAGGTGCTTATTATGCCACAAGGCTTTGACCAATGTCAAAATTTTTTCTAAATTATTTAGCCTAGATTATTGAGTCTCAGTATAAGCAATTATTATATTTCAATAAAAATTTTAGACTATTAAAGTGCTTAATTCAGAAATTAGCCTTCGAGGATGAAGAAAGGTTTGATCTTGAAGCACGTTAAAATAACCGACACCAAGAAAATGCTCTTCAAAATACAAACGATAATCTTGACCTAGCGAACAAGCATTTTCAAAACTAGATGCAATATTTCCAAATTTAACCGTTGAAAATTCTGCATCACTTAGCTCATACTTTGGCAATTCTGCAGCTAAAACATCAACAGGTAGCAATCGTTGCATATCCAAACCATTAGTAGCCAAATCATGAAGCGTCAGCGTTTCTTGTATCTTAAACTGATTAGTTTTAGTTCGCCGTAATGCAATTAGTGATGCACCACAGCCTAAAAGGTTACCAATGTCCTCTGCCAACGTTCGGATATACGTTCCTTTACTAACCCGCGCAGTAAAGGTAATTTGCTGCAACTGAGGATCATAATGATTGAGTTCTAAAGCATGAATAGTAACATGACGTGCTGGGCGTTCTATTTCAATTCCAGCTCGTGCATACTCATACAATGGACGACCGTTGTGCTTGAGAGCTGAATACATCGGAGGAATTTGAACTATCTCACCAACAAAATGCTTAAATGTAGATAAAACACGCTCCAAATCGGTATCCACAGCACGTGTTTCAACTAAATTGCCTTCACTATCACCACTATCGGTAATAATTCCCAATTGAGCCGTAGCAATGTACTCTTTATCGCCATCAAGGAGATACCCAGCAAATTTAGTAGCCTGTCCTAAGCAAATCGGTAAAAGACCTGTTGCCAGAGGATCTAGAGTGCCTGTATGCCCTACTTTTTCAGCATTTAGAATCCACTTTACTTTTTGAATAGCCTGATTACTGGATAAGCCAATTGGTTTATCCAAAAGCAGAACACCATCGATTTTATTGCGAATTTTTTTCATCGACGTCTTTATTTTCTGTCTCAGATTCTTCACCATATTCATCAGCAACTTTGCTAATCAGACTTAGAATATGTGAGCCGCGCTCTAATGACTCATCAAAGATGAACTTTAATTGCGGAACTGTGTAGGTAGTTAAACCCTTTGATAACTCTGAACGAATAAAACCTTTTGCGCTTTCAAGTGCTTTGGCTATTCCATCCCGTTGCTCTGTCTGCAAAACCGAATAATAAATTTTAGCTAATGAATAATCATTAGTCACTTCTACATCATTAACCGTAACCCAACTAATTCGTGGATCTTTAACTTTGGCACGCAAAATTGCCATAATATCTTTTTGAATCTGATCTGCCATCCGAGTGGCACGATTAGCACTTTTTTTCATCTATTTATTTAAACTTTCCTGTGAATTGTATAACTGCCCGGTAAAAACCGAGCAGTGTTTAAACTAAAGGCTTCGTTGTATTTCTGAAACTTCAAATGCTTCAATAATATCGCCTTCTTTAATATCATGGTAATCTTTTATCGATACACCACACTCATAACCAGCTTTTACTTCTTTAACATCATCTTTGAAACGACGTAAGCCGCTAAATTCACCAGTATGAATTACCATACTATCACGAATAATACGAATTCGTGCATTGCGCTTCACTGTACCGTCTAAAACCATACAGCCTGCAATAACAGATTTATTGATAGTAAACACCTGACGAATTTCAATATTACCTGTAATTACTTCACGTTTTTCCGGTGATAATAAACCAGATAATGCTGCTTTAACATCATCGATAATTTCATAAATAATATTGTAGTAACGGATCTCAATATTATTGCTCTCCGCAAGTTTTTTGGCATTATTATCGGCACGAGTATTAAACCCAACCACTACCGCATTAGATGCGATCGCCAAGTTAATATCCGACTCATTAACACCACCAACTGCAGCATGGACAACTTGAACTTGAACTTCTTCATTTGATAAGCGTTGTAAAGAATGAGTTAACGCTTCGTAAGAACCCTGTACATCAGATTTAATAATAATATTCAAAGTTTTAACTTCTTGAGCACCATTAGCAGCAAATAAGCTATCTAATTTGGCAGCCTGCTGACGCAATAAGCGCTCATTTTTCATTTTCTCATCGCGGAAAGTTGCGATCTCACGAGCCTTACGTTCATCTTTAACTACAATTAAATCATCACCAGCACTAGGCACATCAGCTAAACCCAGAATTTCAACCGGAATTGATGGACCTGCAGTATCAACTGGCTTACCGCGCTCATCAATCATTGCCCGTACCTTACCATAGCAAGTACCTGCAAGAACGATATCGCCTTTACGAAGTGTTCCTGATTGCACCAATACCGTCACTACTGAACCACGCCCTTTATCAAGTTTAGATTCAATAACTACGGCTTTTGCCGGAGCATCAACCTGAGCTTTTAGCTCCAAAACTTCAGCTTGCAACAAGACCGCTTGAAGAAGATCATCAATCCCCATACCAGTTTTTGCTGATACTGGAACACACATTACATCACCACCCCAATCTTCAGCAACAATTTCATGTACGGTCAATTCCTGTTTGATTTTCTCGGCATTGGCGCCTTGTTTATCCATTTTATTCATGGCTACGACAATTGGCACGCCAGCTGATTTAGAGTGATTAATTGCTTCGATTGTTTGCGGCATAATACCATCATCTGCAGCAACAACTAAAATTACAATATCAGTTAATTGAGCACCACGAGCACGTAATGCGGTAAAAGCTTCATGTCCTGGTGTATCAAGGAATGTCACCATACCATTATCAGTTTCCACATGGTAAGCACCAATATGTTGTGTAATACCACCAGCTTCACCAGCAGCGACCTTCGCTTTACGAATATAATCCAACAACGAAGTTTTACCATGATCAACATGTCCCATAACCGTAACTACTGGCGCACGATGAATCATCTCACTAGCATTATGCTCAACTACATCATCCAAGAAGCTCTCAGGGTCATTAGCTTGTGCGGCAATGGCTTTGTGCCCTAATTCTTCAACCACCAAAATAGCCGTATCCTGATCAATTGACTGATTAATCGTAACCATCATCCCCATTTTCATTAGACGCTTAACTACTTCGGAAGCTTTAACTGAAATTTTATGCGCTAAATCAGCAACCGTAATTGCTTCAGGAATGGCTACTTCCATAACCTGTTGTTTAACAGGTTTCTGGAATTCTTGAATTTTAGGCATCTTATGCACAGCCTTGGCTTTGTGTTCAGGCTTACGATGTGGCGCTTTATGATGCGGCTGAGGTGCTGCAACTGGTTTAGCCTCCTCTTCCGCAACAACTTCGGTCTCAATAACGGCATCAATATCCGTGAATTCATCATCTAAGACACCATCTTCCAAGCTAGAATCAGCTTTACCGATAACTTTCATTTTATTCGGTTTTTTCGCTACCTTAGCCGCTGGAGCTTTTGCACCTTTACGATTATCTTCATCGCTATTTTTGCTGATATCAGCATGACCACTTTTCGCAGGGCGTTCAGTTTTAGCGACAACTTCCTCTTCCAGAACAGGAACAGGAGCAATAACAGCTTCATCTAGCTCCACAACACTAGGAGCAAGCTCTACTACAGCAGGTGGCTCTTCATGGACTGGCGCGGTAGTTAGAGGAGTTTCAGCCAAAACTTCATCTTCACCAACATTTTTGTGCATCACTTTCTTACGTTTAATTTCAACTTTAATCGTATTACTCGAGCGCTGCTCTTCTGTTTCTTCTTTGTGAACAGCATCTGCATCTTTTTTCTTACCTAAAGATAGTTTTTTAGGCTTAGACACTGCACCACTTAAAAATGCCAAAAACACTGATTTATCTTCAGGCGATAATTCATCTTGTAGCGTTTTATTAATTCCAGCTTGTGCTAATTTAGTCAATAATTCGTTTTGTGAAATATTGAGCTCAAGAGCAAATTCTTTAATCGTCATTCTTGTTCCTTACTCTTGAAAATAGCCACAAACTTCACGGGCTTTTAAAATTAATTTATTTGCTGTTTCTGAATCAATACTAATCATATCCATTAATTCATCACCAGCTAGATCAGCAAAATCGTCTAAAGACATAACACCATGCTCAACTAATTGCAATAAAACATCTTGTGAAAACTTAACCACTGCAGCTAACTCAGTTGCTAACTTATCCATTTGATCTTTATAACGAATAGTTTTAGATAGCAATCTATTTTTAGCTCGCTCTTGAAGCTCTTTGGCAACATCCTCATCAAAATCTTCAATCACCAGAAGGTCTTCAACATCAACGTATGCAACTTCTTCCAGCGAAGAGAAACCGTTATCTATCAACAACTCAGATATATCATCATCAACATCTAATGCATCGTTAAACATCGTGATTAAATCAGCGCGCTCATGTTGTTTTTTATCTTTAGCTTCAGTTTTACCAAAAATATTGATTGTACAGTTGGTTAACTTACTCGCCAACCGAACATTAATACCATCAGGACCAATTGCTGAACCTAATTTGTCATCCTCAACAATTACATCAATAGTACGTTTTTCTTCATCAACTACCACGCTATCGATTTCAGCCGGAGCCAATGCGTTAAGTGCAAATTGAGCCAAATCGCTATCATAGTCAACCACATCAACTCGTTCACCAAAGAGTTCCTTAGTAACACTGTCAATACGTTGATTTCTAAAACCAATTACTGCACCTTTAGCATCAATCCTAGCATCACCAGAACTAACTGCTACTTTAGAGCGATTGCCTGCATCACGAGCGATTGCTTTAATTTCAATCCGCCCATTAGAAATTTCAGGTACGTTATTTTCTAAAAGTTTAGCTAAGAACCCAGTACTTGCACGAGAAATAGTCAAACGACCATTTTTAACTACTGGATTAGCTTTATCAAAGAATCCTTTTACTACATCACCAGGTTTTAAAACTTCTTTTTCAATTAAATCTGGTTTCATAATAATTGCTTCAATTTTACCGCAGTCAACAACTACGTTTCCACGTTCAAACTTACGTACTTTACCAACGATAATTCCATTATTACGCGATAAATATTCTGTCAGCACTTGCTCGCGTTCAGCATCTTTAATCCGCTGTGCAATAATATTGCGTGCAGTTTGCGCTGACACACGCCCTAAATCAACATTTTCAAGCTCTTCTTCAATTACATCACCAACTTTAACGTCACTACCATAACGCTCCGGATTTTCAGCGATATCAGATAAAGAAAGCTCTTTATCATCATCATAAAAATCAATATCCGTTACAACATTCCATTTACGAATAGTTTTATATTTACCACTATGACGATCAATATGAACCTCAATTTCAGGAAACTCACCTTCAAAACTGCGTTTAGTAGCAAACGCCAAGGCTTTTTCTAAACTATCAAAAACTATTTCTTTGTCCAAGCTCTTTTCTTTAGCCAGCACATCAACCAGCATTAATACTTCTTTACTCATTTATTACCCCCTTTATTACTTTCTTTTGGTTTAGGTTCAAAAACTAATCTTCCACGACTAATACTTGCAAAGTCAACTTTAAACACTTGCTTATCATCTAGCTCAAGGCTAACTATACTACCTTCAACAGCAATAATTCGTCCCTGAAAAACTTTTAAGCCATCAAATAATTCATTGGTTTTGATTTTAGCTAACCGCCCCACAAAACGTTGATAGTCCTGAATTTTCTTTAATGGGCGTTCTAAACCTGGAGATGAAATTTCCAAGCGATTATAATCAATTTCTTCAACAACGAAAAGACGACTTAAATGATTGGAAACATCAGCGCAATCCTCAACACTAAGACCGCCCTCTTTATCAATAAATACACGAATAATTTTGGCTGGCGTAATTTCAATATCCACCAATTCAAAACCAAGTCCCGGAATCGTTTGCTCCAGTATTTGTTGTAACTTCATTTTTTACCTAACAAAAAAGTGAGCCTAAAGAGGCTCACTAGTTTTAATTTATTATACATCGCTATTATAACAGAAATCGCATAAAATAACAAGCTAAATCAGCTCATCATATATATTGTGAATATAAGCTTCGCTATTTTCATGATAAGTCAAGTTATTACTCATTAATATTTCAAATACTATACCTATAGAATGATATTCTTCATTTTACCATGTTAAAATAGTTCAGATTGTAATTCGTTAATAAAAGGAGTCCTAGATAATGTCAAAAAAACATTGAGAAATTTTGCATTATTTGCATTGTTGACTAGTCTATCAATATCTTGCACATCAGGGAATGTCAACTCACTCAATTCATCGAGTATGTCGAAAACTTACGCTTACGTAATAGCACTCTCTGGCGACGAAAGTGACAACTTCTTTAATAAAACGTTAACCTATACACTTTCTGACAACGGGAAATTAACTCCAACTAACAATGCCATCATCAATAATGATATAAATGCGACCGTTATGGTTACTAATCCCAAGTTACCGTATGCATACATTGTTAATGATGATGGAGGAGCTGACGGAGGTTCAATAGCGATGTATAGCATAAGCGAGAGTGGAAACTTAATCCCACTTGATCCATTATTAGTAAGAACAGGGTTTAAACCGTACTCGCTAGCCATCAGCGCTAATGGCAATTATGGATATGTCGCCAATGATGACAGCACTATCTCAATGTATTCAATTGTAAACGGTGCATTACTACCACTAACGCCAGAATCAGCACTATCTGAAAGCTTTGATTCTTCAATGGTGATCATCACACCTAATAGCAAATATGCATATGCAAATAATTTTCTTAACAAATTACTATCTCGATGTATAATATTTCGACCAATGGTGCGCTCTCTCCAATGAGCGAATCTAGTATCTCAACTCAAGCATTCCCTTATTATTTAACAATGCACCCATCAGGAAAATACTTATACTCCATAAATAGAGACGAAAATAGTATTAATATGTACAGTATCGATAGTAATGGATTCTTACAGCCGCTACAGCCTGAATCTTATATTGTAACCAATCCCCAACCTAAGTCAATGTCGATAAATTCATCCGGAACGGTAGCCTATGTACTAAATGCGAATAATGAAATCTTAACTTACAGCATTAACAATAGCGGAGTTTTACAATTAGTCCCAAACACCACTATCGAAACAGGCGGAGAAACATCTAGCTTTACCATAGATCCCAGTGGAAAATACAGTTATATAACCGCTTTTGCGAACACAACTATGGTTACATACTCAATCGCCAATAGTGGAACATTAACTCAGTTATCTACTGAATCAGCTGGATATTTTAATAACTCAATTCCGATTGGCTTAACATTTTATGCCAATAGCAATTAGTTTTGATGACAAGGGTAGATTTTTATTACAAATAAAAACCTACCCTAAAAGATAAACATAGCGTTAATTATCGTCCTTAACTCCAACTAATTTTACTGTATAACCAAATGGAAGCCATTGCGCAATTTCTTCATTTAACGAAAATAGTGTCAACGGATTATTGGTTAACCACTCTTTGCTCATTAATAAGCTAAAACCGGTTTTAGTTACATTATCTATTTTCAATACTTCAATAAAATTAAAATCTTTGCGTCCACGATTTAAGATTACTGAAAGTCTAAATGAAATCAAAGCAAACACCACCGTCGTTTTAATCTTGTCTCGGTACATTTTACGAAGTTTTAAAAATATCTTACTTACACTACCACGATGAGCTTTAACCAATTCAGCGATAATCGTCTGTTCAGGCTTGGAAAAACCAGCCAAATCTGAATTCTGCAAAATATATGCGCCATGCTTATGATAATCATTATGTGAAATAGTCAAACCAATTTCATAGAGCTCACAGCCCCAGATCAATAATTTACGATTTTCATGATTGGTTTTTTCAGGGCGGATTAACTGGCTTTGCATATAAACAGCTAGGTTTGCAACTCGCTCGCCCTGAACTATATCAAGCCCATACCGCTTTTTTAAATCAACAACCGTAACTTCACGCAAATCTGAATCGCTTTTTCTGCCCATCAAATCATACATCACGCCTTCGCGAAGTGAGCCATCAGCGATAGTCATTTCCCGAATACCAAGCTCTTCAAAAATAGCCAGCATAATTGACAAACCACCCGCAATTACCGCACGTCTATCATCCTTGATTCCTGCAATTGTAATATTTTTAATTGATTTGGCGCGAATAAGCTTTTTCTTCAACTGCAGCATTCCATCATAACTTATCTGAGTTGACAAACCATTTTCAACGCACATATCATACAAGGTTTTAGCCGTACCTGAAGTTCCAATTGCCAACAGCCAATCATGTTCAGCAAAGAGATGCTCCATACTCTGAATTTTACTTCTAGCAGCATAAATCGCATTATTGAAATTAGCTTCAGTTAATTGCCCATCAGTGAAATAACGCCCAGTGTATGAAACGCAACCCATGGTAACACTTTCCATTATTTGTGGCTCGTAACCCTCGCCGATGATAAACTCAGTCGAACCACCACCGATATCAATTACCAAACGTTTTTCGGTCGTATAAGCCAATGAATGCATTGCGCCGATATAAATCAAACGAGCTTCCTCTTTTCCGGAAATCACTTCAATCGGAAAACCCAAAGCTTTATTGGCAATTGTGATAAATTCTGCTGCATTATTGGCAACCCGAAGCGTGCTAGTACCAACTACCCGCACTTGAGATTTCTTAAAGTTACTTAAACGTTCACTAAAACGAGTTAGAACTTCCAATGCAAATAGTTGAGATTCTTTAGTTAGATTATTTTTTGCATCCAAACCACTAGCCAAACGCACTGTTTCCTTGATCTGATCTAATGGAACAATCGTACCATCGTTATTAATTTTACCAATTAATAACCGAAAGCTATTTGAACCAAGATCCACCGTTGCCAATAAATTAACAGTCATGATTTCTCCCTGATTTTATTTTACTTTATTAAACTTCTTGCATAAACAATTATTTTGTTCTTAGATTAGGAGTAAATTTTTTGAGGAGCGGAATGTACACAAGGTACATGAGCACCAGAAAAATATTTACGACGACGTATAAGGACTAAAGAAGCAGGTTATGCTAAAAGTTTATTACTTCAACCACGCCATTACTACGCCCCAGCACTAATTCATTAGCACCGCGCATTGCAAATAATCCGTTGGTAACTACACCAACAATATTATTAATTTTTTGCTCTAGCTCAATTGGATTTAAAATTTGCAAGTTATGCACATCAATAATCCAATTGCCATTATCCGTAGTTACGCCTTCGCGCCAAACTGGCGTTCCGCCTAATTTAACTAACTCGCGTGCAACATAACTTCTTGCCATTGGGATAACTTCAACGGGCAAGGGAAATTGCCCCAAAACTTTAACATATTTACTTTCATCAGCAATACAGATAAATTTTTTGGATGCTGCCGCAATAATTTTTTCACGAGTCAAGGCTGCTCCACCACCTTTGGTCATATGTAAATTATGATCTATTTCATCTGCACCATCAATATATAAATCCAAGGTGCCTAATGAATTTAAATCATAGACCGCAATACCGTATGATTTAAGCAATGCCGTTGATTGTTCAGAGCTTGAAACGGCGCCCTGAATTCGTCCTTTAATGCCAGCTAATGCATCAATAAAATATTTTACTGTGCTACCAGTCCCTACCCCCACCATCATATCATCATCGTTAATATATTTAATTGCATACTCACCAACCAATTTTTTTAATGCATTTTGATCCATTAATTTATACCTTTACTTATTATTTACTTAACCAACAGTACAATAGCTTCCGCTATTGCCGCCTCGCCACGTCCGACTATGCCAATCTTCTCACTGGTTTTTGCTTTAATACTTACCTGATCCAAACGTAAATTCAATAACTTAGCTATGGTTTCACGCATCGCGTCAATATAATCGCGTAATTTAGGTTTTTCGATAATAATCGTCGAATCAATATTATTTACCACATAGCCGCGCTCAGTTATTAATTGATAAACATGAGCAAGAAGCTTCTTGCTATCTGCACCAGCATATTGAGGGTCAGTATCCGGGAATAGATGTCCAATGTCTCCCAAGGCTGCCGCACCAATTAAGGCATCAATAATAGCGTGAATAAGCACATCAGCATCAGAATGACCATCTAATCCTTGGTGGTATGGAATCTCAACTCCACCAATAATTAAAGGGCGCCCCTCGACCAAGCGATGTAAATCAAAGCCTTGTCCAATTCTAAACATAAATATTATCCTCTAAGTATGAATTTATAACTAATTCCGCTATTTGTAAATCAAACGGGAATGTAACCTTCAAATTTGGCTCACTACTCTCTATAATCTTCACAACTCCACCAGCTAATTCGACAGCGCTCGCTTCATCCGTAACTAACGCTAAGTCAGCTCGAGATAGTGCATAGGTAAGCTCTTGATAACGAAACATTTGCGGGGTTTGTGCCATATAAATGTATTGCCGATCAAGTGTTTTTGAAACTTGTTTAGCAGAATCAACCTGCTTAATTGTATCCACTGCTTTAGTTGCCAAGACTCCACCGCTTGTGCCATTTTTTAATTGATTCACCAGCTTCCGGATATCATTTGGATGAATGCAGCAACGTGCCGCATCATGTACTAACACCCAATCATCCGGCATTAATTTTAGCTCACGTAAACCATTGTTAACACTCACAGCACGTGTTGCACCACCAACCTTAACAATTCTAACTTTAGTATATTTTGCAGCATAATCATCAATTAGCTCATCATCAGGGCTTGCAACCAATAAAACTTGTTCAATTTCCATCACTGCTTCAAACGCGCGCAGAGTCCAATCCAAAACTGTTTTACCACATAAAGGATGATACTGCTTGGCAAGCGCTGAACCAAAACGGCTTCCGCTTCCGGCACAAGGCAGTAATGCGATAAACTTACTCATTAATAAACTCTTTGGATTTATTGTACCACACGCAAGAACCTTTGCTTGTCTTATCCAATTGTTTTAAATACTCAAAGTGAGCATGATGTTCTTCATCACTAAGTTTTGCCGCAATCAGGTTTAAATCCGCAGAAGCAAAACTTTTGAATACTTTATTGGCGTTCGTTTGTTGTTTTGTTTCTTCAGCTAATAAACTAATTTGCTCTCGGGTTAAACCAATATAGACATGGGCTAACAACTCGCAATCAATTAATGCGCCATGATAACCACGATTGGAGCGATCCACATTGAAACGGTCACATAAAGCGTCTAGATTATTTTTAGCGCCAGGAAACTTATTGCGTGCCATAGTTAAGGTATCAATGGCAGTAGCTGCATAAGCAAGAGTTGGCTTTTTGCCTAATTCACTAAAATGATGATCCAAGAACTTCAAGTCAAATTTAGCATTATGAATAATCAGCTCTGCACCATCGATATATTCAATAATTTGATCAACCCGCTCTTTAAAAACTGGTTCATGTACTACATCTTCCAATTTTATCCCGTGAACATTGGTTGCTTCTTGCGGTATATCCCGTTCAGGGTTAAAATAGAGATGCAAAGATTTGCCAGTTAACTCCCGATCAATCATTTCTAATGCAGCAAACTCGATGATCCGATGCCCCTCACTGGGTTCAAAGCCAGTGGTTTCTGTATCTAATAATAATTGGCGAACCATAACTTAAATCACCTTAAACTTGTATAACCAGCTCTTACAATTTAAACAAATATAATAGCGTGATTTAGATTGATTACCAAATAATCCGGTGTGAGTAATATGTTCAGCGCCACAAACATTACATAATACTTTACCATCACGATAAGCATTAGGATTATTTAATAAATACCCATCATAATCTGGTAAATTTTGATAACGCGAATATTTACGGATAATTAACGCAGCATAAATAACCACTGCCAAAAGTAAAAACCAACCAATATTAATACTGAAGAAAATAATCAGGCTAAGCAAAACAACCCAAAATAAAATAAACCCAAAGCACCCAAACAAGCTTGGTAGGATAATCAAACTTAAAAGACTTAGCACCCCAAAAAAGATAAACCCACCAATGATTTCCATGATCAACATCATAACACTTACTCTTTAATCAAAAAATTTTGTAAAAACTTCCAGTTCCTCACGCTCCGTACGATAACTATTAATCAACGCAGTTTTATCCTCGTAACCCAACGCCATACCACACAATAAAATATCATCTTCTAGAGAATAGCCAAGATGCTCTTTGACAATCGCGGGGTATTCAGCCAATGCTGCCTGTGCACACGTTGCCAAACCTAACTCAGTTGCCATCAGCATTACTGATTGCAAAAACATTCCACAATCAAGATATGAGCCTTTTTCCAGCATTCTGTTAGTAAAGAAAAATAAAACTACTGGTGCACCAAACGCGCTATAATTTTGTTCCCATTGTAATAATCTCTTATCGGTATCTTGACGAGTTATACCTAAGGTTTGATACATTTGCATACCACAGGCAACACGCCTTAGCTGCATATCACGCGGTAACTTAGCTGGATAATAGTTATAGTCAAGATTTTTCTCTTGACCTGAACGAAAAGCAGCAACTAATTTTTGGTCTAAGGCAGCTTTAGTTGCACCACTAACCACCGCTACTTGCCACGGCTGAGTATTGGTTCCCGAAGGAGAGCGCTTAGCATACTCAAGAATTTTAACAATATCATCATGTGCTGGCATTTTATCCAGAAATTTACGTACTGACTGGCGAGCTGCCAAAGCTTCATGAACTAACATATTTTGTTCCTTTTTTCGTTTCAAAACGCCTTACAAAGCAAAATCAACAGCAGCCAAGGCATGAATCCTTGCCGTTGCAAATAATGGCACCCTACAATCAGTTTGATTAATCAGCTGCTCAATCTCAGTACATCCTAATATAACACCGTCAGCACCGCGTGTAACTAATCTCTTTATTAAGTCTAGATAATATTGGCGGGAACTTTCACTAATAACACCCTGACATAACTCATTATAAATAACATCATGAACCACTTTTCTCTCATCACAATCAGGAATAAGCACCTCAATCCCATAGTTATCACTCAAACGCTTCTTATAAAAATCCTGCTCCATCGTAAAGCGAGTACCTAATAAAGCAACCTTTTCTATTCCTGAAAGTTTGATCTGCTCAGCTGTAGTATCAGCTATGTGCAATAATGGGACTGTTACTGACTGTTGTATTTGATCAAAAACTTTATGCATAGTATTAGTTGCAACGATGATCAATTCTGCTCCTGCTAATTGTAGCGCACGTGCAGTGTCACTTAAAATCAAAGCAGCACGCTCCCAGTCGCCATTTTTTTGCAATTGTTCAATTTCGGCAAAATCTACAGAATAAACAATACATTTTGCTGAATGATGTCCACCAAGCCGCCTCTTTACATCCTGATTAATAATCTGATAATAGCTCTGAGTTGATTCCCAACTCATGCCACCAATTATACCGATAGTTTTCATGGTTAAATTATTCTTAGTGTTACAGCATCTTCACTTTTAGCATTAAGCCCATCTGCTGAAGCTCGTTTGCTATCTAATTTAATGCGCATTTTTATATCATTTAAGCTATCTGCATTTTTTAATGCTTCTTCGTAGCTAATTTTGCCAGCTTCGTAAAGTTCGAATAATGATTGATCAAAGGTTTGCATGCCTTGCTCTCGCGATTTAATCATTACTTCTCTAATCGGATCGATAGTTTGTTTAAAAATATAATCCGCAACAGTAGAACTATTCAACATTACCTCGATTGCGGCAGCACGACCTTTACCAGCTTCTAACGGAATCAGGCGTTGTCCGATTATCGCTTTTAAATTAAGCGCCAGATTCATATAAACCTGATGTTGTTTCTCAGAAGGGAATAAATTCACCACCCGCTCAATACTTTGCATACAGTTGGTTGCATGGATAGTTGCCACACATAAATGCCCGGTTTCGGCAAATTGTAAAGCATACTCCATCGCTTCTGCATCACGAATCTCACCAATTAACACTACATTTGGAGCTTGACGAAGTGCGGATTTTATTGCATTGTGCCAACATTCGGTATCAACACCAACTTCACGTTGAGACACGATACAATTTTGATGCTGATGGACAAATTCGACTGGATCTTCAATAGATAAAATATGTCCATATGAGTTTTTATTGCGATGATCAATCATTGCCGCTAAAGTTGTAGATTTACCTGAGCCAGTTTGTCCAATTACTAGAATCAAGCCTTTACGCTCCATAGCCAACTCAGCCAAAACTGGAGGAACTTTTAAATCTTCCAAGGTTGGCACTTTGGTATTAATTTTACGCAGTACCATTGCTGTTTTATTTTGTTCACGATAGGCATTAACCCGAAAACGACCACCATCAACGGCAATTGCAAAATTTAATTCTTTCTCGGCATCGTACTGCTTACGCTGCGCATCATTCATAATCGAATACACCAATAGACTTGCTTGCTCAGGAAGAAGCTTCTCACTAAATTGCGGAGTCATTTTTCCATCAATTTTAAATGACGGTGCAAAACCTGATATGATAAAAGTATCATCTGCACCGATTAACAAGGCTTGTTTTAGCAAATAGCTCATAAAAAGTTTTGCACTTGCTGACTCACGAATCATATTAACTTCAATAGCCATCAGCTATATCTCCTCTATAGGTCAAAAAATAATTCTTTTTGTACTGCATAAACCGAAGCAGCTTCTGCTGAAATATCTCCACTTTTTACCGCTTTAATTAACGCCTGATCCATAGTTTGCATTCCGTATTGCTGTCCAGTTTGCAGAGCCGAATTAATTTGTGAAACTTTATTCTCGCGGATTAAGTTTTTAATTGCCGAGTTAACCAGCATAATTTCATGCACCGCCACACGTCCTGAGTCATCTTTCTTTTTAATAAGAAGCTGTGAAATCACTGCCCGTAGGCTCTCTGATAACATCACTCGCACCATATCTTTCTCAGCAGCTGGAAACACATCAATTACTCGATCAATTGTTTTTGCCGCGGATGACGTATGCAGTGTACCAAAAACCAAATGTCCGGTTTCGGCTGCAGTTAATGCCAAACGAATTGTTTCAAGATCACGCATCTCCCCCACCAAAACACAATCCGGATCTTCACGAAGTGCTGATTTTAGTGCATTAGCAAAGCTTTTGGTATGCGTGTTAAGTTCACGTTGATTAATCAGACTGCGCTTACTAACGTGGACAAATTCCACTGGGTCTTCGACAGTTAAAATATGCTGATAATCCGTTTCATTGATATAATCGACCATAGCCGCCAAGGTTGTTGATTTACCAGAACCCGTTGGACCTGTTACCAAAACAATACCTTTGGTAAAAGAGGCTATTTCTTTAAAAATATTAGGGGCATTAAGTTTTTCCAGAGATAATATTTTAGATGGAATACTTCTGAAGACCGCGCCTACTCCCCGAGTTTGCATAAAAATATTCGCCCGAAAACGCGATACATTAGGAATCTCAAACGCAAAGTCAACCTCCATGTTTTGTTCAAAAACTTTGCGAGTATTATCATTCATGATGTCATACACCATATTTTTTACTTCGGCAGAGTCTAATGGCGGTAGATTTACCTTGCGAATTTCACCATTAACCCTAAGCATCGGAGGTAATCCACTTGATAGATGCATATCCGAGGCCTTATTTGCAACACCAAAAGTAAGTAATTCAGTAATATCCATGGAAGAACCTTAAAAAGAGAACGAGTTAATGACTATGCATGCAAGCTGGGAACAAATTTATTTAGCATAGTATGACGGATAATTAAAAATCAATTTGCTAATATCAAATCCTTGTTTTTCAGCAAGAGAAATTAGGCGCTGAATATCTTCAAGTGCAGGAGTCTCTTCACGAGAAAAAATCCACAGATATTTTTTATCTGGACTTGCCACCATTGTATAAGATGCATCTGCGTAAATTACCCAATAGTCGCTCAACCCAAGATGAGTCCAACGTAACCATGCTGGAAAGGATGTAACAACCAATCGACCATCACCGTTTAAGTTACTTTCAGACAAATATGCAATACCATCCCGTGTATAAAGATCACCCGAGAGCGTAGCACAACTATTAGTGACTTGTATTTCGTCACCTTTATGTGCATATTCTATAGTTATGGGCGCCACACAACGCTTTTCAAAATAAGCTGGCAGCCTAGCAATTTCAAACCACTTACCCATATATTTATCTACCGCAAAGTCATTGATCGCAACAATTTTGCCAGACTCATTACCAACTGCTGCACTGGAAAGAGAGGTGCTTGACTCAGCAGCAAAACAACTTCCAGCAACAGACAAAAAGATTAATAATAAACTTTTCATTTAAATATCATTTACCATTTAATAATTCAAATTAATCGTTGATAGCAAAACTTTAATTTTAACACATACACTATTTAACAGAGATAGGTAAATTACTATAATTTAACTATCTCTAATATAACCCTACATTTTTGGCATAAGATGTTTGAAATTCTTCATCATTTTCATGATACCACCTCCACCGCTAAATTTTTTCATCATGCCACTGATTTGCTCATATTGTTTCAAGAGTTGATTAACTTCTTGTACTGAAGTACCACTACCCAATGCTATTCTTCGTTTTCGTGAAGCTTTTAATAGCTCAGGCTTTTGACGTTCCAGTTGGGTCATTGAATCAATAATTGCGACATTTTTTTTGATCATTTTATCATTAATAATCTGTGGCGCTTTTTCTGCAATATTGCCGGGTAATTTATCCAAAATTTTACCCATTCCACCCATATTATTCATTTGTTCAAACTGCATCTTAAAGTCGTTAAGATCGAACCCTTTCCCTTTTTTAACCTTATCCATTAATTTTTTGGCTTCGGCTTCGTCCACATTGCCCTTAACTTCATCAATCAGCGAAAGGATATCACCCATTCCCAAAATTCGTGATGCCATCCGGTCTGGATAAAAAGGTTCTAACCCATTAATTTTTTCTGACACACCGATAAATTTAATTGGTTTACCAGTAATATTTCTGATTGATAAGGCTGCACCACCACGCGCATCGCCATCCATTTTGGTCAGAATAACCCCAGTCAATGCCAATGCATCATTGAACGCCTTAGCAGTATTTACCGCATCTTGTCCAAGCATTGCATCGACTACAAATAAAGTCTCAACTGGATTAAGTGATTTATGTAAATCTTTAATCTCGTTCATCATAAATTCATCGACACTCAAGCGCCCTGCGGTATCGACAATCAACACATCAAAATAATGTTTGCGAGCATAATCTAGCGCACTTAGTGCAATTTCCTTGGGTTGTTGCTGTTCAGTTGAAGGAAAACATTCCACATTCAAACTTTGGGCTAATGTTTTCAACTGCTCAATCGCTGCAGGACGATAGACATCGGCACTAACTACCAATACTTTTTTCTTATCGTTATCTTTCAGACGTTTCGCAAGTTTACCGACTGTAGTAGTTTTACCTGCACCCTGCAAGCCCGCCATCAAAATTACCGCTGGTGGCACAGCACTCAAATCTAATTGGTTATTAAATTCCCCCATGAGCGAAGTTAGTTTTTTATTAACTACATCAATTAATGCCTGCCCCGGAGTAAGACTACCAACAACCTTTTCACCCAGCGCTTCTTCTTTAACATCAACGATAAATTGTTTCACTACTGGTAATGCAACATCTGCTTCAAGTAAAGCAATCCGAATTTCACGTAGCGCATCAGCGATATTACTTTCTGTCAAGCGTGAATTACCCGATAAGGTTTTTACTACTCCTGAGAGTCTCGAGGATAAATTTTCAAACATATATGTGTTCCTATAACAATGATAGTCTATCTGACAACTGACTAATCCACGTATTAAAATGTGGACATTTAACTTTAATTTTATCTATATCACAATATAAAGCAAAGTTACTTGCTCCCTTGGTATAAGCAAATTTCTCCAGCTGTTTTGCCGGATATTTGCTTGGTATTGTATTTATATTCTCTGGGTTTGAGGCATGATCTTGTAGAATTTGCTCAATTTTGTTTTTGTTTCTGGCTAGCAATGGATCACTTTGCGTTAATGCCTCAATATCTGCAAAACATAATGCTTCAAATTCATGTGGTTGGACGTAAGGAATTATATTGCGACAACTCGCCGCATTGGCAATTATCTGCTCTACTTGTATGGATTTATCTTGCGAAGATAAGTTGGGGCTTGCTATAATTTCGCCATAATTACCTAATTTAGCAGCACCAAGACCAACTAAATCAATCAATGTCGTAACAATATCGTATTGCGGAGCTACATTTTTCAGCCTATCAATCAGCTTATTATACAAAATACCGCCTTGTAAATTTTGCACATCAATATTTAGCGTCTTACTTACTTTATTTCGCAGATATACACTTAGCTTATGCTTAACAAAATTTTCTTCGGCGTATCCCTCGACAATAAAACATAAATTAATCACGGTCTGCCACCAATAACATTGGTTTCCCATAATTCGCCAAGTGTGTAACTTTCTAGCCATTTCGCCAAATCATGATTATTCAGACGCTTAAATTCGCTATATTTGTCTTTTTTATCAACCACGATCACATCATCTGGCTCAAATTGGCTAAGCAATGTTGCCGATTGAGTGCTAATGATTACTTGACGTTGCAAAGATGCACGTTTAATTAACCCAGACAAAACATTTAACGCAGTGGGATGTAACCCAATTTCTGGCTCATCAATAATAATGACTTGTGGCTGTAGCTCACTTGGCATTAATAACAATACTGCCAGAGCAATAAAACGTAATGAACCATCTGATAAATAATACGCTTTCCATGGGATATCAACGTTGTTTTTATTATACCACTCTAAGCTTAAAAACTCACTATCGTGGCGAATCACAAAATCATGAAAATCTGGCACGACATTACGAATCGTATCTATGATTGTCTTGTAATATTTTGGATATTTATCGTTAATTAATTTAATCATGCAGGCTAAGTTTTGTCCATCAGCACGGAGGAATAAATTATCATTATTTGCAACCATTGCTTTTAGTGGCGATGTATCGCTAGTGTCGTGAAAATGAAAAACCTGAATGTTTGGAACATCAGGGTAAAATACATCACCTAAAAGCAAATCAAATTCATGCAGGTTGCAATTTTCAATGTCATTTAATGAGGAAATAAACGAATCAGACAATTTAGTTTCATAACTTTTATTATTTAAGTTTAACTGCTCAATCCCATCTGGTAATAAATCACTATGCATGACTTCAGTATCAAATCTGAAAATATTTTCATTAGTGAGCGTTAAAGTAAAACCATAGCTAAGCCAAGCATTTATATCATATTCTTTATATATAGTTTGAAACTTTATCTTTGCACTTATAAACTTAGACCATTTACTACCATAATATAAAAATGTTTCTTGCCCACCTTTATCTAAAACATAACCACGTAAATTTTCTTTAATAATATTCTGTAAAAAATTAAAAAAACTAATGAAATTACTTTTACCAGCACCATTACTACCAATTAGTACATTTAGTGGTTTTAATTCTAAATCAAGTTTTTTAATTGATTTATAATTTTCTAGCGTAATGTGTTTGATAAAGTTATTTTTATCCATTATATAAACCTAATTAACCTACCTTAATTCACTTGGGAGAGCAAAAGTCATATGCTCTTCAACTACATTTAGAGTTTCGGTGGTATTAAATCCTTCTTGTTGCAGGCGCTTAATTACTCCCTCAACCAACACCTCTGGTGCAGAAGCTCCAGCCGTAACACCAACATTGCTAACTTGATCCAACCACTCACTTTTTATTTCGTAATCAAAATCAATTAAATAAGATTTTACACCCAAGTTTTCCGCTAGTTCTTTCAAACGGTTAGAGTTAGAACTATTTTTACTACCAATCACCAACACCGCATCACAACTTTTTGCCATTTCCTTGACTGCATCCTGACGGTTCTGCGTAGCATAGCAAATATCTTCATTTTTAGGTAAGCGCAGATTAGGAAAAGTTTCTTTTAACCGAGCAATAATTGACTTGGTTTCATCGACTGATAAAGTAGTCTGAGTAACTACCGCGATTTTTTCAATATCACGATCTAATGACAAGGTCGCGACATCAGCTTCGGACTCAACTAAATGAATATGATCTTTAACCTGCCCCATCGTACCTTCAACTTCAGGATGACCACGGTGTCCAATCATAATAATCGTGTAATTTTGTTTGTGCAAATTTTTAATTTCAACATGCACCTTACTTACCAGCGGACAAGTTGCATCAAAAATCATAGTTAAATTTTTTGCCATCGCTTCTTCACGCACGGATAAAGGAACACCATGCGCTGAATAAATTAAAATGCTCCCCTCGGGAACATCTTTAATCTCTTCAATGAAAATAGCACCACGCTCTTGTAAACCGTCCACAACATATTTATTGTGCACCACCTCATGACGCACATAAACTGGGGCTCCATATTTTTCCAGAGCAGTTTCAACAATCGTAATCGCACGATCAACCCCAGCACAAAAGCCGCGCGGATTAGCCAAAATAATTTTTTTCATTTAGTACCTTATTTTTTACTAAAAAATAAACTTTCAATTACCAATAAGGTAACGCCAACACAGATAAAACTATCCGCCAGATTGAATGCTGGCCAGTGATGAGTGCCAACATACCAGTCGATAAAATCAGTAACTTTACCAGCAGTAATACGATCAACCAGATTACCCAGTGCACCACCTAAAATAAAACTAAACGCAATTCCTGCAATCATTTGGTATGATTTACGCAGAATAAAGTAAATCAAAGCCGCAGAGACCACAATCGCAAATCCAGCAAACATAATTTTTTGCCAACCACCTTGATTACCAAGAAAACTAAAAGCAGCTCCTTCGTTGTACATTAAAGTCCAGTTCCACGAAGGCAAAAATGCTTTAGGAGTATAAAGTACTAGTGAGCTACGTGCAAAATGCTTACTGATTTGATCAAGAATAATCACAATAATACTAACACCAAGTAAACCCACTCGGCATGCGCTTGAAATTTTTTTCATTTCGATATTTTTACCTTTATACGATTAAGCATTATGGCGGATTTCACCGCTACCAGCCACATTTTTGACACAACGTGCACAGATAGTTGGATGCTCTGAGTTGCTACCAACATCTGCTGTATAATGCCAGCAACGCTCACATTTTTGTTGTTCACTTACCAGCACTTCAACACTAGTCGCATCTGCCGCAACTAAAGTAATTTTGGATACCATATACGCAAACTTTAAATCCACACCAACTGAATTTAGCAATGCATAAAGCTCTGCATCCGCATTAATTACCAGTTCTGCTTGCAAGGAAGCTCCAATCAAACCTGCTGTACGTTTATTTTCCAGTTCCTTCAAAACTAAAATCCGGAATTCTTGAATCTTAGACCATTTCGCAAGCAATTCACTCGCATTATCTAGTACAGGAAGTTGATGGTGAACATGATATAAAGTTGAGTCACTCCCATCATTAACCAATACTTCCCATGCTTCATCACTAGTAAAAGCTAAAATTGGTGATAACATTCCTAGTAGTGCACGAGTAATATGGTAGAGTGCGGTTTGAGCCGAACGGCGTGCATGACCATCCGCTTTAGAAGTATACAAGCGATCTTTTAAAACATCTAGGTAGAATCCACCCAATTCTTCAGAACAGTAAGTTACTAATTCTTGCACAATCAAATGGAACTGATAGCTTGAATACAATCCAGTAGTTGGATTAGTAATTTTATCTTGTAACTGAGTTGCATAAGCTAAAGCATAACGGTCAACTTCAACCATCTCGCTCAGCGCTACACTATCTTTTGCTGCATCAAAATCATTCAGATTTGCTAATAAGAAGCGCAAGGTATTTCTAATCCGGCGATATGAATCAGTAATTCGTTTCATGATTTCATCAGAGAACGCAATATCCCCTGAATAATCAGTACTAGCTACCCATAAACGTAAAATATCCGCACCATATTTTTTCACGCCATCAGGAATTGAAATGATATTCCCTTTGGATTTGGACATTTTATAACCATCACCATCAACCAAGAAGCCATGAGTCAATAGCTGTTTGTACGGTGCGCGACCACGTACTGCACAACCAGTCAATAACGATGACTGGAACCAACCACGATGTTGATCCGAACCTTCCAAATATAAATCGGCAGGCCATTGTAAGCCTGTGCGTTGGTTTAACACAGTTAAATGAGTAGTGCCTGAATCAAACCAAACATCCAAAGTATCTTTTAATTTTACATAATCGGTTAAATCAAACTCTGGTAAATCTGCCGCATTTAATCCAAACCATGCATCAATTCCACTAACCTCAATTTTTTGCGCTATAGCTTGTAAGATATCATAACTTTGCCGATGCAATTCACCAGTTTCCTTATGAACAAAGAATGTCATTGGGCTACCCCATTGACGTTGGCGCGAAACGCACCAATCCGGCCGATTCTTAATCATTGCCTCTAAACGCGCACGTCCCCATGCTGGATAAAATTCAGTAGCATCTACAGCAGCTTCGGCTTGTTCGCGCAAAGTTTTGCCAGTTACGCCTACTTTATCCATTCCGATAAACCATTGTCCGGTAGTGCGGAAAATAATTTTGGTTTTATGACGCCAGCAGCATGGATAACTGTGAGTAATATCAGCTTTGTTCATCAATCGCTGTTTTTCAGTTAATATTTCAACAACTTTAGCATTAGCGTCAAAAACATTCATCCCGGCAAATAATTCAGTTGTGCTGATATAACAACCATCATTACCAACTGGATTATGTAAATCCAAATCATATTTTAAACCAACATGATAATCATCCATACCATGTGCTGGTGCAGTATGCACTAAACCAGTACCCGCATCATCCGTTGCATGATCCCCCAAGATCAATGGAACTTGCCGATTATAAAATGGATGTTCAAATTTTAATAATTCTAGTTTATCACCTGTAACCGTTGCAACAACTTTAGATTCAGTAATAAAAGAATAACGCTTAATCGCCTCTTCAACCAAATTTTTAGCAACCAATATATAATCACACTCAGTTTGAACTAAAGCATACTCAACTTCAGGTCCGGCGCAAATTGCTTGATTAGCAGGTAATGTCCATGGAGTAGTCGTCCAGATTACAGCAAAAATAGCTTTATTCTCAGGAAGCGTAACACCAAATACATTTGCAACCGCAGCTGAGTCAACTGCTTTAAACGCAACATCAATTGCTGGTGAAACTTTGTCGTAATATTCAACTTCGGCTTCAGCAAGTGCAGAACCACAATCGACACACCAATGCACTGGTTTTACACCGCTATATAAGTAGCCTTGTTTATAAATCTCGCCCAAAGCACGGACAATTCCAGCTTCGGTACTAAATTCCATTGTTTTATATGGATTGTCCCACTCCCCAAGAACTCCCAAGCGAATAAAGTCAACTTTTTGTTGCTCGATCTGAGCATTGGCATACTCGCGGCATTTATTGCGAAAATCTAGCGGTTCTAAATTTTTACCAAACTGTTTTTCAATATTCAATTCAATCGGTAAACCATGACAATCCCAACCCGGCACGTAAGGCGCATCAAATCCTGCCAAAGTTTTACTACGAATAATGATATCTTTTAAAATTTTGTTGGAAGCATGACCAATATGTAATTGACCATTAGCATAAGGAGGTCCATCATGCAAAATAAATTTATCGCGTCCGCTGCATACCTGACGTAATTTTTGATAGCGCTGTTGCTGATTCCATTTATCCAGCATTGCAGGTTCGCGTTTGGCTAAATCACCACGCATTGGAAACGGGGTATCAAGTAAGTTAACTGTGTTTTTATAATCCATCTAATTTATTCCTTGTTTTCATGCTTCGCGAAAAAGGCGCGCGCATCATCTAAATCTTTGTACATTTGCTTAAATAACGGTTCTAGCCCCTCAAATTTCAGTTCTGGGCGTAAATAGTGCAGTATTTCAACGGTGGCAATTTTACCATACAAGTCTAAATCGACATCCAATAAATGGGTTTCAATCTTATAGACCTTACCCTCACTAACCGTTGGGTTTTTGCCGATATTGGTCACACCTAAATAACGCTTACCTTCAATATAAACATACGAAGTGTAAATCCCCCAAAGCACAGGGCGAATTTTATACAAATTAAGATTTATCGTCGGAAAATTCCACTTACGCGCCAATTGATTACCCTTAACGACTCTGGAGCTATACCAAATATTACGCCCCAAATAATCCCTGATTAAATCAATATTCTGCTCTGCTGCCAACTCACGGATCAGAGAACTAGATACGCGCACTTGATTATGTCTCAGCTCAGCAAATTCAGTCGTCTTAATCCCACTATCTATTAAATCAAAAATCGTACCCTCAGCCATATAGCCAAAACGAAAGTCATGACCAACAATCATTTCGCTAACATTAAGCTTTCTTATTAGAATATTATGGATAAACTCTGTTGCTTTAAGCTTAGCCATATGCTGGCTAAAATGCAAAATTACTACTTCATCAACTAAATTACTTTGCTGTAAAATTGCAATCTTATCGCGTAAAAGTCCAATTCGGGGGGCACGAAGCACTCCTTTTTTGTCTGCAAAATACTCATGTGGCAAAACATCAAACGTGATTAACATTCGCCATGCCTTATTCGCTTCCGCTTGCTGAGTTAATTGACCTAAGAGCTCAAGATGCCCCAAGTGTAAACCATCAAAATTACCGATAGTTGCAATTACTTTCTGTTTACTGTCTTTAGGCTTTGCACTCAATTGAATTTGATACATATGCTCATTCACAAATAAAAATCCCACACGCTTTGTGTGGGAAGTTGAAAATCTGAATATTATTACTTATTCAGTTACGACCTCAGTTTCAGTTTGCTCAACAACTATTTCCACACGACGATCTGCAGCGGCACACTTAATCAAGCCCGCATATTTGTTGTTATACTCTTCATGCAGACGCTTAGATTCGGCTGGAGTTGCAGCGTTATCAGCAACCGAAAGGGCGCTGTTAACCTCAGCATTACTCACATTATATTTTTTAAAACAACTATCTGAAACTAAAGAATTTTGGTATCCCATACCTGTTGCCGTTATTTTACCACTAGGTATGCCTAAGCTAATTAGAAAATCTTTGACATTAGTAGCTCGCTCTGCAGACAACTCCTGGTTTACTTCTTCTGTACCTATTTTATCCGTATGACCAGTTACAATTACTTTAGTCAACGTATCCAATGAACCATCACCTTTTGCCACGTTTACAAGCTTAGTTAGCTCCTGTTTACCTGTGCTGGATAAATCTGCTGAAAAGAAATCAAATAAATTAACGCCAGACTCACTAAAAGTCACCTTTGTCACATATTTATTAACCTTAACTTTAGGTGCTTCATCGCATTGATTCAACCCATATGTAGGTTGCCAATAAGCATTATGCAAACATTGTCCATATGCAGTCTTTACAACACTACTCCCTGAAGCTGGAGTATAAACATAACCTGGAATTTCTCCTGAATCATCCGCAAAAACGAATCCCACAGCACTCACAAGCACAGCCATCATAAATGAATTAAACTTTGTCATAATATCCACCTAAAATTAATCAAAATTACTCGCAATATTATACACAACGGCTCTATTATCTCGCAATCCTTATTTGGTAAATATGCCTAATAACCAGTTGCGGATTACAACAATCTCTTCATAACAAACACTATGTTCCATCGGATATTCATGCCAATCGTATTTCAAGCCAAGCTGCTGCAAATGCTTTGTTGCTAAACCTGCCATGGCGATATTTACGACTGGATCATGAGTACCATGACAAATCAAGATTTGCAAATTTAACTTATGTTGTATTTTAGCTACGTCAATCAATGAAACATCTGGCAAATAACTCGATAACACCATTAACCCACCCAGATTATAATCACTAACTAACGCAGTATAGTAACTGATTACACCACCTTGCGAGAATCCAGCAATAATAATCTGCTCACTATTAAAACCTTCGGCAATTAGTTCATCAATCAAAGTAGCAATTTGCTCGACGCTTGTGATAATACCTTTACTATCAACTTCACGGTGCAAGTCGCTAAAATCCAAAATATCATACCATGCACGCATTTTGTAGCCATTGTTAATCGTAACAGGAATCACTGGTGCATTAGGAAATACAAATTTCAATCCAATTGGCAATTGAAGTTCATTAACCACAGGTACAAAATCGTTATAATCGGCACCAAGTCCATGCAACCAAATTACTGCACCAACAGGTTTCTCATTTGGCTTATTTAGTACAATTTTAGTTTCAAGCTTATTCATAGTAATTCTCCGATATAGTTATAAATTTCTATAGCCCCAGATTTTACAGTATTTTGCAGCAACTACGTAAATTTGAAACAAATTAGTCTTTCCCTAAACACACGAACATAAAAGCATTTATAATATTGGTGTTATTTTGCTAAAACCACTAATTTTTAAACCCTTACAAACCCAAAACAGACAAAAGGTAACCTAGATGCTGCAATCCCTTCATCAAATTTTTATGTCATTAGTTCCGGTTTCATTTATTGTCTTTCTGGGGTGGCTGGCTGGTTATAAAAAAATTGTTGATAACCAACACAGCCACACCTTAGCAACTTATGTAATGAGCTTTAGCTTCCCTTGCGCTCTTTTTGTACTAACTGCAACAAGCAAGCCCAAAGAGCTTCTTAATGGCGAATTTGTTATGGCATTCTGGCTTGGCTTAGTTGGAATGTTTATTCTGAGTTTCGCCATTTATAAATTTTTGCTAAAGCGCAATAATAGGGATTGTGCACAAGGAGCATTTGTGTGCTCATTTCCAGACATGGCATTTATGGGGATTCCTATTTTTTCAGCGTTACTTGGCAAACAAGCGCTACTCTCTATCGCGATTGGTAATATTTGTACCAGCTTGATTATAATACCAATAGTCACAATTTTCTTAAGCACAGGAAACAGCAGAGAGAGTATTCAAAAAACCATCCGCAAAGTTATAAGTAAACCGTTAGTATTCGCACCAATTTTGGGCACAATCTACTCACTACTAAATTTACAACTACCTGAAATAATTAAAAACTCGTTAAATCTAATTGGCAGCACAACTTCTGGAGTATCATTATTTGCTTTGGGACTAATGATGTCTTGTTTTGCCATACGCTTTAGCAAGCTAGCGCTAATGAATATTGCATTAAAAAATATTGTTCACCCACTTTTAATGCTAGCATTGGTAGCTATATTTGGAATTAGTGGCATATTTGCAAAAGAAGCGATTTTATTATGTGCCATGCCAACTGCAACAATGACGGCAATGTTTGCACTTAAATATGAAACACTCGCAGAAGAAAGTACCACCAGTGCAATTTTGGGCACTCTCATCTCATTACTTACTTTGACGATTTTCATGATTATACTCAAGGTCTAGCGTAGATCAATATCCCAAAACAACTCGGATAAACGCAAGCAGTTTATGCAATTAATTTCTGCAATGTATCCATAAAAACCTGAGCATCGCCCCTCAATAGAACGCGCTTGTTACGAGATTTCTCACCACTGATTAATTCCACGTCACGTCGCGCAATATCAAATAATTTAGCAAAAAAGTCAATTACCTCTTGGTTAGCTTTACCATCAACTGGTGGCGAGCTAATTTTAATTTTTAGTCGCTCACCATGACAACCAATAACTTGACTAACTTTCGCACCAGGTTGTACATAAAGCTCAACAATAAGTTCGTTTGCTGATTTTAATTGAAATTTATCATTTACCACGAATTTTTCTCTCACTTGTTAAACCAGTAATTTTACCTGACTTAGTCTGGATAACTTAAACATTTACCACAACATCATGGAAATCACCTCAAAGTAAACATAGTTTATTTTCAAGCTTCAAATTCAATTCTAGACAGAACAAATGGTATAATATATGCTATAATCCCACCGCTTAATAATTTACTATGAAAGGTCATTAAATGCAAAAAATTAAAGTTGCAAACCCAGTCGTCGAACTTGATGGCGATGAGATGACGCGAATCATTTGGGCGTTTATTAAACAAAAATTAATTTTACCCTATCTTGATTTGGACATTAAATATTACGATCTAGGTATTGAGAACCGCGATAAAACTGAAGATAGAGTATCAGTAGAATCTGCAGAAGCAATCAAAAAGTATAATGTGGGTATTAAATGTGCAACTATCACTCCGGATGAGGCACGTGTAAAAGAATTCAACCTAAAAAAAATGTGGAAATCTCCAAACGGAACTATTCGCAATATTTTGGATGGAACAGTATTCCGTGAACCAATTGTATGTAACAATATTCCACGCCTAATCCCTAACTGGACCGCACCGATTGTAATTGGACGCCATGCTCATGCTGACCAATATAAAGCTTATGATTTTGTGACTAAAGGAAAAGGTAAATTAACCATTACCTTCACACCTGAAAATGGCACACCGGAAGTACATGAAGTGTTTAACTACGAACATGACGGGGTTGCGCTAGGTATGTACAATACTGACGAATCAATCCGCGGTTTTGCTTATGCCTGCTTTAATATGGCGTTAGACAAAAAATGGCCTTTATACCTTTCAACTAAAAATACTATTTTGAAAAAATATGACGGTCGCTTTAAAGATATTTTTCAAGAAATTTATGAAAATGAATTTAAAGAAAAATTCATTAAAAACCGGATTACTTATGAACACCGTCTAATTGACGATATGGTTGCTTCGGCGCTTAAATGGCACGGTAACTTTATCTGGGCATGTAAAAACTATGATGGTGATGTACAATCTGATATCGTTGCGCAAGGTTTTGGTTCACTAGGTTTAATGACTTCAGTTTTAGTTACACCAGATGGTAAGACTATTGAATCGGAAGCAGCACACGGAACAGTTACACGTCATTACCGCTTACACCAACAAGGTAAAAAAACTTCAACAAATCCAATTGCTTCAATCTTTGCATGGACTCGTGGTTTAGAGCATCGTGGTAAATTGGATGGTAATAAAGACTTGATAAATTTCTGCCACACTTTGGAAAAAGTATGTGTAGAAACTGTAGAATCAGGCAAAATGACCAAAGATTTAGCGGTTTGTATTCATGGTGACCAACTAAATGAAAGTCAATACCTAACTACTGAAGACTTCTTAGATGTAATCAGTAAAAACCTTGATAAAAAACTTAAAGGAAAAACATTTAAGCTTTAATTATCCTTTTACATAGCTTATATTTTTATCAAAAATTCTTTTTTTGAGCATAACATTAGAAAACCACCGACAACTATATTCGGTGGTTTTTCTTTTAGAACATGATTCATTATGCTTGATTTGATCAACTAAAATTCACACAACACAATAAAATTCAAATCTTATCGTTATTTATCCGTTTTGGATGAGACAGCAGTTATAATGTTATGCTACACTTAGAGACATAATGACTACTATCTCATAGATTAACTATTATAAGGTCTCATCAAATAATGAATTCTTCACTGTCTTTAAAAAGAAAATTGTTATTACATTTTGTCTCTGGTGCTCTTGCTATTGCCAGCATTACGTCTTGTAGTGGATCTAGTACTACTAGTGATAATGGCGGAGGTTCTCCAGCAATTGCACCAGCTACGATAACAATAGACAATGCAGGAGTTGTTCCTGTATTCGCAAATAGCTCAACATCAACTGTAGTATATGTACACAACAACAGTAATAGTACAGTACGAGGAATAAATTACTCATCTGTAACTACAAACACAGAATTAAGAGAAAACCTAAGTAACAAAATTTTAAGTCTATTTGGTTCAAATAAAACAAATAATTATTCTTTAAGTACGGTTAGCGGTAATCAATGTTCAACAATTGCCGCTGGTCAATCTTGCCCTTTATCAATAACAACTCCAGTGCTAAGTGGAGCCATGACTCAAGGATCAATGGAAATAAGAGCCAATTACATTGAAAATAATAAATCAATAATATTTACTCAAGTAATTAATTACGCTCAAGTACAAAACAATCTACAAGTATCAGGGGCTAAATTCCAAGCAGGTGTTAGTATCTCAAACTATGGAAATTCGACTGGTTATGGTACAGTTTACTTGTATGGTAGTGGTCAGAATCAGATTTATAATGTTTCTAGCATAACGACCAATAAACCTGCGGTAACAATTATAAATGGTAATATTAGTAATCATCAGATTCAATCTGGCTTTGTTCAAGCAGTAGAATTAGCTTCTCCAGCTTCAAGCTCCTCAATTAGCGCAACAATTACAGTTAACTCTAGCACGCTAGATAGTGGCTCTGTAAAAAGCAGTAAATTATCTATAAGTAAAGGTACTGTTACCGGAAAATCTTTGTTGGAAGCTAGTCAATTTAGTAACAGCGTAGACATAGCTGTTGAACCAATTTCTGCGGGGGCAATTTTAACTACAGGTTATGTACCCTTAATTAATACCACTAACGGCACATCGGGTAGTATGTTTATTCGCAATGCAGGTAACCAGTCCGCAGCAATCAGCACAATTACAGCTGATGCAGGAATCAATAACTTGTCTGGATGTAGCAATACTACATTAGCATCAGGTGAAACTTGTACAGTTACGTTTAATGTAACTGAGTCCGGCGGTAACGCAAATATTACGATACCATATAGTGGAGGAAGTGCTGCTAGTGTTATTGGTAATGTTACTTGGTTTAATGGAACAGGTGCAGCTTTAGTCTCAATGTCCAGTTCAGAAAACCCAATCACATTTGCGGCTACTGAGGTTGGTAGCACAACTATTACGATTACTAATATCGGTGGTTATACTTTAACTAACATCAAAATTCCTTCACCAATAGTAGTTAGCGGTAATGCTACCGCTACGCTGGGATCAAACAATTGCGCCGTAATAGAATCGCTACCTATTAATGGCCATTGTGAATATGTTGTTAATCTAGAAGATAGCAAAACTGATATAGGTAAGCAAATTAATGTTGGCTTTAGTGCAAGCTATGCTGGGGTTGGAGGAACTAAGACGTATAGTCGAATTTTACCAGTGAGTTATATTTCAACATCAAATGGAGCGGTTATTACGATTAGCCCAACAAACCCTAATTTGACAATTAGTGGAAATAGTATTGAATCTACAATACAGGTTTTAACGATTAGTAATAGCGGTAATTTGCCTGCGAATATCTCTACCTCTTTGACAAGTAATCCAGCTTATTTGACAGAGAGCTCAACTAGCTGTGGCGCTACGTTAGCAGCGGAGTCTTCCTGTACTAGCACAATCCAGTTCGGTCCTACGTATAGTTCTTCTGGTGCTAGTGGAGTTAGTTCTTATACAGTGAATTACACAGCAGGTGGTCAAACACCTTCAGGAAGTGTTGTGAGCAACCTTGATTGGACAGTACAAAGTTATTCTCAAAGCATCTCATTAGAAAGCTACGCAGCATTTGGACATACCAGTGGAAATGGCGAAACGGAAGAGACTCAATATGAATTTACTGCTCGTGGGCGAGATGTTGTTGGTAAATCTATTACTTTAAAATATGCAAACACAGGGACCGGAGCTTTAAAAATAACTGGCATTCAAGATACTAACTCTGTCTATACTTGGCAAATTGGTGGCGATGGAACTAGCTGCTTTGCTGGTACTATACTACAGCCAAATGATACTTGTGAAATTGTTTATACTAATGTTTTTGAATCCAACATATTAGCCTTAGGTGCTTCAGTTGGAACTACCTATCAAGAAAACTTGATAGTTCCAACACTGATTTATCAGGACAATAACAATTCGAATGTACAGTTCAATAATCAGCCTAATTTACCATTTGGTGGAATAACAATTTATGCACAGTCTAATCAGGCTACGTTGGCAAATATGGTTACAGTTAATGAGCTAGGCACTGTAAATGAAAGTGTTACCGTTAGTCATTTATTGGCAAATGCAGATGATGCTCTAAATGTCACAATCAAGAGCAGAATGGAAAATTACTTTGTTATTCCGCCTACAGTTGGACTGAGTGAATGTACTTTAGATGCCGTTGATGGTATTCTAACTCAAACGTGTATTATGGGTAAAGATAATTTATCAATGTCTGCGACTTACATGGTTAATCAAACATTATTGAATCAAAATACAAACTTGATTCTTAGTACCTTGTTTAGTACTGACTCAGCAAGTCAAATTGTGTCAATGAATCCATTATACACCGTTAATAATCTGGGATTAGCACCACAATGTAATCCATGTCATATTTTTGTTACTAATGGAATACATAATGGTAATCTGAGTCAGGAGTGTACCGGAGCTGAATGCGCTACATCCTCTGAATCTGGAGTACTTGGAGCAGATGCCATTTGTCAAGCTGAAGCAGGGACAAATCATATTGCAGGTACTTTTAAAGCAGTAGTATTAGCAACTACACGCTATCCATGTGATGCTAGTGGTGAATGTGGTGCTTCATATATGAGTGACTGGGTGATTCATGCAAATACAGTTTATGAGAATTTAGCTGGGGATTTAGTGGCAACTAGCAGTGATCAATATGTATTACCGCAACCAACAGAGTGGCCAAGCTATGCGGATGGAACAGCTATAAATTCTGACCCCATCTTCACAGGCATCTCTGTCGGGCGGGTTAACGCAGATAAAACTGATATTGATGCTTGGAGTCCATTTAATATCAATAGTTCAGTTTCTGGTTATTCTTTGCAAAATTGTAACAATTGGACATCTGCTGATGTAAGTACTAGCGCAGTGTCCGCAGCTCCTACTTCTTGGTTTGGGACTAATGGTAATGCTTCAAATTGGTATGCGGGTTGGGGTAATAGTAGTTCTTACTATGCATTTAGCCAATGGTTTAACTCAGCTCAGCCTTGTGCGAACCAGTACGCTCTTATATGTGCGCAACAATAGTAACATCATTTATTTAAAGACAACAGCTTGGATTGGGCAGTTGTCTTTGTGATCTTACCACAAATTAAGATAATTAACTATGATTAGCCCATTTTTTGCTATGAAAACTTTTATGTAAATTCAACTTTACTCTTAAGATCACAACAAGCATACTTGGCTATCGCATTAAAAGGAATGGGGATTTTTAATGGTTGTTCTGATGTTCGCATGATCATGATGCTAATATATAGCCTTACTCTCATTAGCGATTTATCTTAATGTTATTCGGAGAGCTCATTTTACACATGTTATCCAATTTAATGTATTAACATCAGTTATGAGTAAAGCATGAGAAAACTACTTAAATCTCGATATTTCAACTACAAATGGCTGATGTTTGTTACCTTTATCGCATTATTAACAGCCTGTGGTGGCTCTACGACAGAAAACAACTCAGGAAGTGACACTTCATTGCAAACTACAGGTGCTGCGATTACTATTGATAATGCTGGTGTAATTCCTGTCTTTGCTAATCATGTAACTTCGACGATAATTTATGTTCATAATAATACGAGCAGTACGATTAGTGGAATTAATTATAATCTAGATAATGAAGATTCTAATAATGCAGGCAGTATCGATGATAGTCAATGTATCGCTATTGCTGCTGGTCAAAGCTGTGCGCTTAAAATTATTACACCCAAATTATCTACACAACAAGCCCAAGGCTCAATGTCAATTAGAGCTAGCTATAATTTCGCAAATAAACCCAATTCATTTAGCCAATTGATCAATTATGCGTTACTTGATCCAAAATCAGAACAAATTGGCGATGGTGTGAAATTCAAATCTGGAGCAAGCATCTCTGCTTATGGTAATAAAAGTGGATACGCGATGCTTTATCTATATGCTAGCGGAAGTAACCAAAACTATATCATTTCTGACATTACTATAAATAAACCTTCTTTAAGACTAGATAAGAACTATAATCAATCTACACTTGCAGCTAATACCGTGCAAGCAATTGAAGTCAGTTCCCCAATAACGCCTTTATCAATTGATGCGACTGTAACCATCAAATCAAGTTTAATTACCTCTGCTAACGTGACGACAAATAATGTAAATTTAACTAATTCCGATCAGAAAAATTCAGATTCCCAAAAATCATTATCTAATATTCAGTTTAGCAACAGCACTCATTTGGCAGTTCAGCCAGTCTCTGCAGGTGCTATACTAACCACTGGAATAGTTCCTTTAATCAATACAGTGAATGGAACTAATGCAAGCATGTTAATTCAAAATGCTGGTAATCACAATGCTGTAATCGGTAGTATTAGCGCTGAAACTGGCATTAGCAGCTTATCCGGATGTAGTAATACAACTTTAGCTTCTGGCGATGTATGCACAATTAATTTTAGTGTGACAGAAACTGGTGGAAGCGCTAATATTAATATTCCATACACAGGAGGAAGCAGCAATAGTATAACGGGCAATGTAACATGGTTTAATGGTGCTGGAGCCGCCTTAGTTTCTATCGCTGCTATGAATAACCCTCTATCTTTTTCAGCTACTCTTGGTGCAACAACGCAAGTTACTATTACTAATATCGGTGGTTATACCCTAAGTAACATAACTATATCTACCCCTAGAGTTTTAGGAGGACAAGCCACCGCAGTAATAGTAACTACGCAAGGATCTGACACGTGTACCGGACAAGAATTAGATGTTGGTGCATCTTGTAGTTACGTTGTTTCGGTAAATGATGATGCTACGGACTTAAATCAGCAAATAAATCTTGGTTTTAACGCTAATTATGCGGGTAGTAATGGCACTACTAGCTATAGCAGAGTTATGCCACTAACTTATAACTCAACTGCCTATGGTGCAATTATTACCCTGTCATCACTCTCAAATATGTCTATTAGTGGTGATAATATTGAGTCAGAAATTCAAAATTTAACCATTAGCAATAATGGTGCGGCCGATGCTACACTTACCAGCATTGGCTTGGTTGATAATCCAGCCTATTTACTTGCGAATAACGGTGACTGTGGGGCTTCACTAGCAGCAGGTAATAGTTGCACCTTAGCGCTTAAACTAGGTCCAACCTATAATAGTAGTTCAACTGAGTCCACTGGCACTGCTAATTACCTAGTAAATTATGCTGCAGTTGGACAAACTCCGGCAGGAGTAGAATCAACCAGCGTTGCTTGGAGCGTATCTTCCAATATAATTCAACCACCGATCATAAGCATGGTAGCTAGTGTAACTGGCTGTGCAAGCGGTAATGGTATAACAACTACCTGCATGGACAACCCTACCGCCACGGGTGGGACAGCAGGAAATATACAAGTAGTGCTAACCTTTAGTAATAGCAGTACAGTCACCGCAGCAAATACAATTAGCTTACCTGAAAGCTCCAGTTCACTATTTACTGTACCAGGCTATACCTTAGCAAGTAATTCATGTGCCAATGGCGCAAGCGCTAATAATGGAAGCTGTACCATAGTCTACAATTTACCAAGTAGTGTTTCTGCATCTGCATTTCAATCCAATCTGAGTCAGGATAATTTTGCCTATGATTATACTTATGGCGCCAGTGGTGAGTTATCTGGTTCAGGTACAAATAACTTAGCAACAATGATTAATATAGTTATGCCAACTTTAGCAATCGAATCAATTAATACAATCGCTCAAACTGAATCATATACTGCAATTATTAATTGGAGCAATTTATATCAAGCGACTACGCCATCCACTGCCACCAGTGCAACTGAAAGTAATGGTAGCGTGGTAACAGGTTTGAGTAGCGCTACACCAGCAACTTGTAGCTCAGTTGCAAGTAATATTGCAAGCTGTACCGCTCTGATTACGACGACTAACTCCACACCAGTTGCTACCGGTTATTTATTAAAGGCAACAGCAGCAGGTGGGTTAAGTGCCACACCTGAGTCCTTCAGCATAAATTTCAAACAATGTCATTTTTGTGACCAATGGCACATGGAAGGGAAGTCTCGGTGGTTATTCAGGAGCAGATGCTAAATGTAATGCTGACGGTAAGAAACCAAAAGGAAGTGCGGCTGGTGCTGGAAAAACCTATAAAGCTCTAGTAAATGGAAATAATGCGACAACGTATGGTGTTCGTTATTATCGTACAGATGGTTTAACCTTGATTGCAACTGCAACTGGCGGTAATTTGGTCGGAAGTAGTAGTTTATCGAATGCAATTAATTCAGCTTCTCCTAAAAATGCTTGGACTGGTGCTGGTAATAACTGCAGCACTTGGACATCTGAATCTGGCACCTCTATCTCCATAGGTGCGAGCACTGCTAACACTTCAAGCTGGTGGGCAGCGAGCGTATCTAGTTGTAGTGTTTCGAATGCGTTGTATTGTGTGGCACAATAAACATACTAACACTCCTAATTTATTTGTAATTGAAGCTCAAATTAAGGGTGTCTTTAAAAATTTATGAATTTTTAAAGCAGCGCAACAGCCAAATGCATCAAGCAAATTGATGCATTTGGCTACATATTTAAGACACTTCTTGTGCAAAGCACAATAGTTTTAGCACCTCTCTTGCGGAAGAGTAAATTTAATTCAAAAAAACCAATTCACCATCAGCTGGGTTATAGTAGAATAATGAAAGAGCCTCTGAAAAACAGAGCAGTTCGCCGACTAATTTGTTGAATAAACCATTTTTACTCAATAAGCTAGCCTGTTAATTAGTTTTCAATTCTATTAGTTGTAATAATTTTATTGGAGTACGCAGATGTCAAGTCGTGAACAACAAATCGCCGCCCTAGAACAAGATTGGAAAAATAATCCTCGTTGGACAGGAATCAAACGCAATTACACAGCTGAAGATGTAGTTCGCTTGCGCGGGTCACTCGCAGTTGAGCATACTATTGCTAAAACTGGCGCAATTAAATTATGGAATTTGGTTAACAATGAACCGTTCATCAATGCTCTTGGTGCGTTGACTGGTAACCAAGCAATGCAACAGGTCAAGGCTGGATTGAAAGCTATTTATTTATCAGGCTGGCAAGTAGCAGGAGATGCCAATGTCGCAGGTGAAATGTATCCAGATCAATCTCTTTACCCAGCTAATTCAGTACCATTGGTGGTAAAAAGAATTAATAACACATTAACCCGCGCTGATCAGATTCAATGGTCAGAAGGCAAAAATGACATCGACTATTTTGCACCAATTGTAGCAGATGCCGAAGCTGGCTTTGGTGGTGTGTTGAATGCTTTTGAATTAATGAAAGCGATGATTGAAGCTGGTGCTTCAGGCGTACATTTTGAAGATCAATTAGCTTCAGTAAAAAAATGCGGTCACATGGGTGGAAAAGTATTGGTTCCAACGCGTGAAGCTGTTGAAAAATTAAATGCGGCGCGTTTAGCTGCTGATGTAATGGGTGTACCGACTTTGATCGTTGCGCGCACTGATGCTGAGGCTGCTGATTTATTAACCTCAGATATAGATGCAAACGACAAACCATTTTTAACTGGTGAACGTACTGTTGAAGGTTTCTTCAAAACCAAACCAGGTTTAGAACAAGCAATCTCACGTGGTTTAGCTTACGCACCGTATGCAGATTTAGTATGGTGTGAGACTGGTAAGCCAGACTTAGCTTACGCTAAAGCATTTGCCGAAGCTATCCACGCTAAATTCCCAGGTAAATTATTGGCTTATAACTGCTCTCCATCATTCAACTGGAAGAAAAATCTGGATGATGCAACCATTGCTAAATTCCAAATTGAATTGGGTAAATTGGGTTATAAATTCCAATTCATTACCTTAGCTGGATTCCATTCATTAAATTACAGTATGTTTAATTTAGCGCATGGCTATGCACGAAACCAAATGTCTGCATTCGTTGAATTGCAAGAAGCAGAATTTGCAGCTGCAGAAAAAGGCTTTACTGCTGTTAAACATCAACGTGAAGTTGGTACTGGTTATTTTGATGCTGTAACTCAAGCAATTCAGCAAGGACAGTCTTCTACTACAGCGCTGCATGGTTCGACGGAAGATGAACAGTTCTTTGAAGCTAAACATTAATACTCCGAGTATTATTTTAATGCTGGAATTTTAAATTTTGAATACCGTTGGTTAATCTTGCCAGCGGTATTTTTATTAAAGAATATAAAGGATATACAATCATGACTTCAATCAAACTACCTCATGGTATGGAAATCAATGCGCCAATTAATGCTGACTATGCCAAAATTTTAACTCCTGAAGCATTAGAGTTAGTAGCAAAACTAAGCCGCAAATTTGAGCCCCGTCGTCAGGAACTACTAGCAGCACGCGTTATCCGTGCTAAAGAGTTGGACGATGGCGCATTACCAGATTTTTTACCAGAAACTAAATCAATCCGCGAAAGCAACTGGACAATTGCACCGATTCCTAAAGCATTAGAATGTCGTCGCGTGGAAATAACCGGACCAGTTGAGCGTAAAATGGTAATTAATGCACTTAATTCAGGTGCTGATAGTTACATGACGGATTTCGAAGATTCAAATACGCCAAATTGGGATAATCAAATCACTGGGCAACTCAATATGATTGAGGCAGTGCGTAAAACAATTAGCCTAGAGCAAAATGGTAAAACTTATAAACTTAATGATAAAACCGCAACTTTGGTAGTTCGTCCGCGTGGTTGGCATTTAGATGAAAAACATGTTTTAGTTGATGGTAAACGTGTTTCTGGTGGGATCTTTGATTTTGCCTTATTCATGTATCATAATGCCAAAGAACAGTTGGCACGTGGCGCAGGACCATATTTCTATCTACCAAAAATGGAATCTCATCTTGAAGCGCGTTTATGGAATGACATTTTTATTATGACTCAGCAAGAATTAGGAATCCCTCAAGGTAGCATCAAGGCAACCGTATTGATTGAGACGATTTTAGCTGCCTTTGAGATGGATGAAATCCTTTATGAATTACGCGAACATTCATCAGGACTAAATGCTGGACGTTGGGATTATATTTTTAGTGGAATCAAAAAATTCAAGCTTAACAAAGACTTCTGTTTAGCAGACCGCGCAAAAGTAACCATGACTGCACCATTTATGCGTGCCTATGCCCTGCTCTTGCTTAAAACCTGCCATAAACGTAATGCACCGGCAATCGGTGGGATGTCTGCGCTAATTCCGATTAAAAACGATCCAGAGAAAAATGAAATCGCAATGGGTGGAGTTCGTTCGGATAAAGCCCGTGATGCAACGGATGGTTATGATGGTGGTTGGGTAGCACATCCTGGATTAGTTGAATTAGCGATGACAGAATTTACCAAAGTATTAGGCGATCAACCCAATCAAATTGCTAAAAAACGTGATGATGTGGTGGTAACAGCTGCAGAATTACTTGAATTTAAGCCAGAGACCCCAATTACTGAAGCTGGACTACGTTACAATATCAATGTCGGGATTCATTATTTAGGATCATGGTTAGCTGGTAATGGTTGCGTGCCAATTCATAATCTAATGGAAGATGCAGCAACGGCAGAAATTAGCCGTTCACAAGTATGGCAATGGATTCGCTCGCCTAAAGGCATTTTGGAAGACGGACGTAAAGTAACGGCAGACATGGTGCGCGCAATGATTCCTGAAGAATTAACCAAGGTTAAAGCAGTAGTTGGTAACAGTAGGACTTATGATCGCGCTGCGGTAATTTTTGAAGAAATGTCAACTTCTGCAACTTTTGCCGAATTCTTGACATTGCCATTATACGAAGAAATTTAATCGATACTCAATCAGATTCATCATACTGGGTCGTTGCCAAGCTCTTCACTTACTAGTTGTAGGCTTCGTCGCTTGTCGCCTACCAGCGTTTCAAATCAGTTTGAGTGTTATTGGGGGCATAACGCCCCAAAAAGATAAGATTTTCTGTTAAAATAGCGCAAATAACAGAATTAATTAACGGACATATGTCACTATCATGTGTTACTATGTTCGTTATTGATTGTTGAGTTTTTGTTTTTTTGATATAATCTTTGTTGTAGCTTATAGTATTTATGATTTTGATCCTGTGTGCTAGGGTTAATTAATTGTTACGAGAACTGCTAATTCTCGCACAATCATGACATATTTTAAGTTTCGAAAAATGCCCGAATAGACTCAAATCTATTCGGGTTTGTTCTCCTAACCCCTAAATTTATCATATTTTTATTTTTTTGTTAAAAAAATTTTTATTTTTGGTTGACATACTACATTCAAAATTCATAAACTGAAATATATTATAACTTATTCATCAATTTAGAGTGTTTATATATGTTTCCAGAATCAGAATTGATTTTACCGCTAAAACTAGCATTTAGAGATCTTAATCATAACGCTACCACCGATGCTGACGCTTGCCAGTTGATAACATGGCTAAAAGAAAATAACAATTGTGCCAAGGCAACTGCAAGAGTGTACCGTACTATTATTTTACGTTTTTATCTTTATGTGAAGTTTGATCAAAAATTAACATTAGATCAAGTAAAGCGCGGTAACATCATAGATTATCAGATTTTTTTAAGAAATCCGCCTAAGGAATGGCAAGGTACCTTTCGCCCGCTTGAACATCAATTATGGCGTCCATTTTCATGCAAAAAACTAATCTCAAAAACGATTGCTTACAACGTTCAGGTTATACAGCAATTATTTTTGTATCTGAAAAATACTGAATATCTGAAATCAACGCCAGCAGCAATACCATTGAAAGTCAAATATGATAAAGATAGTGATAGCATCCTTAATAAATATTTTACAGAGAAAGAATATCCACAAATAAGTGCTTTCATTAAAAATCAGACAACAAAGACTGATAAGCAGGAAGAATTAAAGGTCCGTGGTACATGGATATTTAGCCTTTTAATTGGAACCGGAGCTCGAAGATCTGAAGTTGCAAATGCAACAATGAATGATGTAGTATTCAATGAAGATAGAATATGGCTTAAGGTTCTTGGAAAAGGAAATAAATCTGGAACAATTCCCATTACAAATCAAATTGAGATGGCTCTTAATGAGTACCGTGCATACTATAATCTGCCACCAATTAGGCAGAGAATAGAATCAGAAAAAAATATTCCGTTAATAATAAAAACTTTCAAAAACGGGAAATACATGACATTTAATAGTGCTTTAATAGGCTGGCAGTTGAAGAAAATTGGGCAAGACATGATAAAATCCAAACTAGATATTTGTCACTCTTTCCGAACTAAGCTACAGAATATTTCTACTCACTGGATGCGGCATACTTCTGCAACAATCCAAGCCAACTGTGGCATAGATATCAGATATGTTCAAAAAAATCTTCGACATGCATCAATTGAAACAACAATGAGATACCAACATGTGGAAAAAAATGTACAGCATTTAGAGACCTGCAGTAAATTTGTACTTGATTTGTAATTTATCAGACAATACCTGTGCTTTTATGAAATTATATTAAAAAATCAAAGATACGTAATTGTTTAGGTTAATTATAATTTTTAAAAAGAGATTATTATGAAAATATTGAAACATTGTTTGACGCTTCTGATTCCTGTGATTGTTACAGCATGTAATGGTGGTGGCGCTTCTGGTGATAGCCCTGCACCAACTCCTACTCAGGCACCAACTCCTACTCCAACCACTATCGCTCCATTACAGGTTGAAGTTGTACAACAAACAGCGGATCTAGGAACAGTTAATTGGATTGATTTACGGAAAGTTGGAAGCACTACTAATTTTAAACTTAAATTTACCAATACAAATAGTGTGCCAGTTGGGTTTTATGGTGATTCAATTGTAGGTGAAAGCAAAGAGCAGATAAATTTTTTAAATCTTCAAATTAACTCCATGCATAATATATATTTTGCCAATAATTCATCAACAGACTCTAGTAATTGTGCTTATTATCAACTTCTTAATGGGTATAAAACAACTGAATCTGGTAAAACAATTTACAACTGGCAAAACGGTAACTCCATGCTTAATCCTGGACAATCTTGTTATTTCAACGTTTTTGCCTACTCTTTTCTCAATATGACTGAATCTGATATTTTTAATGTCGCGTTATATTATAACTTACATACCAGTAAATATGACCCGAATGGACTATACAACACGGCAGATTATACAAAATATTACGAGTCGAACATCATTAACATGAAGCTAGTAAAACTAACGCCTGTTAACGATACTGTAACTAAATCTGTATTCTGGGGTAGCTCTCCAACTATCTCGTTAGATGGGAAGTATGCTGCTACATCTTCTGTATCTGGTAGTAATGTAACTGTCACTCGATACAATGTTAGCTATGATAATGTTAATGGATTAAATTACACCTCACCAATCACATTTGTGGTTCCAAATTGTAACTATGCTGGATATGGCGGTATTGGAGCCGCATCATTATCTCCAACCGGTGATGCCGCATTTGTTTCATGTTCTTATTCAGATCAGCAATGGGTACAAATTTGGAAAATTAATTCCGATGCAACTGCACAATATGAATCATACCTGAATTATTATGGAGCATATTGGATTAGCGGTTTTGACTATAATGTTTATGCGACACCATCTTATAATGCTACAGCATTTTTTAAATTCAATAATAATAGCTACCAGTTTAGTTCAACTGGCCTCATTAACCCGCTCACTTACTTTACAAGTGAGATTAATACCGATGGTACAATTATTCAAGCTAACGGTAGCTATAACTGGCAATGTTTAAATAGTGATGGTAGTGTAGTTCCTTTAACTGGTTTAGGAGATAATTTCAATGTTTATAACTATAATAATTCAGACTATTTAACTAATTTAGATACAGCACGATTGAGCATTAAATTACAATATCCATCAATTCCAATTGAACAATATTCTGATGGCACGGTTTTTAAATATCAACCAAACCTAGTAGGATTAGCAAAAGTTAATACGAGTAATGGTAACTGTTATATTGAAAGCAATAACTTTATAAACACTACACAAACAATCGCATTTTACATAACTCCAGATTATGTTGCTATTCCTTACGATGGTACCATATACGTCACCAGCAGCAACAATCTAGCTAAGTAACCAAAAAAGAGCTTCAACAAGAAGCTCTTTATTTTATTACGGTGTCTGGGTATTAAGTTTGGAGGGATCATTGGTTATAGTTACATAGTCAAGATTAACAATATGGCTTAATCTAGTTCCGCCATTAGTGTACCAACCGGAGCACCAAGCTGGTGAACCCCATGAATACGACTGAAAATTATATTGCTGGGCATTAATTGTAACTGGCACGCCATGACTATTATACGTATATCTTCCACCACCGCCAACATAACTTGCACCTAAATAGCGCCATGCACCATAACCTCGTTCAGTATCCATAAACCCTCCTTTTTGGTCGCAACCAACAGCAAGATTGTTTGGTGATGGATTGTCACCACATCCAGCTCCTGGACAATTAGTTATCGCATATGGTGCATTGGGTTGGAATGGATCACTGGTTTCATAATTAATGATAAAGAAGCCTTTAGGAGCCGTATAAGTAGTTGGATTGCTCGGATGCGTCCTTATCACTACATTACTGGTAGGGAGGTAACAATAGCCATCATCTGATGAGCAGAGAGGGTTGTACTGGCACATTACTTGTGCTGTAAATAACTTGGTGTACTGTCCATCATCTGGTTGCATTTGGGCAATGCGGCCAATATTTTCTTTGTGGTATTGATCACAGGTTAGGCTTGATCCTTGTGCGCTTCCGTCTGTATCTACTGGAATCTTGAGCGTTGGTTGTAATGATAAAACTTGCAAAGAGCCAACGTACGGATTTTGATTAGGGTTATTATTTGGAGCATTTGCGCTCTTATTGAATCCTGTTATTTGAACAACTTTTCTGCCGTCATTAGAGGTTGAATAGGCGATTGAGAGTTGTTTGTTAATATTATTTTCCGTATCTAAACATTGAGAGTCCGATGGTGGACAATTTGGATTATTTTGGAATATTAAGGCGTAATGCTTATTGTATAGAAGGTGTGGTCCTTTTGGCGCTTCCGGATTAGGGTGATCCGCACTATTATCCCCTGTTGCATCCATGATTAACTGACCTGTCATAACATTACCATTATCCTTATCGTCTGGATTATCCGTACCATTATCAGTAAATCTATGAACAGCGTTATCTGGCTGCAGCATGTCATTATTACGTGACATCCCTATAAGATTAAGTAGAATGCTGTTGTTAGCAATTGAGTTACCAGCACACTTATAACTATTCTCATTAAGTCCTGTTTGGTCCATATATATATTTTGCGATTGAGATATTTGGTATGGATTAATGACTTTAGTATTATTAAGCCATAAATCTGGGTTTAAGTTCCAACCTCTACCGTTACTATATATATTATTATCAATAACTGAACCAGCAACATTACCTAGTTGATTAAGCGCAGCACTAATTTCTCTTGTGCTCATTGCTTGGGTTTTAGTTGTACTATCACCGCGAAGGACAATTACACCTTGCACCATATTGTTACTGTCTAACGATATCTCTAAACATGGAATTTGCTTATAGTTAGTGAGTAATGGCGTATTTTTAGATACATAAGCTTGATCAATTAATGTTTGAATCGGAATCTGGATCTGTGAACCTTGAGCGCTATTCTGCAGCACGTTGGATAACGCCGTAAAATTATTGGTTATGTACCTTGAATATGCAACAGCAATTGGCTGTAGTGAATTAGCTAGTTTTTCTCCTTTGTCTTTAAGATAATAATTCTTAATAATAGGATAAGTTGCAGCAGATAAGATCCCAATAATCATTAATGAAATGGAAAGCTCTATAAGAGTGAAACCTGAATATTTACTTCTCATTTATTTCTCCGCTTCTCGAACATTCTTCTTTGTCCTTGGTCAATGATCTCTTGGAATTCGGTGCCGTACAATCCACTATATGATATTGTCTCTATTTTTTTTCCGATTTTTGCTTCGATTTCTTCGAGCTTTTTATTAAATTCCATAATGTAAAAACAAAACAATGCTTTATGTGCTGATCTTAGTGCTACACCGTCGAATCTATCTTGACCTAATACCAAGGGTACCAACGCACCCCACTGATATATTCGGTGATTACGTTCTTTACGTGCTTTGGCTTTATCAGCTTTTTGTTTTTCTTTTTCTTTTTGAGCATTCAATTGATTTTCGAGTTTTTCTTTCGCTTTTTGAATTTTATTAAGTTCGCGATTAACCAGTTTAATCTTCTGTTTTGTTTCATTTAATTTATCGTTCATGATTTTCCCTTTTAATTATTAATTCATGATTCCTATGATGTCTAATTTGTGTTTTTGTTTGCTTTTTTGTAATTTTTTGGTTTCAAGTTTTTTTTGATGATCTTGGTTTTTTAATTCTACGTTTTTATATTTTTCATTATTTGCAATTATATCAATAGCTTGATCGATAAATCCATCGTTACCAACCAAATTTAATTGATTGCCGAACTGACGTTGTGCTAATTCGATTGCTAATTCAATTGATGGCCTTGAATCTGGATCCATAATCTGAATTTCTTTTTTTGAATACTTTATTTTTTTGTCTTTCGTTATCCAGATTGGAGTTTTATTTATGTGATCATAATACCGTGTGAAGTATTGGCCATATTCACGAGCGAAATCAAATAATACAATTAAATCAGTAGAATATATGCATGCATGTTTTTTTATGTATTTTCTTTTTTTTGTTTTTTCATTATTGATTGGATCTGGGGATTGTCTTTTTGTTTCATTTATTTTAATTTCTTTTTTTAATTCTTTTTCAATTTCATTTTTTTCTTTTTCTAATTTTTTAGCTTTTTTTTGCCAATATTTTTTTGAAAAATTCAAATTAAATAATTCTCGATAGTATTGGTCAATTTGGCGATTGTGGTCGCCATTATTGGTTTGAATTCCTTGGCGTTCTAGTTGTGTAGCCTCCCGACCTAGGTGCTTTTTGACTGTTTGTCGGTCCAGTTTCTTTGAGCAACACACTTCTTGGTCAACTCCAGCCAGTTGGAGGTGCCGATTCTGAATTGTCTCCCAGTCTAGTCTTATTTGTTTAATTTGATCTTGGGTTATAGCCTTACCCTCCTTAATTAATCGTCCATTATCTAGTTCTATGTCAGTCTTAGCCTTGAGTTGGTATGTGTTAGAGTCGAATATTCTAGTTGTGGTTAATATGTGTGCATGCACATTACCATTATCATCAGATTCATTGTGGATGGCCCAGTCCGCGACATTCTTGTATCGTGACGTAATTAGCCGTGCGAATTCCCTAGTTAGCTCAATATTCTGTCTAATGGTTAACTCCTGAGGCAGTGCGATTACATACTCCCGAGCAGTTCTACTGTTGCTTCGATTATCCGCAGCCTCCGCAGCATTCCATATCTCTGACCGATGTATTGTGTCAATAGTTGTATCTCCATGCGTAATCTCACTCCACATCAGATCTGTCGACTTCCTGGTGTAGTTATGAATTTTAGATGTGCGGTCGTCGGTGATTATGGCTCGCGCGATGTACGCAATCTTGGCCGTCGCTGAATGTCCGTCACTGCGCGACACAGTCTTAATTTGCAGGTTATATATAGCCATTTTTCCTTTCCTTTTTGTTACTTTTGTCCCAAAAGTAACGCACTGAGAACTGCAAGTTCTCGTATAGTGCGCATTCACTGTTATATTTTCGCAATTTCAATTTTTGATTTTTTAAGTAAATTAGCAAATATGCTACAATTATTATAACACGACATTTTATTTATTTTATATTTTTTATATTTAAACTTATTGATTGATTGTTTTGTAATATAAAAATTTTTATATTATATATTAGTATATTATATGCGTTAAAAATATTATATTTTCATATAAATACTTTTAAATTCTGTTATTATGTTTTAATAATCATATAATATGTTGCGTTTATATATTCTTTTACATAAAATTTTATTTTTTTATATTACTGTTTTGTATATATATTATGCTAATTTAATATTTTTATATTTTTTACATGGTAAAATGTTTTAAATTATTGTATAATGTTTCGTTTTAACTATATTATGTTTTATTATGTTTCAGTAAATATAAGTTGCCAAAGCATAAAATAAAATGCTAAGATAAGAATATTTATTTTAATAAACAGAGAAATTTATGAAATATAATGAGTACCAAAAATTAAAGGAAAGTAAAAAGATTAGGGAATTTCTTAACATAAAGATTCTTACAGAAGAATCATTAGTTGGACTAGTCCCTATAGAGCTAAGTAAAAAAATCTGCAATTCTAGGTTAAACGATGATTGCCGAAAAGGTATAGTATATGTTGCACTAATAATTGAACAAATTGGAATAGACCCGAATTTACTAGTTAAAGTAGTAAATCCATTTTTATTTGTAGGCTCTGACTCAATAGTAAGTCTTTCAATGTATTTAAGAGGTAATGAGGAAGAAAAGCAGAAGATAGTAGGACTTCTAAATAAGTTTGACTTTTCTTATGGCGAATATATCGGCGATATGTTTACGTTGATATTAACTATGGCTAAGGATAGCATTTCCGAAAGAATTTTGGCAGATATAATTGAATTTGCTCGTGATCCTAATGTCAGTTATGGTAATAAAATATTCGCATATGAAACTATTTGGAAAGAATACATCCGGTTATCAAATATGTCAAATCATAATATGCAACTAAGAGTTAAAGAAATTCTAAATAAAGATATGGTGCAAAAAGCAGTAGATTATTATTATCTAATCTCCTCAATTTGTAAGCCAGGTACTATTGATAAGATACAAAACATATTACAACATTAATAATTTATATTTAGAGGAATAAAATTATGCAACCAAAATCAGAATGCAGCGTATATAACAGTGAGGTCACGACTATAGATGTGCGCAAATATTACAAGTTAAAAAAAATCATTCATGGAAATTCCGCGATAACAATTGTCGATAAAATCATTATGAATTTTGCATCAAATAAAAAAGTAGTTTTGAATTATTCTAACGTAATTATTGAAAATCCGATAGATGTCGGAACTTCATTCAAAAATATTATAGGCCTGCTTTATAATTTTTATGGCCTTGACTACATCAAAAAAAATCTATTAGTCCAAGCTAACCCTGAAATTACTTACTTATTTAATTATATTGTGACGGCTTCAAGTCAATGATTTTAATATCATCTCATTAATGAAAATCATTAAAATGTGTGCACTTTGTACGTACATGATATAATATCACAATAATTTATGGAGGTTATATCATGCAAGATCGTTTAACAATAAGAAGCAGTCAGCGCAGTGCACCATTAATCGCTCGAGTGGAAGAAATAGCCAAACAACGCAACTTTGGGAAGGTAACTCCAGCCCTGCTCGATATACTCGAGCTTGGCTTGAAATCTTTTGATTCAGGTTATCGGTTAGTAGATGGCAAACTATTAACCGTTGATGAATTACCAAGTGTTGTCAGTATTGAAAAAGAAGTAGCTAAAAGCCTGTACGGACAATTAACTGGTGAATTAGTAAACCTAGAATACTACGAGGAAGAAAAACCACAACCAGACCAGCAAAAACTAGGTTTTTATTTGTTAATCCGTAAAGCGCTGCGAGTAGAACAATCTGGATTTTATAAGCTTACGGTTGAACAGGCAATTGCCCGACAGAACACTTTCACGTCACCAATTTTGTTAGCTCTACGAAGCGTTGATACCCCAGAAGAAGTCGAGCGTATTATTTTTGAATATGAAGCTGAGTTTTTAGAACTAATTCAAAAAACCGGTGTTAGCTTATGAGCTTTGATCAAAAAATTGCAGACCTAATTTTGCGTAAAGCTCGGCAGGATTTAGACTTATCAAACAAAACACCCAGTGATAATCCAACTCTTGTTGTTCTAGGTGGTCAGCCTGGTGCTGGAAAATCATCAATTATTGATTTAATTGATGAACGCTTTAGCGGGAATGTTGCCGTCTTAAATGGTGATGAGCTTAAGCCTTATTATCCGGGATACAAAAGGTTGTTGAAAGAAGATCCAGACAAAGCCAGTAGAATTGTTCAAGAATATAGCAATTATGCAATTGATGCTATTAAACAAGAGCTGATGCAGCGCCAATATAACTTAATTATTGAAGGTACCATGCGGAATCCTAATATACCAATAGGAACTGCAAAATCAGCAAGAAGTAACGGTTACTCAGTTGAAGCATGTATAGTAGCAACTAACTATTACGCAAGTCGAGTTGGTTGCATCAAACGTTATGAACTTGATGTGGCGGTGAGCGGAGTTGGTAGAAGTGTTCCAGTTGCAAGTCATGACGAGGCATATAATAATATTCCTTCAACCATTGCAGCATTGGTTGAGTCCAAGCAGTTTGATAATATTCAGATATTCTCGCGTAATGGTGAAATTTTAGGCAATATTATTGATGGTAATGAACTAGCTCAAATCTATAGCCGCCATCGAGAAAATCTTTCATCAGAGTTATATCAAGAAATATTGCAAAATCTAGACACAACAAAATATATGAAAAATTCCAGAGCCGCTCCCAGTGATGAATTATTTGAATTAGATAGTTTAAAAGATGAATTTTTGGCAAAATATAGATTATGAAATCTAAAAGCCTAAATTTCTGTTCAAACGTTCCTAAAACTTAAATGTATTTCAGAAGGCTTTTATGAATTTACAAGAGAAAATATTAAGATCATACGAGCTGGGATTAGTTAGTTGTATTCACACAGTAGAACCGTTCAATATCACTTCATTAAATCAAAATATCATCTTGGATTTTGACTTGAGTAAAATCGAACCACTTAATTTTCCTTTATGTTTATTTGCTGAAATATTTCAAATTGAAGGAAAAAATATCGATATAACTCTCAATGACATATCAATTCATCTACAAAATTCATTTAAGCAAGGACAAATTTCACGGCAAATACTAATTTTTCGTAATCTAGATGTATGGCGAGCTACTTCTTTTGGTTCAAAAACGATTGCCGGATTACGGACGTTGTTAGATTTAAACAAAGAATCGTTATTTTCTGTAATAACATATTCTTCAAAAGAAAATTTATTAACTGAATATGACAATGTCAAATTACCATTTTTTAGGTTTGGTTTGATTGTATGTAAATAACTCAATTTAAGCTCTCACATTACAGGGGTATAGGGAGTGTTGTTGTGTGAGCTCGTCGAGCCCCCATATATGCGTACCATCTACCTAAAAAGCACTTTTTTATCGCGGTTTAACTCCAGTTTACCGAAAACCTTCCCGCGCTCTAATTACTGTTTTGTTGCTTCATTTAAGAATAACTCACAGCTTTATAGAATATCTTGTTATTAACTTCTTATTTGCAGAGGTTTCATAATATATGATCATTTAATGGAATTAAAAATGACAAAAAAACATGGTCAACTTTGATTAGTGGCCAAAAAAAGCTAAGACTTATCAATCTATTCACATTATGTTTTAAGAACGATTAAATATGTTGAAAAGCTAATTCATTTTTTAGATTTGAAATTACTCGATATATAATTCAAATCTAACTTATCATAGTTTATCATTCTACCATAAATATACCCTTGAATTTTAGGATATGACGGCAACTCTGATATTGCAGTATTTAAACACCAACAATACTCGCTTGATGTCCACATATCTCTTGCTGAGTTTGCAATATTACATAGAATTAAGGATTCAAATCCGCTAGGGAGTACTATACTAGATCGATTTTGTTTATATTTTTTACTTGAATAATTTATATAACATTTAATTTTATAATAAATAGATACATTATTACAGCCTAAACCAAAGCATTCTAACAACATTGAAAAGATTGAAAGTTCCTTAAAATGTTCAACAAAATGTTTATTATAGAACTTCTCCCAGTTCGGTATCCTTTGTTCTTTAACAACGCTAAGGTTATATAAAATAAAAAAATAATACAGAAATTGTTTATGCTTTTTTTTGCTGGTGGAATAGATTTCGAGAATTTTATTCATAAGATTTGTCAAATCATTAATTTTACCGATCTGAAGTTGTACCATAAACGCGTTCAATCTTAGTACAGCCTGTTCTTCTGTAAAGTTTTCATGTTGCCACACCCATAGTTCTGGGGACAGCTCTGCATTCATTATTCCAGGTAAATTTGACCGCCAGTTATACTTTTCATGTTTAACCTTTGGCAATTTATGTACAACGTTCATGATAACATGTCTAACGAGCCTAAACAAACCAGAAAATGTTAAATATGGCTGCCCAAATACAATTAATGAGTCTATTTTAGACATCTGTATCATTTTTAATTGCATTGGAACACTATCTAAACCATGAACAAATCTAGATCTAATGTTATAAGTATTTAGTAACGATTGCTTTAGTTGACTAAACGGAATAGGGTTTTGAACATTAATTGTACCAGATGTAAAAAATGATTCATCAATGTTATCTTCAATAAAAGTAATAAATGATTGTTGCGCCTTTGGATGCTGAGATTCGATTAATATACGTTTAATCTCATGAATATTGCTAAGCGATATATCTTTGAATACAACGCCTAATTGATGCCTAATTTTCTCATCAATGTCGTTCCAAGTAGTTCTTGTATTACCAATGTTACCAGCCAAAGATTCTAAACAATACACCAATAAACTATATGCCATTTCAAAGTTATAATTTAATACTTCAATAGAATCTTGTACGGTTCGTATAGATGATATTATTTTTTGATAACTATTTCTCTCGAGTCCAATTATTTCATCAACAAACTTTGTTAAAAATTCGGTTTCAGCTAATGTCAACGTTCGATTGAATTTAACGATTTGGGGAAGTATTTCAGCTGGTAATACACCGTTGGATTCAGCTGATTTATTTTGATTACATATACTTAATACATGTTCCCTAGTTCTGGAGAAGTAGGCATTAAACCCAAAACTACAAATAATCTTAAACTGTTCAAGTATCTCACTATCTCCAACACGAACTAGAAAACCATCACGCTCGATTCTGTTCACATAATTGAATACGTAGGTCGCTACTCTATCCTGAGTAATTATAGGTTCTAAATCCCCAACAACAGTCTCAATCTTACTAACCCAACTGACATTAGAAAATAATACTCCTTTCCCATGATTAATTTCAAGATCATTAGAAGAGAAAAATTTGCCACTAATAATTTGTAACATAACGACTCGTTTTTAACACAATGATAATTTTACTTGGTAGCTTATTCTTAATATTATTAGTAAATTTAAGTTAACTTGTGATATAAATCAGATTTAACTATTACTTGTCTGTCTGTTATATAATAAGTGAATAAAAGTATCTAAGTTAATAATCCAATCCTGTTGTGATGCCGAATAACTACTATGAATACTACTTGGTAAAACTAACTGCACGTTTTTAGATATCATTTCGTTAGTCTGATTTTCACTAATTCCTGGTTCTAGAGTAAATAGGTGTTTATTATTTATTCGATTAGCTTCTGGCAATATTTGCCGCCAACGATCTTTACAAGTGGACTTTGCACCTAACATAGATAATAACTCTTCTGGAAATGCTGGATTATGATAACTCGCTATATCTGGAAAAATAAAATCTGGTTTATTTCTATTTTCGGTTATCGCCGTACGACTATAACTAATATTCTTTATCTTAAAAATTTGCTCTAAATGATTTTCTAGTGAACCACCAGCCCTCGATTTACGTCGATTTTGTACACTGAGTGAATATGATACAAATGAATCAACATCATCATCAAATCCCTGCCGCAATCTATCACCAATAATATGTCTTTCTAGGGTTCTAAATAAAACTTCTTCACGTTCTAACCACGCCATAATAATTTCGTCTGCGCTACCCGTAAGATCAATGTCTGAAATCGTTGATCTTGCATATTCAGAGAAAATTCGCGTCGTAGGAAATGATCCATCGAATTTTTCTAGCATCTGTTCGAGGTAGTTTTCATCTGTCGTCTGGACTTCGATACCAATTTGCTCAAGTATATACCTTGAAGCAAATTCTAGCCTAACCTGATCACTTTCCAACTCGCCCTTAACTGAAAAACCAGGATGCGTCAAATCGCTAAAACCAAATAACCATAATATCTGATTCTCAATAGTTGACTCTGCTTCAGCTATTATTAATAATATAGAATTATCTGGTCTGCGTCCAATAACCAATAAATCACCTTCATTAGCATTACTTGATACATTGGTAGTTGGGAAATATAACCTAAACTCAGTTCTGATAGGATGATTTTCTCTAGCATCATACCAAGTCAGCGTTGATCTTTCTGTTATTGGTTCTGGATCATCGTCACTAAGATAAATAAAGGTTGTCCCGTAGGTTTTCCTATCTGTTCCAAACATACCTTTCAAACCTTTATCACCATTGAATTCGTGCTGATTAGAACGATGTGGGTGGGCTTCTACTGCACTAAGCCTTTTAGTTGCTACATGCGTAAAATACTCGGATAGGTAACCTCTTTTCATAAATAAACCTCTATGATATTAAAATAAGCCAGACAACTTCAAACCACAAGTTGCTCTTGTACCATCTTAGATTTTTCTACTAAAGATAAAATATGCGGCTGCATGATTTTTGCAACATGCTCAATAAGCGGCACTACGACAGAATTACCAAATTGCTTATATGCTCTAGTGTCAGAAACAATAATTTTGAATGAATCATCAAACCCCATCAGTCTCGCACACTCCCTAGGCGTTAGCCTACGAGGATTTTTTCCAGGACCTCTAGTGATAAGAATTTCCGAGCCATCTTTATAATAGCGCGCAGATAATGTTCTTGCTGTATCATTAGGTCCAACAACACTACAACCAAACCCATTACCTAAAGCTTTATGTTTTGCAGCATAAGCTTGGAGGTACGCCCATAGCTTATCAGTAAGTACATATTTAGAACATACTTTACCTGAATTACCAACTATAAACCTTCCTTCATCAATATCTAACTCTGTTGCATCTTCTGCATGAAGAATATCACTCAGTTTAGGCGAATCAATTGTAATATCGGGTAAAGGGATGGAATTCCAATCAAATTCGACTTTGTCTTTAAACCCTACGATAATAATACGTTCGCGATTTTGTGGAGTAAAATGTTTACCGTTAATAACTTTATAACTAATATGATAGCCAAGCTGATTTTCTAATGTATCTTTAATTACAGCAAAAGTATTACCTTTATCATGAGAAAGTAAATTTTTAACATTCTCTAATAAAAATGCTTTTGGCTGTTTCTCAGCAATGATTCTAGCCACGTCAAAGAATAATGTACCCTGGGTTGTACACTCAAAGCCATGAGGTTTACCTAATGCATTTTTTTTGGAAACGCCTGCAATACTAAAAGGTTGACAAGGAAATCCTGCTAATAAAACATCATGATCAGGAATATCACTAGCATTAACTTGGGTAATATCTCCAGCTATAGGATGCTCATCACCAAAATTTGCGGCATAAGTCTTTTGTGCATAAAAATCCCACTCAGAAGTAAAAACACATTTACCACCAATTGACTCAAAACCCAAACGAATCCCGCCAATGCCAGCGAATAAATCAATGAAAGTAAATGCTTCACTAGTAAGATTTGACTTCTTATTTCCTTGTAGTATTTCTTTAAGAGCTGGAACAACTGCAATAGGGATCTGTGTTTGACCAGATTCCCAACGAGAGATATGCCGTGGAGAATAGTCTAAAAAATGAGCAAGCTCTTTTTGGGAGTACACCTTTCGCAACTGAGAAAGAATGCGTGGAGCTTCTATATTTGATAACTTCATGTTATTTATCCTGGAATTTTATATGACATTATATCATTGAATAATACCATTAGTAAATGAAGTTATTTAGTTTGCTAAATAAATTTATTTTTATTTATTTAGATGGCGCTAAAACAAATCCAAAATTCGGTAATAATAGTGGTTACGGATAACTTCTTTTTTAGCAACTCTACAGCTAATTTTGTTTATGATAAGAAACCCGATAATAGCTTATTTATTATGATTAGCACACACAATACCAACGATGCTAGCTCTATTCCGATATGTATATTCATTAGCTTAATAAATCGCTGGGTATCCCAGATAAATGTCCTAAAATCAAAAAAATCCGAAACTAATAAAAAGACCGTAAAAATAATGTCTATTATCAATACAACCGTAAGTAACTTGGTTATATAATATTCGTTACCCCACAAGCTATATATTAATAGCGCATCGCTTGCTATACAAATGTAAGACTCAGCATATATTTTTTAATTAATGAATCTTCATCTGAATTAGGATTAAAAAACCATGATTTAAAATAATCAATCAACTTCTGGATAGTATTCTTCATATAATTTATCTGTAAATTGGAACTTTGTTATATCTCTAGCGAACTCTAAACATGCGACGAATTCTTCTGATTTGTTCATCTGTATAGTTTTGCCTATGTAAAGATTCGTCATCTGTATGTATCACATAGTATACTCTAATATTACACGTTGCAAACCGTCAAATAACGTAATAATAGACTTATATTATTAAGATAAATACATCATGTCTTATATGTTATAATTCCTATTATTACAAATTAAGCCATTTTATTACGCCTTTTATCTTACCCACATCAAATGTAGATAGCCACTGAGTACCACCATGATATATATGATAAATCCGCATAAGAATAGATTCTATTGGATAATGTTACAGCAAGATTTATTTGGCACATGGTGTATTATTAAAGTTTATGGTGGATTGCATAATAATCATTGCCACAAACAAGTAATTGCATACCCAAATGAGGAGCTAGCTTTGCAAGCGCTATCTGAAATTGAATCGATCCGTCGAGCACGTGGCTATGAGTATAGTAGCAATTACCTTACTGATTATTTTCATTTAAAACCCCAAACACTAACTGAGGTATTAAATAAGAATTAAAACATGACTAAAAAATCAACAGGAAAAAATATTGGCTATGTTCGCGTTAGTACCGTCGAACAAAATACTAGCCGACAATTAGAAGAAATATCTCTCGATAAAAAGTTTATTGATAAATGCTCTGGCAAGGATACAAATCGACCTAGCCTACAACTCATGTTAGATTATGTTCGAGATGGTGATATTGTTTATGTTCACTCAATGGATAGGTTAGCTCGTAACTTAGAAGACTTACGAAAGATCATAAGTACTTTGGCCGAGAAAAAAGTCAAGATACATTTTGTTAAAGAATCACTGATCTTCAATGGTGAAGATTCGCCAATGGCTAACTTCATGTTAAATATCATGGGAGCATTTGCTGAGTTTGAACGAGCGTTGATCCGAGAGCGACAAAAAGAAGGGATTGCAATCGCTAAAAAAGATGGTAAATATCATGGGCGTAGTAAATGTTTAACCTCTGAACAATTACAAGAAATCAAACAGCTAGTAGCAGATAGATATAAGAAAACTGAGATCGCTGAAAGATTCGGAATCAGCCGTGACACCTTATATCGTTATCTTCGGAATAATAAATCGCAGTAATTACTAGATAAACCCCATCTGTCACAAAGCATAAAAATGTCCTAGCCCCGTACAATAGAACTATTCAAGATTTTACAATTCCGGGAACTGAGCAAAAATACCCATTATGCGGTAGGTTACAAAATATTCAGAAAATCCTTGGCGTTCTGTAAAGCCCAAATAAAGATATCTAAACCTTGTTGCTTTCGGCAACTAGTGTTATAGAAACATTATTGCTACCAATTTTTCCACAACTTTTGTGGGTTAGTATTTTTTTGATAATTACTTCAGTGGTCAAAAATTATTTACATGGAAAATCACAAAAGTCAAAAATTTTATTGGATGACAGTCAAACAAGACTTGTTTGGTAACTGGTGCATTCATAAGATTTATGGTGGTGTCTTCACAATAATCACCACCACTCAAATTAACCCCCTGTATTGACAAAAATGAGTTTAAGCAAACACGGTTAAAATGTGGCGACATATATTCTTTACTAAACACTTCTTAGAAACAATTCAGACTATTATGCACTAAAGCTACAAACGATATCTAATATAAGCTATATTACCTTTTGCTGTAACCGTGTATTACTTGTATTAATGTAGGCTATACTTTTCTCGAAATAATCTTGAGTGGCTGAATATTTTCAGAGCCACACTTGTCGCATTTATATTCCATTTTATCCTCTACTAAACACATATCAATTATTGATTTTATGATAATTGCTGGAATTGGAACATCCAAACCAATTCATAAACATTTCATTATCTTTAACCATTTTTATGACACCCATACCGCCGCTACCATCTATTACTAAATTTTTATCATCAACTACAGATAAAGTCTTCTGTACTGGTTTTGGATTTTTTTGTCCCAATAAACGCGCCTGAACATTTTCATATGAAAGCTTATAAGCATCACCATCTTTAAATATTTTCACTGGAAAATCTTTCCCACAATCATCATTTACCCACGTACCAACAAACTTATCAGCAGATTTAGTACAACCAACGGCTAAAACACAAGTTAACAGGAATAAAGATTTTTTCATAATGCACCTCGAAAATAATAAAACATGGTTCCGGGACTATGGATTTCGCTACGCGACCGCGGAATAACCTATTAGCTGCCTATGGACAGACAAGCTGACCACAGGACAGCTAACAAGTTATTTCCGCTACTCCACAGCCCCGTCAAATATAAACGATTATAATAAAATTTTTTGGATGATTCTGGTTCGCTTCAAAAATACAATAACGTACCAACCAAAACCACAAGCCGAAAATAATGCGCAAGCGCATGCCGAGATTCGGCCGGGAGCCTCATCATCGAGGCAATATTAACCCTATATCCACGCCAAATAAAGCATGAATCCGAAGTATCAAGAGGCAAGACCAATTCGTTAATTGTGGCCTATAGTTGATGCTTTATTGCGATTAACCGCACTGCTAGAATTGCCATCAACGCCGTTAATGTCGCATCGTATGATATTTATTGCTCTTGTACCACTTGATACGAAGCTCACAAAAATACGCATATATGCGGTATAATTACGACTACAACCCAATTGCCCCTATCTAGCTGCCAACTCGTGTGGGGCTTTCTTTCATTGAGGGGGAAATTCGATGAGAGCTGGGACCATATCAGGGAGCCTATCCCCGTGGTAAGTGACATATAGCATCGACAAAAACCCAAAAAAATAAAAAATTTTATATGTTTACTTTTTTGTTTAATTTTTAGGGTGGTCGAAGCTTGAGAAAGTAATTTAATTTATTTGATTTATTAAAAGTACTTGATATACTTAGCCAAAATACAAATAAATATTGATTATTTTTAATATTAAACTTGCTATTTTCTGTTAAAATAGCGCCTAATCTAAATTTATTAAGAAAGATCACAGATGTTCGATAAAGGTCAATTAGCTGGCTTAATGAAAAAAGCCCAAGAGATGCAAAAAAACCTAGAAAAAGCTCAGGAAGAAGTTGCAAAATTAGAAGTTGAAGGTGAATCTGGTGCCGGGATGGTCAAGGTACTGATGACTGGCAAACATGATTTAAAAAAAGTTACGATTGATCAAGCTGTAATGGATGATAAGGAAATGCTAGAAGACTTAATTGCAGCGGCAGTTAATGATGCCAATCGTAAAGTCGAAGAACAATCGCAAGCTAAAATGGGTAGTGCAACCGCTGGTATGCCTGCTATGCCTGGTGGATTTAAGTTCCCATTCTAAGAAAAATTTTTGTGTGATCCATGGTTTGTCACTTTAGCAAAATATGTTAGAATGATGTCTATGAATCACACATATTAAGTAAAGAAATTTACTACAAAGGAGTTAGGGTGTCTATGAAAGGAATGGTAACAAAAGTGGAGACTTCTATAAATCAAGTTGAAGTTCTAGAGAAAAATATTAAAAGTTATGTACGACCTAGTATAACCGTATCATCAGCATAAGAGATAACATAAAATAACTCTGGGAGCGGAACCGATTTTGATACATTCGCATCATAATTCGCTATTAACCAAACAAAACTCTAATGAAAACGTTGAGAGAATTTAATACAAATAGTGCTTCCTCTCCGAATGTACATTGCTAAATTGAGATATTTCCGTACTTAATTCTTAAATTGAGTCCAAATACTTGAACATCATCAAAAATGTACACTCTGTTTTTATAACTCAAAAAAAACATGCCTAGATTTTAATGAAATATCGTATTTCTAATCTAGGCATATCACAAAAATTAATTATATCTACAATTAATTCAAATCAAAACAGCTACACGTAAAATTACGATCACCATGTGCATCATCAATCCGATTTACCGAAGGAAATACTTTACTCTGCTCAAGATTACTCATTGGAAAACAAGCAACTTTTTGCGAATATGGTTTATCCCAGGTCATCAAATCTGCTAAAGTGTGCGGTGCATTCTTCAATGGATTATTAAGTTTATCAAAACCACCATTTAACACTTGTTGTACTTCGGCATAAATTGAAGCCATTGCTTGAATAAAGCGATCCAATTCTTCTTTTGATTCGCTCTCGGTTGGTTCAATCATCAAGGTTCCCGGCACAGGAAAGGACATTGTTGGCGCATGGAAACCATAATCCATTAAACGCTTGGCAAAATCTACCTCAGTAATACCGCTTTCTGCTTTTAGCGGACGCAAATCAATAATGCACTCATGAGCAACTCTTTGGTTTTGCCCAGTATATAAAATCGGATAACCAATTTTTGCCAAATGATGCGCAACATAATTAGCATTTAAGATTGCCGCTTTGGTTGATTGTTCAAGACCATATTCACCAAGCATAGTGATGTACATCCAAGAGATTGCCAAGATTGAAGCACTACCAAATGGAGCGCTAGAAACAGCACTACGAGTTACATCAAAAGCAGCATCAAAAATTGGATTTAATGGGAGGAAATCAACCAAGTGTTGCTTAACACCAATTGGACCCATACCAGGTCCACCGCCGCCATGAGGAATCGCAAAAGTTTTATGCAGATTCATATGCGAAACATCCGCACCAAGTTCTGCAGATTTTACCAGACCAACCAAAGCATTCAAATTAGCGCCATCCATATAAACCTGACCGCCATTATCATGAATAATCTGACAAATTTCCTTGATACTTGCTTCAAATACTCCATGAGTTGATGGATAGGTAATCATTAGGCACGATAAACGTTCACGATATTGCTCAGCTTTAGCACGCATATCAGCAACCTCAACATTACCAGAATCATCACAATTAACCACCACAACTTCCATACCCATCATTTGCGCAGTTGCCGGATTAGTACCATGCGCAGAACGTGGAATCAAACAAACATCACGACCCGCTTGTCCAAGACTCGCCTGATAGCGACGAATTGCCAATAAACCAGTATATTCTCCTTGCGCACCAGAATTTGGTTGCATGCAAACGTCATCAAAGCCAGTAATATCTTTAAGTTGTTGTTTAAGACTGTTGATCAATGTGATGTACCCCTGAACACTTTCACGTGGAGCAAAAGGATGAATATTTGCCATTTGCGGCCAAGACAATGGCTCCAGCTCGGCAGCAGCATTTAATTTCATGGTACACGAACCAAGTGGAATCATACTGTGCACTAAAGAAATATCTTTGTTCTCCAAATATTTCAAATAGCGCATCATCTTCGTTTCGCTATGGTAGCTGCTAAATACCTCATGAGCTAAGATTGTATCTTGGCGATAAAGAGATAGCTGCTGTGTTAATAGCACTTCAGGCTCAATAACGATTAGTTCTTGATCATTACAAATCAGACGTACCAAATCTTCGATTTCTGGTAAAGAAGCACTTTCACCAACCGAAATAAATAATTTACCTTCATGCGAGCCAATAGCATAACCGTTGTCATTTAACTTGGTCATAAGCGCAGCAGCATCAGCATGCTCAAAACTTAAAGTGTCAAATAGGCAATCTTGATTAAATACTTTAACTCCATAATGACGTAAATTATGTGCCAATAAATTTGCCAAATAAGTGATACGTTTAGCAATTGCTTTTAGTCCATCCGCACCATGATACGTCGCGTAGAATCCAGCCATATTAGCCAGTAATACCTGAGCTGTACAAATATTTGAAGTAGCCTTTTCACGACGAATATGCTGTTCACGAGTTTGCAATGCCATCCGTAAAGCTTTTTTACCACGGCTGTCAACCGATACACCAATAATCCGTCCTGGCATTAAGCGTTTATAAGCATCCTTAGTTGCCATATACGCGGCAGAAGGACCTCCAAAACCAATCGGAATACCAAAGCGCTGAGTTGAGCCAATTGCAATGTCAGCCCCTTGTGTTGCAGGAGATTTAAACAACACCAAAGACATAATATCACAAGCCATAACCACAATTAGTTTTGGCGCCTGTTGTTTCCACTCGCTAATTTGACTAGTGAAATCATTAGTTGTACCATACAAATCTGGGTTTTGAATAAAACAACCAAACCCCTGAGTTGCGTCAACTTGGCTGATATCTGTTACTACTAATTCAATTTCCAGATACTGTGCCCGAGTTTGCATAACGCTTAACGTTTGCGGAAAAATATTTTGGTCAACAAAAAACTTATTTCCTGCATTTGGGTTTACTCGTTTAGCCATCGCCATTGCCTCCGCAGCCGCGGTTGCTTCATCCAACAAAGATGCATTCGCTAAATCAAATCCAGTTAAATCAATTAACATTTGTTGATAGTTTAGTAACGCTTCCAAGCGACCTTGCGAAACTTCAGCCTGATATGGCGTATATGCGGTATACCACCCCGGATTTTCAAAAACATTGCGCCGAATTACTGCTGGTGTAATCGTATCGTAGTAACCTAAACCAATATAGTTTTTATAAACGGTATTGGCATCCAAAATCGCTTTGATTTCTGCTAATGCCTGATCTTCACTTAGCCCTATTTTTTGTGTAGTTTTGGTTTGACTAATTAAATCAGATGGTATAACCTGCCCAATAAATTGATCCAAGCTATTACAGCCTAAATCATTCAACATTGCCACTTGCTGCTGTTGACTAAGCCCAATATGGCGTTTACAAAATTCATTCATACTAAATATCCTAATTTATTCTATGTTAAAAACTAAACGTATAAAAAAACCCCGTTCAAAATTAAACAGGGTCTTCAATGGTGTGTTAGCCAATTAGCGCTTTATACTTATCTGCACTCATTAAGCCGTCTAATTCTGCCACATCTGCTAATTTTACTTTGAATAACCACCCTGCAGCATGTGGTTCAGTATTTGCCAAAGTTGGATCAGCGACTACAGCATCATTAACCTCTACTACCTCACCAGCAATCGGTGAATATAAATCTGAAGCAGCTTTCACCGATTCAACTACGCCAATTGTATCACCAGTAGCAATACTCGCACCTACCGCAGGCAATTCAACATAAACTAAATCACCCAAAAGTTCTTGAGCATGATTGGTAATTCCTACACTGGCAATTCCATCAGCTTCAAGTCTAACCCATTCGTGTGTATCGACAAATTTCATATCATTGCTATACATAACTACTCCTTCAATCATTAATTAAATATTTCTATAACTATAAAACCAACTACCAGGATATAAAGCACTAGCCAAGCACAAAGCGCCGAAATGTATGATGAAAAGTACATGGAAAGCCTTGTAACAACGCTAATGTGATATAATCTGTAGTTAGAACATTTTTTTACCATTACGAACAAATGGTAAACTGATTATTTTTACCGCTTCATGATTGCCACGAATATCTACAGTTGCGGCATCAACCTCAATCGCAGCACTGATTCTTGCAATCGCAATCGAAACTTTTAAACTAGGTGAAAAAGTACCACTCGTAACTACTCCGCATTCAGCGCCATCAACATAGACTTTTTGTCCATCACGCAACACGCCTTTGCCTTGCAGAACTAAACCAACCTGTTTATATTGATCAGTCGAAATTTTAGCTAGTTGATACGCTCTTTTACCAATAAAATCCCTATTTTCATCACTTAGATCAACTACCCAATCCATTCCGCAAGCAAGCGGAGTAATCATCTCATCCATCTCATGTCCATATAAATTCATCCCTGCTTCTAAGCGCAAAGTATCCCTAGCACCAAGACCACATGGAGCTACACCATGCTCTAATAGCAAACTCCAAAATGCGTTAGCTTCGGTACGCGGCAACATTATTTCCAAGCCATTTTCTCCAGTATAACCAGTTCTGGCATAGAAATAACTACCTTCCTCAACAGCGACAAATGGCTTTAGCTGCTCCAATTTATCTTTCATATGCGGATGAGCTGCAATAACTCTTTTAATCGCATTTGGCCCCTGTACCGCGAGCATTGCCAAATCACGCCGTGGAAATAACTCTACTTTAAAACTTACCGCAACTTGCTTAATCCAGTTCATATCTTTTGCTTCAGTCGCGGCATTTGTCACTAAACGATAGCCAAATGGCATCAGATAAACGATTAAATCATCAATAACCCCAGCTTCACGATTAAGTAGCCCGGAGTATAATGCTTTACCAATCCCAAATTTATCTAATTTTGCAACATCATTACTAATCAAATGGCGGAAAAAATCTTTAGCTTCAACGCCATGAACATCCGTAACCACCATATGCGAGACATCAAACATTCCTGCATCGTTACGAACTTGCTCATGCTCTTTTATTTGTGAACCATAATTGACAGGCAATGCCCAACCACCAAAATCAACAACTTTACCATTACTATCCAGATGACTTTGATAAAAAGGAGTATAGTTCATGTACTAGCCTTAAAAAATTTGAATCGCATAATTATACAGCTTTTTTGCCCGAATGAGCTAGAATAATAAATTATTTGGGAATAGTTTCAATTGTGCAACTGCTCGGTACTCTCGATTATGAGGTGCATTATAGAAACTATTACAGCACAAGAGTAGTACCCACACCTAAAAAAGTGCTATTAGTAAGTAGAGAGATTTACAACACCTACTAACATGAAAAGGTATTAGGTTACTAATAAATCAGGCTTGAGTTATTAGCTTATTAATCTTATAATAACCACTTAACTAATAATTCACACGAAAGCAGCAGTTATGCAAAATCAATCAACAGTTAAACACCTCAAAGATTACCAACAACCCAACTATTTCCCACAAACCATTCAACTTTGCTTTGAAATTTTGGACCAGCAAGTTATTGTAAAAACTGACACGCACTACCGACAAAATCCAGATCAAACAGGTGGAATTTTAAAACTTGGCGGAAGTGCCAAGCTACTTGAACTAAAAGTCAATGATAAAACTCATCCAGATTATACCTTGGCAAATGATGCATTAATAATTAATAATTTACCTACAGAATTCACTCTATCCATCACCACTGAAGTTGATGCTTTTAATAACAAAAGCTGCATGGGATTGTACGCTTCACAAGGAAATTTATTTACTCAATGTGAACCAGAAGGCTTTAGAAAAATTACCTATTACCTAGATCGCCCGGATGTGATGGCACTTTTTACCACGACAATTATTGCCAATGCGCAAAATTATCCGGTACTGCTCTCAAATGGAAATAAGATTACCGAAGAACAATTGCCTGATGGGCGAGCTAAGGTAGTATGGCAAGACCCTTTTAAAAAGCCAAGTTATCTGTTTGCTTTGGTTGCTGGTAAATTTAGTAAAATTGAGACTAACTATACTACTGCTTCGGGGCGTAAAGTTCTGCTTGAAGTATATAGCGAACCTGAATCAATCGATCAATGCCAGCATTGCCTAGATTCACTTGAAAGAGCTATGCGCTGGGATGAACAACGCTTTAACCTAGAATATGATCTTGAACGCTACATGATAGTTGCCAGTGGTGATTTTAATATGGGTGCCATGGAAAACAAAGGGCTGAATATTTTCAATACAAAATATGTTCTGGCAGAAACAAAAACGGCTACTGACACTGACTTCATCAACGTTGAAGCGGTAGTTGGACATGAGTATTTTCACAATTGGACCGGCAATCGGGTTACTTGTCGTGACTGGTTTCAGCTATCCTTAAAAGAAGGGCTTACCGTTTTTCGGGATCAGGAATTTACCGCAGATTTGCACGCGCGTGACGTTAAACGAATTCAAACAGTTAAAGTCCTCCGGCAAAACCAATTTCCCGAAGATGCGTCACCATTAGCACATCCGGTACGTCCGGCATCCTACTTGGAAATTAACAATTTCTACACGGTAACGATCTACGAAAAAGGCGCTGAAGTTGTACGAATGTATCAAACACTTTTGGGGCGTAGTGGTTTTGAACGGGGAATGAAACTTTATTTTGAACGCCACGATGGCTCTGCAGTAACCTGTGATGATTTTTGTCAGGCAATGGCAGATGCAAATAATTTTGATCTTAGTCAATTCATGCTCTGGTATTCTCAAGCTGGTACACCAACTTTAAAAATTAGTGACAGTTATGATTCTACAAATGAAACTTACACTCTAAATATTGAGCAACATATTCCTGATACCGCAGATATGCAAAATAAGCAAGCAATGCTAATTCCACTTGAATTGGGATTAATCAACGCGGATGGACAAGAGTTAGAATTCAGCGTTATTAATGGAGAGGTAATTTACCCAGAAGGCAAAGCTGTTTTACTCGTTCGTAAGCCAAGCAATCAATTTAAAATTAAAGTAGCTCAAATACCTACTCCATCATTATTACGTGGTTTCTCAGCTCCGGTAATTCTTGATTACGCTTATACTCCTATACAATTATTGAATTTAGCGGCGCATGATAGCGACTCATTCAATCGCTGGGAAGCAATGCAAAAACTTTATCAACAAGCCATCATCTCGATATATGAGAATCCAGAAACTGTCAACAGCCTAATTTTTACCGAATTAAGCAATGCATTGAGCAAAACATTGCAAGATAATACACTCAATCCAAGCATTCAAAACTTGATTAGTGGCTTACCTAGCTTTGGCGAACTATGTGCGCAATTAAAATCCGTTGACGTTGCCAAATTAAATCAAGCGATAGTTGTGCTTAAATCTTATCTGGCAGATTCGTTAGAGCAACTTTGGTTAGCAACTTATCAGCAAAACCAATGTTCAAGCTATGATTTTAACGATGCAGGTAAACGGGCGCTAAAAAATACAGCTTTAGTTTATTTGCTAATCAGTAAAAATGCTAGCAAATACCTTGATTTGGTTCAAAAGCAATATCTGGCAGCCGACAATATGACAGACAAGCTTGCAGCGTTGATAGCCGTTAACGATACTGATAATAATTTACGGGCTAAATTACTCGCTCAATTTAATGATGAATATCAAAATTATCCACTAGTGATGGATAAATGGTTTACACTACAAAGCCAAAGCTCACGCGCTGACACTTTGGAGCAAGTAAAAAAACTAACTGCTCACCCGCAATATGATAATGCTAACCCGAATAAGCTCTATTCCTTGATTCGTGCTTTTACGGGGAATAGCGTACATTTTAATACTACAGAAGGTTATAAATTTATTGCCTCAGAGATACTTCGAGTTGATAAATTTAATTCTGGGGTTAGCGCAAGGATCGCACATGGATTTAGTATTTTAACCAGTCTGGCACCGAAATATCAGCAATTGGCAAAACCAATTTTAAGCGATATTCTGGCGACAGAAAAACTATCAAACGATGTTTATGAACTAATTTCTAAAACTATAAACCAGTTATAATTTAAAGAGGATAATACTATGAAAAAAATTGCAGTTGTTTTAGCCGGTTGTGGACGGATGGATGGTTCTGAAATTCATGAATCAGTGCTGACATTGTTATCTATTGAGCAAGCTGGCGCAAGCTATCAATGCTTTAGCCCCGATTTGGCACAGGACCACGTTACTAACCACTTAAATAATGAAACGGTTAACGAAAGTCGCAATATGTTAGTCGAATCAGCACGGATTGCCCGCGGAAATGTAAAAAAACTTGAAGAGCTAAATAGCAATGATTATGATGCTCTGATTATCCCCGGTGGAAATGGCGTTGCTGCCAATCTATTTACATTAGCACAGGATGGTGCTAACTATACAGTTAATTCAACACTTAGTCAAATTGCACAAGAGTTTACTGCCGCGGGTAAAGCAGTTGGATTCATTTGTATTGCGCCAGTGATGATTCCAGCAATTTATAATTTCCCAGTAAATATGACTATTGGCAATGATACCGAAACTGCAGCACTGGTAACTAAACGTGGCGCTATCCATCACCCTCGCAAGGTTGATGAAATTTGTATTGATGAAAAATACAAGATTGTATCAACTGCTGCATACATGCTAGCAGGAAACATTCTTGAAGCATACACAGGAATTAATAAGTTAGTGCATAAAGTCATTGAATTAGCCTGAGTTATTAATTCAAATGTTTGAAAATACTCATTTAAAGCCAAGTAAGTGCGCACTATTGATTTTACTCAGTGGTGTGCTTGGCGCATGTTCGCAATCCACTGAACCACTTAATTGTAATAACCCAGAGATTGAAGAACAACTTATCCAAGCTACTAAACTTGATAGTTCCATTCCGTTATATGTAAGCGCAAAAGTCATAGCTATGCAAGACGAGGATTCCCATCAAATGCAAGAGAAAAACCAAGTGCTTAAGTGTAAAACTACTATTCAATATAGTCATAATATATTTCCGGAACAAAACTTTCTGGCTAAATACACCTACGCTATCAACAAAGAGCATCAAGTAATTGCAATAACCCCGATTAGCACTCAAAATACTTTGGATTTTCAAAACTGGCTTACAAAATTACCCATTGTTACTAGTTCACAAAAGATTACTGTAGGTAATTTAGTCGTCATTCAATCAAATAATAGTGCAAAAACAAAAACTCACAACCAAATTCAGCAGCTAGTACTTAATCAACAGTTAATAAATTTACCCCAAGGAAAAATTTTTTCAACAATTACCATTGATAAGAACTTTTCCCAAGATGGCAAGGATGTGTTTTTACTCTCAGCATACTATAATGATGCTCGTGATAATGAACTAAATCACAATTACTTTATAACGATTGAATCTGCTACCAAATATGTCATAAGTCAAAGCTTTAGCTATCAAGATGGGAGTATGAATCAAGATGAATCAGGTATCGTATTTTCTGGCTATAAACAGTATCCGTTTTCTGAATCAAATGACTTCCCACTTTATCGCTTGGTATCAGGAAATATCCAAATAAGTCGTCCAGCACATGATCTTAACTATTATCGACAAAAATTCAGTTCACAAACCGCACATCAATTAATGCAAAAAATTAAGAATGATGGCTGCTTAAATGGTGATCAATTCTACTTATCAGATATTTGTACCCGTAAGGTAAGTAGTTATTGTTTTCAGTTTAATTCAATTAACACTACAGCAATAAAAGATAAGTCTTATTGGCTACTCAATAATATGTGTAAAACACAGGAAATGTACCAATAGAGCTTACAATGATGGCTAAAATATATAATACCAACCCTATTATATAGAAGCAAGAATAATCTTATCTTTTTTACGTATTAGAATATAATCGTCGTTAAGCTTCAATCGCGGATGCCGATCTTGCCCTGCGGTAATTGCCTGACGAATAAACTCCTTAAGTTGTCTAGATGATGGCAGGGGAAGATTGTGCTGTCGAATAAAATAGCTCAGTAAAGATTTTTGGCGTAAAGAACTTAGATTAATAATTTTGGCAACTTCAATTTGCTGATTATTCATTGCAAAAGCTAAATCATCTTCAGCTACGTCATCGTTTAAACTTACACTGGCTTGAATTGACGCTAAGCTCTGTGCAATTTTTTGCGGTAAATTAGTATCGTAAGTTAGTAGTTGAGGAATTATGTTGTTACGTAAGAAATTGCGCAGATAACTATTATCATGATTACTTTCATCTTCAATATGAGATAACTCATGCCTCATCGCATAATCAATCAACTGTGCCTTAGTATAAGAAAGCAAAGGTCGCCAGTAAAATTGATTGCCACGGTTGCTTAAATCACGCATAGCGGCAATATTATGAATATCGCTACCACGCATTAGCTGGCTAAAGACCGTTTCAATCTGATCATCCTGATGATGTGCTAAAACCATAACTGGACTATTAGTTTGCTGATACTCAACATAACGAAGTTTACGCGCACTATTTTCTAACCCAACTCCAGCTTGTTTTATCACTTTGAGTCGGCTAATTCGTAATGGAATGTCCCATTGCTGACATAGGTTGCTACAAAAATCAGTCCATTCATCAGCATGGGGTGAGATACCATGATTAACATGGATTGCCGATAGTTTAAATTGTTGGGATTTACGTGCTTCACTGAGCAAGTGTAACAGCACTACTGAATCAATACCACCGCTTAGACCCACACAGTAAGACAAATGACCATCTAGTTCAGATGGCCATTGCTTTAATATCGATTCGACTAAAAGTTTATTCTGTTTCAATCTTAAATTTACCATAAGCCATAATCCGCTCAAAACGGCGTGCAAGTAACTCATCACCCGAAAACTCACTTAGCTTTTTGAGGCTATCTTTTAAGTTACGCTTTAATTTTGTCATCATTTCACCATGATTAGCATGCGCACCACCTAGTGGCTCATTTACTACGCTGTCAATTAAACCTAGGCCTTTTAAACGATCTGCGGTAATTCCTAATATCTCTGCCGCTTGATTTGCTTTAGTCGCATCTTTCCATAAAATTGAAGCACAACCCTCTGGAGAAATCACGGAATAAATTGAATATTCCAACATATTAATCTGATCACCAACCGCAATCGCCAAAGCACCTCCAGAACCACCTTCACCGATCACCGTGCAAATAATAGGAACTGACATTTTAGACATCTCATAGAGATTTTTACCAATCGCTTCTGATTGACCACGCTCTTCAGCACCTATTCCGGGATATGCGCCAGGAGTATCAATAAAGGTAATAATTGGTAAAGCAAATTTTTCGGCTATTTGCATTACGCGCAGTGCTTTCCGATAACCTTCTGGACGAGGCATACCAAAATTACGTTCAAGATTCTCTTTAGTATCACGCCCCTTTTGATGCCCAATAACTACCACTGACTGTTCACCAAATTTAGCCATTCCACAAATTAATGATTTATCATCGGCATAATGACGATCACCATGCAACTCAACAAAATCGGTAAATAAATTATTAATATAATCCAATGTACGAGGACGCTGTGGATGACGTGCTACCTGAGAAATTTCCCAGGCGCCAAGAGCACTATAAACCTCTTTCGTTAAACCATCTAATTTCGTTTGGAGCAATTCAACTTCAGATGATATATTAACTGATGATTCATCCTGCATCTGGCGTAATTCTTCAATTTTATTGCTTAATTCAGCAATTGGTTTTTCAAATTCAAGAAAATGTCTTTTCATAAATATTCCCGCTTAATGTTTAATGCCTAACTGATTACTCAGTATGTCAATATTTTTTTGGTGCTCAGTAACCGCATCCCGCAAAGCTTTTATCCTTGCTTGATACTGTTCTGGGTTATTTTGTTCACTGGGGAGCTTAGTTGCCATCCCTGATTGTAATGCTTGCTGAGAGTCTGTTAGAGCTTTTTGCTCCAGCGCCAGCTCTTCATTTAAAATTTGTTGCCGACCAACTTCATTAGTCCCTAAATTTTGATTTATGCTTTGCGTATAATTCTTTTTAATAGCGCTATCTTGAATCGCATTTTTAGCAGTCGTACTATTGGTATAGCCTTTAGCTTTAAAATCGCTTTGAGTCATTGGTGCCGCATAAACAGTTATTGCGGGCAAAACTACCTTCTTACCATTTTTAACTGGTTTATTAGTAAATACTGTTGCACCATTTTTATCTTTGTATTGATAAATTGTATCACTAGCATAACAGCTTATACTAACGATGATGCCTAACAGCAATAAATACTTCATTTTAGAATAAATTAATCACTGAAATAACAGTTATTGCTGTAATAAAAAATAATCCCGCACGGTAAAGTAACGCAACTACATAATCAACTACTTTTGGATCAAACAGATTTTCTGATTTACGGATATCTTCAATACCATCATCTTCAAAATTAACGCTAGATTTAGCAAACTTATCCTTACCTATCGCTCTGAAAGTTACTTCATTCAAAACAGTTTCAAGATAAAAGAAACTCAATTTAACTTTCCCACGCTGCTCTAACACATAGCGCATCACTTCCTCAAAATCGCCTGCCGCAGCAATAAAAACTGCAAGTACAGTATAAGGAACAATGTTTATCCAAAATAACATTTTGTCAACCACAACTGAATATACAACAGACTCCTCACCTCGTGCCCGTAGTTTGTTGCCCATTGCAGTTAACACCAAATAGCAAATAGCCCCTAAAACCGAAGGTAATATAATAAACCAAAGTGTAGTTGCAAAAAATTTAGTTGCATAAGTTTGAACAAACTGTTGAAACTCATTTCCGCGATTAGTAGTTTTAGCCTCTTCTTTCCAACCTAAAATATCACAACATAAGATAAAAAAGAAGCAATTAATCAGAAAATAGGAGATATGATGACGACTATAAGGCAAGATCATCAATGCTAGGGTTATCAGCAAAAATGGGATTAGAGCAAAGATAAAGTGCAAACGAATCTCGCGTACCGTTTGAAAGTCACGATTAACAAATAAATTAGCGTACTGGTCAATTTTACTATTGAACCAAGCTCTAACGCCACCCAAAACCTTCTGACGCTCCAGAAAGATTGTTAATAATATTGCTAAAAATGACATAACCAAAACACCTATAATTAGTTGTTATAAATATAAATTTGTTGCAAGTTACGATTAAGTTCAAATATATCCATACCAAACCCAAAAAGAAAATGATTTGGAGCATTAACACCGACATGATCCGCATAAATTGGCTTATCTTTACCAATTTCTTTATTCACCATCACCGCAACTTTACACGCTTTAGCACCAGCATTAATTAAAAAACGTTTAATCTCCGCAATGGTGTGCCCTTCGTCAAGAATATCATCTAGGATATAAACCATTTTACCACGAATTAACTCTTCTTTAGGCTGACGATACCAAGTAATATGGCTTGAACCATACATCGCATCACCATAACGTGAAGCATGAATATAATCCATAATAATCGGGCTTTGCAAGCGTTTGGTTAATTCTGCAGCAAACATCATTCCGCCATTCATTACGGTTAAGAATATTGGAATTTCACCTTCAATTTCAGCGTCAATATTACTTGCCATTGTATCCAACGCTGAATATAATTGCTCTTTTGAAAACAGTACGCTAGAGTTGCTAATAATTTGTCGGGCTTTGGTATAATCTAATTGCATGTAAACCTCATGATTGTATTAAAATATATGCTTGCAGTAAATATAAATTACCCGCTATTGTAACAAAAAACGTAACTACTTGCAGATAAGTTGCGCTAATTTTGTACTCGAGTAGATCCAGCATCCTGAGCTCTTGATTTATTTCTCACTAGCCAAGTATTGCAGATCGCTTACAGGGATTCCAAATCTCTCGGAGTATAGCAAAATAGACTACTCGCATTTTTAATTCAGTTAACCAACATAAACAATAGAAGAGAATACAGATTATGAAAAAAGCATTACTAGTAATTTTAGATGGCTTTGGTATGAGAAACAATGATGATTTCAACGCGGTAGCTGGTGCTAACAAACCTAATTTAACCAGCTATATCCAAAATTATGCTTTTGGTAAAATTGAAGCTTCCGAACAAGCAGTTGGATTACCTAAAGGACAATTTGGTAACTCCGAAGTTGGACATTTAAATTTAGGTGCTGGTCGCGTTGTTCGCCAAGATATCACTAAGATTGATTATGAAATTGAAACTGGTGATTTTTATAAAAATGAAGCATTAAATTCTGCACTTACACAAAGTACTAGTGGCTCGGTTCACATCATGGGATTATTGTCTGATGGTGGTGTCCACTCGCACCAAAATCATATTTATGAATTAGTTAAATTAGCTTCTCAAAATAATAATATTCGACATATTAACCTACACATGTTTCTAGATGGTCGTGATACTCCACCACAAAGCGCATTAGCTTTTATCAGTCAGCTTGAAGAAGTAATTAAGTCATACCCTAAAGCAAAAATAGTCAGTATTGCAGGACGCTATTATGCGATGGATCGAGATAAACGCTGGGATCGCCTTGAACTAGCTTACAAAGCATTAGTAAGCGCTGATGCCAATACTTCTTTTGCAACACCAAGCGATGCAATTAGTGCAGCATATAATGAAAAAATAACCGATGAATTTGTTAAGCCCGCAGTTTTTTATGGTTATAGCGGAATCAAGTCCGGAGATAGCATGATTTTTGCTAATTTCCGCTCTGATCGTGCGGTACAGCTAAGTGATGCATTTATTGGTAAAGAGTTTAATGGTTTTCCTCATCGTGATTTAGGATTAGCAGCTTTTGTAACTATGACCCGTTACAACGACAAACTAGATTGTTTAGTTGCATATCCGCCAACCTCCATTATCAATACTCTGGGTGAATACATTAGCAGCCTTGGCTTAAAACAGTTACGAATTGCCGAAACTGAAAAATACCCTCATGTAACTTATTTCTTTAATGGTGGAGAACAACAACCATTTACTAATGAAACAAGAATTTTAATTAACTCACCCAAAGAAGTCGCAACTTATGACCTTAAGCCTGAAATGAGTCTGCCTGAAGTAGCAGATAAATTAGTTGATGCTATCAACTCGGATGAATATGACTTGATTATTACTAACTTTGCAAATGGCGATATGGTTGGGCATACTGGTAACTATGATGCAAGTGTAAAAGCAGTTGAAGCATTAGACTTGTATCTAGGAAAAGTAGTTGAAGCAATGAGAGCGCATGATGGTGAAGTATTAATTGTTGCCGATCATGGGAATTGTGAAGAAATGTTCGATTATGAGAGCCAGCAACCCCATACTCAACATACTACCAATCTTGTACCATGCATTTATATTGGACGTAAGGCATCAATAATGGAAGGTGGTGCGCTTAAAGATGTTGCACCATCACTTCTGGCAATGATGGGATTACCACAGCCACAAGAAATGACCGGGCACAGCCTGATTGTTTTTAAATAGGTCAGCAAATAATGCGTAAACTAGTTTTACTTAGTGCTGTTATGTGGAGTGGATTGAGCTATGCGGTAGAGTCATCTACCGTTAATAGCAATATCAACGACCTTAATACGCAAATCCAGCAAATTAATCAAGACCTTAATTCCAAACAACAAGAAAAACAAAAAATTGATGCAGCATTAAAAGACTCGCAAGGTGCTATCTCAAAAACTGAAGCCATTTTGCAAAAAATTCGCAAACAACGCGATGCAGATATAAATCAGCTTAACCAATTGGCAAACACCATCCCACAGATGACAGCAACAACAACTGCAGCCAAAACACAAGTTAATGCTTCAATTAGTAAAATTTATCAACAAATTCAAAAAGCACAAGCTTCACAGCAAAGTATTATTTCTGGAAATGATAGCCTAGACCAAGAACGAAAGAAAGTTTATCTATTAGAAATACTTAAACAACAACAGGTTCGTTATCAGCAGCTAAGTGATAAACTTACACAACTTGATTCCTTAAATAAAAAACTGCAACAAGAAGTAGATAACTTAAATAAGCGCTTAGGTACAACTAGTCAACAGCACCAGCAATTACTCGCAGCGAAAGATAAGACTGTTCAACAATCGTTGAGTGTAAAACAGCAAATTGATAGCGAACGAAGTAAACTTTCACATTTAAAACAACGCCAAACAGAGCTAAATAAACTTTTACAACAATTAGCCCTTGCTGAAAAAAAACAAAAACAAGCGGCAGCAAAAAAAGCTGCTGCAGAAGCAAAAGCGCGCCAGATAGCACTTGCCGCGGCAGCAAAACCTAAAACTCAGTCAAATAATGATACAGCACCGAGTAAAACCATCACTGACAAAGATGAAAATGTTGTTATCAATACTGGCAATGACAATGGTGATATAAAAATTACCAACAATGATACCACCACAGCTACTCCAGCGCAACCTAGCTCAGCTACAAAACAACCACAAGCGGCGGATAACAGTGTTGAAGACAACTCACCATTTATGTCACGAAAACTAACCCGTCCAATAAGTGGAAGTATCGCTGTAGGTTTTGGACAAATGCGTGATAGCGTGAAAAATAACGGCGTTTTAGTCCGTGCTAATGATAGTACCCCAGTATATTCTGTATCACGCGGCACAGTGCTGTTTAGTGGTGAATTACCTGGGTTTGGGCAAATTATTGTGATTGACAATGGAGATAATTATACCTCAGTTTATAGCGGAGTATTATCTAAAGTCGCAAAAGGTGCAGTCGTCACTGCGGGACAATTAATTGCCAATAGTGGTACTGAATCAAATCAACCTATGGGTGGCGTTTACTTTGAATTACGCCATTTAGGAAAACCAGTAAATCCAAGCAAACTATTTAATTAAACAAAGGAAAATGGTCATGCGTCGTGAAACAGACTCTATGGGTGAAATTATGGTAGCAGATGATTGCTACTGGGGTGCACAAACTGAACGTTCAAAAGCAAATTTCCCAATTGGTATAGCGCGTTTTAAATTTACTCGTCCATTAATTCGTGCTCTTGGTATTTTAAAAAAATCAGCTGCTAAAGCAAATATGGATCTGGGAGAATTGGATGCATCAATTGCACAATTAATTATTCAAGCTGCGGATGAAGTAATTAGTGCAAAGCTGGACGCACACTTCCCTCTGGTAGTATTTCAAACCGGATCTGGCACTCAGTCTAATATGAATGCAAATGAAGTAATCTCCAATCGAGCAATTGAAATTAGTGGCGGAATAATGGGTAGCAAAACTCCAGTTCACCCTAACGACCATGTCAATCGTGGACAGTCGTCGAATGATACTTTCCCAACTGCAATGTATATTGCAGCCGCTGAGGAACTAAATAATCATTTACTTCCATCACTGACCAAGCTTCGCAATACTCTAGATAGCAAATCGCGACAATTTTCTGACGTAGTAAAAGTAGGACGAACTCATTTACAAGACGCAACCCCAATAACACTGGGACAAGAAATAAGCTCATGGGTTGCACAGATTGACCATGCAATGAATAGTCTGCAACAAGCGCTTAAAGGAGTTTTAGAACTAGCCATTGGAGGTACTGCAGTTGGCACAGGGTTAAATGCGCATCCTAAGTTCGGTGATTTAGCAGCAAACTACATTAGCAGCGAAACAGGTTTAGCATTTACTTCAGCCAAAAATAAATTTGCAGCATTATCCGCACATGATGGTCTGGTTAACGTTTCATCTGCTTTACGTACTTTAGCTGGTGCACTAATGAAAATGGCAAATGATGTTCGTTGGTTGGCAAGTGGTCCACGCTGTGGTATTGGTGAAATAACTATACCGGAAAATGAACCGGGTTCTTCAATTATGCCAGGGAAAGTTAATCCAACTCAATGTGAAGCAATGACCATGGTTTGCGTTCAAGTTTATGGTAATGACGCAGCAGTCGCTTTTGCTGGAAGCCAAGGTAATTTTCAGCTAAATGTGTACAAGCCCGTAATGATCCATAATGTTCTAGAAAGTATTCAATTACTCTCAGATAGCTGTTTAGCTTTTGAAGAGCATTGCGCTTCGGGTATTGACGCTCATCTAACAGTTATCAATGCTAATTTAGCAAAAAATCTAATGCTGGTAACGGCACTAAATCGCCATATAGGCTACGACAAAGCAGCCAAAATTGCCAAAAAAGCTCATCATGAAGGTTTAGATCTTAAGACCGCGGCATTAGAACTTGGCTTTCTAACTGCAAGCGAATATGATCAATGGGTAGTTCCATTAGATATGACTCATTCTTAAAGCTATTAAGGTATGATAAATAAGATTAAAATCGGTGTTCTCATTTACGATAAGGTACAACCCCTAGATGCAATCGGTCCATGGGAAGTATTTGCGATATGGCAAAAACTGAATCCCTCCGTATCATTATTTCTGATTTCAGAATCAGGTGGTTATATTGAATGTGATAGTGAGATAACTTTAAAATCTCATTGCAGCTTCACCGATTGTGCAGCGCTTGATTACCTAGTAGTTCCAGGTGGCATGGGACGGCTTGAACAAGTGAATAACTCTCAACTGATCAGCTTTATCCAGCAGCAACATCAATCATGTAAATTGATATTATCAGTATGCACTGGTGCTTTCCTATTAGCAAAAGCAGGTCTTTTGAAACAACAATCTGCTACTACTTATTGGCGAGCAGTTGAAGAACTCGCGCAAGACAGAACGATTACAATCATACCGCAGCGAATAGTTAAATCTGGAAAAATATGGACTGCTGGCGGTGTAAGTAGTGGAATTGATTTGGCTATAGAATTAGTAAGAGAGATTGCAGGAGTCAAGGATGCTGACAAATTACGTCTGATGCTGGAATATTTCCCACCCTCAAGCGCTACGTGTAACCTCTCATTAGCCAGCGAATTACCAGCTTATGGAAATAAAATCAGTAACTCTCATGAGCTTCCCGAATACATTGTAAAACAAACTCAGTAAAATATTTGTTTTATTTAATAAATTTGAGTATAGATTAATTTGTAACTACTTATCAAATATTATTAATCCTAAAACATTTCTACCTTCACCAATTAGATAATTATAAGTACGGCATAAAGCAGGAATTGGCATAACTTCAAACCCAATCCTTTTTTGTTGTAGTAATAATAAGAACTTGCTATCAGGATAACTAATTTTACTACCTGTACCAAAAATAATTAAATCTGGTTGATAACTAAGCAAAAACTCACAGTTACCTTCATTTAATTCGGCAACTGATTTTAGATGCAACGCTTCAATATGTTGTGGAGAAACCAAAATATTATTAGAATATTCTATTGTATTTATTGTAACACTAGAATCAGAATAATGTGAAAATTGATTACCGTTTCCATCGTGTAAATTAACTTGCATAGATTAGCTTTTTAACAAAAGAAAAACTCAAGCATAGCTTGAGTTTTTATATTATTGCTGGAGTTGTTTAGCAACTTTTTTCGCAGCTTCACTATTAGGAAAACTTTTTATCAGCTTTTTAGCAGTAGCATTAGCCGCTGTAGTATTACCTAATTGGGTTTGCGAAATATAAACCACACGCATAGCATCAGGCACATATTTATTATTTGGGTTTGCAGCAATGAATTTATTTGCTTCACTAATAGCCTCTTTATATTGACTATTTGCTACATACGCCACAGACAAGAAATAGCGTGCATTTGCCGCGGAGGTTTTATCACCACTGGCAATAATTGCCTGTAATTCAGTGATCGCTGGAGCGATGTTATTGGCTTGGATTTTCTTAATTGCATCTTGCAACTGAGGATTCATCCCAGCTTGCGGTGCTTTAGCACTACGCACAGTAGCAGGAGAACCACCACCAACAGCACTCTCCAAAGCTTGGACACGCAAATCAAGAGACTGCAATTGTTGACCTGCATCGCCTTGAGCATTGCCCTGCCCCTGCTCTAAATTAGTCACACGACCATTTAACTGGTTAATCTGACTTTGAAGGTCATTAACCTGATTGAGCAGATCCAGCATTTTTTGATTAGAGACTTTATTATCCAGAACACCAACGTTTTGTTGGATTTGATTCAAGCGTTGATTAGTGTCCGCTATCTGCTGACGTGCTTGATCATCAGCACAACCTGTTAGAAAAAGGTTTGCTGACAATCCTAAAATCGTCAACAAACTTTTTTTCATGGTTATTCAACACCTTGAGCAACAGTACCGTTGTAAACGCTACTATCAACCATTGGTAAACCATTGCTATCTTCAGAGTAACCAGCTGGCTGAGCTGCTTTGTAAGTAATATCAGCACGACGATTCATAGCACGAGCTTCTGAAGTATCGTTAGCATATTTAGCTTTTAATTTACCATTAGAAGTAGCCTCAACTTGAGCTTTGCTAGCACCAGTAGCGATCAAGGCTTTTTTAACTGCATCAGCACGTTTTTGACCTAATGACAAATTGTACTCAACAGAACCGATATCATCGGTATTACCTTGTACTTGTACTTTAGCAGCAGCATTTGCAGCTAAGTAGCTACCATTAGCTTTCACAACACCAGCGTAATCATCTTTAATATCGTATTTGTTAAATGCGAAGTATACGCTATTGTGATTAGATACAACTGGAGCAGATGCAACTGGAGCCGGAGCTGGAGCAGATGCTACAGGTGCTTCAACTGGAGCTTTGTTAGAAGAACATGCTACCAATGCACTACCAGCAATAACCAGAGCTAATAATTTTTTCATATTTAAGTTTCCTTTCAGGGGTTAATTAAAATTTTATAAAGCCTCTAAGCGTGATTATACACGATTTTACCACGGCTGTAAATACTAAGATTATCACATTCCAGAACTAGCTGTTGATTTATTACTAGTACTTTTACCATCATTATTAAATGTATTTTGCTGAGGAAACATGTTTGCACTAGATAAACGTGAGTTTACAGTTGGGTTATTAACTGGCTTGCTATTACTCGTTGCTGGATTAGGATTTTTAACATTGCTAGTTGTAATTGCATTTTGTTGTGGAAATTGTGCACCACTATACAGCATAGAATTAACTGTTGGACTATTTTCCTGATTTGAATTATTAGTGTTATTCTTATCAAAGCTCTTAGTGTTTTTCTTAGTTTGTGTACTCTTTGGATGACTAGAATTATATTTTTGCCCTGCTTTACCAGTCAACTGATTTTGTTGAGGAAACTGAGCACCACTATATGCAATTGAACTAACAGTTGGGCTGTTTACTTGAGCAGAGCCAGCTGTTTTATTTGCATCAAAATTAGTTTTTTGATTATCGCCTTGGCTTTCAGCTTTGCTGTGCTCAGCCTCAACATAACCAGACATTGAACTCGAAGTAGTTGATGTATCAGCATAAACAGTAACCGCTGCAGATGACATCATTAGAATTAATATTTTATTTAACATTAGAATGTTCCTTTATGTGCTATTAACTACGTGATATTATACCACAAAACTAACTTTCTGCAAAATTTACAGTTAGTTAGAAGTTTTTTGACCAGCGTTGATCAATAACTTGCCCATAATTTAAGTTATTTAATTTAGTTTGAGTAGTTCCAGTTATGTTGCTAATATAAACGCTATTATCACTTGAGAACATAATTAACTTATCATTTGGTGCAAAACTTGGTGCAATATCATGGTTTGCGTTCTGGCTGATAGGATATGCAGATTGAGTTACTAAATCCAACACATACGCCTGTAAAACACCATTGTTACGGTTAATAAATGTAATTTTACTCGCATCATTAGAGAAACGTGCTGTGGTATTATACTTACCCAATCCATTAGTTACTCTCATTGGAGCCGAACCATTTAAATCTGTCATAAAAATTTGCGGACCACCATCATGGTCGGAAGTAAACACCACTTTTCCAGTATTAGAAATATCGGCCTCAGTATCAATAGTTCCAAAATTAACCAAAGGAATCGCACCACTTGCTGATGTATAACGTTGTTTATCTACCAAATAAACATGTGAACCATAATCCTTACTTAATGTAACTGCTAACTTTTGTGAATTAGGCGTGAACGCTGGAGAAGAATTTGAACCATTAAAATTTGCCACAACATAGCGCGTTCCTGCTTTAATATTTTGCACATAAACTACAGGCTTACCTGTTTCGTAAGTAACATAGCTGAGATAATTTCCACTATTATCCCAAGCCAAAGATGTAATTGGGTGTGCCATCGAAATCAAGGTTTTAGGATTATATCCATCATAATCTGCCAAAACTACTGCATATTTACCTGGTCCCTGTTGAACAGCCAACGCCACTTTAGACGTAAAAGCACTTGGTGTATTAGTTAATTTCTTATAAATATTATCATCAATTGCATGAATTGCCTTACGTTGAAACTTTTTATTAAACGCGGCAGTCTGACTTAATAAAACTTGATTAGTAGTATTGTTTAGGAGTTGGTAATCAATCTGCATCTGACCACTAACCGGATCTTGAGTAACACTTCCGCTAATCGTGTACTGAGCAGCACCACTCTCAATTGAATTATTGCTCACATAATTAAGAACGTTAAATTCACCAGTAATCTTAAAGTCACTGGTTATTTCATCACTAACCGAACCATCTTCATTAGTAAAGTTAACTACAGCAAGCTTAGGGTTTCCTGCGCTATTTCCACCCACAATTTCAATATTTTGATCTGCATAGGCAAAACTAAAACCGACACTTAGAATTAATAATAATTTTTTATTTATTGAACGATTAAACATTTTCATAGACTTATAACTCCTTGATTTATTGAGGTCTAAAGGTTAAATTTAAAATTCTGAAGTCCACATAATTAGCATTATCCGGCAAAGGTGGAAATACTTTAAGTCGCATGATTGCATTTTGGACATTTTGATCATATTGAGCGTTACCACTTGACTTAGTCAAACTTACACTGCGAACACTTAAGTTTGGATTTAAGATAACTTTAACAACTGCCTTGGCTTTAGGATTTACATCGTCTGGAATTAACACAAATGGACGCACAGCATTGATAACTTGATCTGCGTAATTCCCGATCAAATTATTACTATCGCTAGTACCGTTCGGATTGCCTCCCAAAGCCTTACCCTTTCTCACCGAAGCAGTATTCTCAGACAGGACATCGCCAAGCAAATCATTAACCTGAACCTTTTTATTGACTACTTTAGCTTTATTATTTGTAGGTGCTGGCGCTTTAGTATTATCCGTATGCTCTGTGGCTTTAGCCAGCTTAGGATCAACCTTTGGCTGTTCCGCTTTTGGTGTTGGTTTTGGCTTCACCTGATTCTGTTGTTTGACATTAATATCTGCTGGTGTATCCATAACTTTAATCGGAGCAGGAGGAGCCTTTACTTGCGGTTGATAAGTTTGAACATTTTGGTTAGGCATTGAGACCAAACTTACCTCAATCCCATCCGAACGTGATGGCACCAGAATTGAAATCGGCTTGCTGAATATAAACAACAGCATCACTACCCCAATATGCAGCGATAGCGAGATTATTGTGCTGGCTTTTGTTTGCTGTTTAACCATTTTTTTGCTTAACTACCAATGCTACTTTTTTGATCCCAGAACTATATAATTTATCAACAACTGCGATCACTTTGTCATACTGAACTTCCTTATCAGCAGAAATCACCACGGGAGTATCATCAGTTGCCATAGTTACAGCCTTACTAACCAAGTCAGTCAACGATGCAACAGGAATATTTTTATTATTTTGAGTTATCGTGTAATTGCCACTTGCATCAATATTTATCTCTAAAGGCTGCTTAGTAACCTGTGAAGCCTTACCCACACTTGGCAAATTAATTACGCCGGGAGTAAACATCGGTGCAGTAATCATAAAAATCACCAACAACACCAACATAACATCAATATAGGGAACTACATTCATTTGACTTTGTAATTTATTACGCCTAATTCTACGCTTCATATATATCCTTTTTCCGAGCCAGAGTCATTCCATCTCCGATTGCCAGCATACAAATATCAACCCGCTCATCATGGTAAATCAAATCATTCAGCTTCTTCAATGTATTGACATAGTTTTTCCGCGGGCTTTCTTCCAATACTTGCCCATACATCAAAACATTGTCAATCACAATTAAACCGCCTGGCCTAACCAAGCGTAAGCAAGCTTCATAATAATCTATGTACTCCGACTTATTTGCATCAATAAATGCAAAATCATATACTTCGTTAGCTTGCTGCAAAGAGAGCAGACTATCTGCAGCAGGTGCAATTATTGCAGTAATTTTTTCTGCCACACCAGCACGCTGCCAGTAAGCATTGGCAAGCGACAAATGCTCATCACTAATATCCAAAGCCGTTATTTTAGCATTACTCGGCATTGCCAATGCCATCCATAAAGTACTGTAACCAGTAAAAACACCTACCTCCAAATAACTCTTGGCAGATATTAATCGGGCAAGTTGAGCCATAAATGCACCCTGATCAGGGCTTATCAACATTTGCGAATTAGACAGTTTAGAACTTTCAAGTCTAAGCTCCTGCAATGCAGGATGCTCACGAACACCATACTTCAGACAATAGCAATACAAATCTGGCGCTAAAACTGCTTTGTGCATTTATTTATTTTGGTTATAGGTAAAATAAACATACGCATCGTGTTTCACTTCAGATTCAGCATCACGCTTCATCTCTTCTTGATCACGAAACTTAGTATCCCACCAAGTACTACGCAATTTCATTTGCTGTTCGTGATTACCTGGCTTATTCAATAATCCATTGATAAACGTCATTGCTTCAGAGACATATTTGGTATTTTTCATTTTTTCCTTCATTTAAAATTAAGCAAAGATTATTATCGCTTGTTTGCGATAATAACTGTAGTTGTTAGAATAAAAATTTCTAAATAATAATTCCACCACCTAAACACATCTCTCCATCATAAATGACTACAGATTGCCCAGGTGTTACAGCCCATTGTGACTCAGTAAAATTTAATTCTATGCAGTCATCGTTCACATAACTAAGTTGGCAGCTTGCATCCTGCATTCGATAACGTGTTTTTGCAGTATAATGCCCCGCGTCAGGCAGAATACCCTGCCCAAAACTAAGCTGCGCCGCGCGCAAAGTTTGCTTCAATAACATCGGATGTTGATGACCTTGGACAACAACAAGCTCATTACTAGACAAGTTTTTATCGGCAACAAACCAAGGATCACCTTGTCCGCCAATGCCTAGCCCCTTACGCTGACCAATGGTATAATACATTAGCCCCTGATGCTCACCAACTATTTTACCATCAGGAGTAACCATTTTGCCAGACTTAATCGGCATATATCGTTGTAAAAAGTCGCGAAATGGACGTTCACCTATAAAACAAATTCCAGTGCTGTCTTTTTTATTAGCATTGGGTAAGTTTAGCTCGCTGGCAATTCTACGTACCTCAGGTTTACATAATCGCCCCAAAGGAAATAACGAATGAGAAATCTGGTATTGATTAAGCCGATACAAAAAATAGCTTTGATCCTTATTTTTATCTACCGCCTTCATTAAAACTTCGCCACATGATGATAATTGCTTATCAACATAGTGCCCAGTAGCTACAAACTCAGCACCTAGATTAAGCGCATGCTCTAAAAATGCTTTAAACTTGATCTCAGAGTTACATAGGATATCAGGGTTCGGGGTGCGCCCAGCTTGATATTCATTTAAAAAGTAACTAAATACGCGTTCTTTATATTCTTTGGCAAAATTTACTATTTCTATCTCAATACCAAGAAGATCAGCGACTGCAATCGCATCCATACTATCTTCTTTTATTGTACAATAACCATCATCGTTATCATCTTCCCAATTTTGCATGAAGATACCGATGACATCATAACCTTGCTGTTTTAATAAATATGCAGCAACTGAAGAGTCGACTCCTCCAGACATCCCTACTACTACTTTAGTCATTTTAATCCACTTTTAGCATGTAATTTGGCACTATATTATGTAGCATACTTAATGGGTATAGCTGTCCGTTTAAATAATCATCGATACATTGGATCACCAATTGACTACGATGCTCACTTGCCCGCTTGCGAATCGTTGCCAAATCAAACCAATTAGCAGCAATCACACCGTCATCATCCTGAGCAGGACAAGGTGTTTTAGTATAATCAAGCAAGGAACCAGTAAAGCAGATTCTTAAATATGTCTGTTCCGGATTCGGATGATATAAGTACATACCAACAATCTTCTCAGGCCTAAAATCCATTGAAGACTCTTCTTTTACCTCACGAATAACAGCAGCGATCAAATCTTCATTCGGCTCTAAATGTCCAGCAGGTTGATTTAGCATCACCCCGCGTGAAGTATTATCACTAACCAACAAAAAGCTACCTTGATATTCTATCACTGCAGCAACTGTAATATGCGGCTGCCACATATATACTCCCTGATTTTCTTATTAATCAAGTATTTTAACACAAGCTAATTTATGACTGCTTATTGATATACCTAATTAGCTTGTAAATAAAAACCATGACCAGTTAATCATACATGTTACAAAACAAATAATTTTAACTCCCCAGCATTACTCTTACTGCATTTAGGCTAGGAGGTATGATAAAATAAAGCAGAATAAAACTAAACTTTAATTTTTACAAAGAAAAACCCTCTTACGGAATGAAACTTCAAGATATTATTGAGCAACATTGGTATCATAAATCAAATCTATTACTAACCTTGTTTTTATTTCCCTTTAGTCTTGTTTATGGGTTAATTATCCACGCACGTAAACTTCTATTTAACCTTAAGTTGAAACCACAAAGTAATGTTGGCGTTCCGGTTGTCATCATTGGCAATATCAGCGTTGGCGGTGCAGGTAAAACGCCACTAACCAAAGCAATAGCAACTGAGTTGATTGCTCGAGGAATCAAAGTTGGGATAGTCTTACGAGGCTACAAAAGCAATTCACATGGAGAATTAATTGTTTCCGCAAAAGATTCAAGCATTCTCGTTGGTGATGAAGCTCTCATTTACGCACAAGCTGGCTTTAGAGTTGCAATAGGTAGCAAAAGAGTCGCTGCCGCAAAGTTACTGATTGAAAAATATCCTGACATTCAGTTAATTCTTGCTGATGATGGAATGCAACACTATTACCTGCAACGCGATATGGAAATTTGCGTAGTAGACAGTAGCAGAATGTTTGGTAATCAGCAATTATTACCACTAGGTCCACTTCGCGAGCCAATGAGGCGACTAAAAAAGGTTAGTGCAATAGTAGTTAACGGTCATGCTAATCAAAACAAACTTGCAAGTATTTTAGCAAAGTATGCCGTACCTGTCTATTATCAAGAACTTGAATTTATTCATTTTTATAACCCACAGACTCAACAAATTGCGACTGTCCAAGAAATGAAAAACAAACATCTAATGGCAATCGCCGCAATCGGTAATCCAGCGCGCTTCTTCAATTACTTAAAAAATTTAGGTTTAGAACTAAGCAAGCAGCAGTCTTTCCCCGATCATTATCATTATCTAAAATCCGATATTAACCCACAATATGCGATAATAACGACTGAAAAAGATTATACCAAATTAGCTCAATTTAATGCTGCAAACATCTGGGTAACCATGGTTACTGCAAAATTAGATAATTGCCAATTGATAGAGCAAATAGTACATTTAACTCAAAAGGAATATAATTAATGGAAGCTAAATTATTGGAAATTCTGGTTTGCCCAGTATGCAAAGCAGAACTGGATTATCGCAAAAGTGAGCAAGAGTTAGTTTGCCATAAGTGTAAACTGGCCTATCAAATTGATGATGGAATTCCCGTAATGTTAATTGATCAGGCACGAAAGATTAATGATGAGTGATTTTACCGTAGTAATACCCGCAAGAATGAGTTCAACGCGCTTACCGCGCAAAATGTTGCTTGATGTGGTTGGCTTACCTCTAATTGTACGCGTAGCTCACCAAGCTGCAATGAGCAAAGCAAAGCGAGTAGTAGTTGCGACCGATCATGAAGAAATTTTGGCAGTCTGTAAGCAACACAATCTAGATGTCGTGATGACGTCTCCCGAACACCAGTCCGGAACTGATCGCATTGCTGAAGTAGTCCAACAACTTAATTTAGCTGAAGATGAAATAATTGTCAATGTCCAAGGTGATGAACCATTAATTGATCCAGAGTTAATCAATCAATTAGCTAGCTTCATTGCTGCTAAACGAAGTTCAATTGCTACAATAGCTCACCCGATTCATAGCGCGGAAGAAGTTTTTAACCCGAATGTGGTAAAAGTAGTGCTCAACAAAGATAACTTAGCGCTCTATTTTTCACGAGCAGCGATTCCATATTATCGTGAAGGATTTAACAATGCCAATGACATTGAGCTGCCAAAGCATCTCAATGTGCTACGCCATATTGGGATTTATGCATACCAAGTAAGTTTTCTGAATATCTACAATCAGCTACCTAGCTGTCCATTAGAACAAGTCGAGGCATTAGAGCAACTGCGTGCTTTATATAATGGCTATAAAATTGCAGTCATGACTACTACTCATGCGCCTGCTGCCGGGGTTGACACTCTAGAAGATTTACTGCGCGTGCGTCAGATAATTCTAGCACAAGAAAAATAACACACTTTCGGATTATTATAATTTGACTAAAAAACTCCTTCTCATTGTTTGGTTAATTATTCCACTTTTAGGTTTTGCTGAAGACACTGAAACTCTTGAGCGTAAAGCTAACTCTATACAAAATAGCGCTAGCTATGATTCGCTATTATGGTACCGTAGCTCTGCCGAAGCCAAGGCTATTTATTTGCAGATTTTTAATAATGCTTATGATCAAATATTAGACAATGTTGCAGAATCAGGCTTAAAAACTCATGCATGGGCAGTTGTTTTTGCACTTGATGGTACACTATTAGATAACTCTAAAGCCAAAGCAACTCAAGTTTCGTTACGCTCAAATGCGAGTGAGGATGTTCATCAAGCTAGTGAATCGGCAAATTATTATAGTGCGTTGCCCGGAGCATCCGAAATCAGCTGTGATTTAAGAGATGCAGGCGCACGAGTAATTATTATTACCAATCGTGATGGTAATGTAAATAATAAAAATTTGAATATGATTAACTGGACTCAGGAAAACTTAAAACAACAAGATATTTGCTACGACAGCATCATTTTTGCAAATCATGCATCAGACAGTAATAAAAACCCTAGATTTAGCGCGGTAATTAATGGTGATTATGAGAACGTAATTACAACTAAAACTTTTCCTCCCCTACCAATTATGGGATATTTTGGTAGTGACATTCAAGATTTCCCTAACTTTAAACAAAATACAGCTCATGACTACTCTGCAGATAGTGATCTATTTGATGATTTTGGCTATAGATATTTTATGTTACCTAACCCTACGCAAGGCACTTGGTTAAATAACCGCTTTAAATAGATTACAATGAGTAAAATATCAACTTCAAATAAGCAAAATTTAAAACCTAGGCGCAAGTTATTAATCCTAAAGATAGCGTTAGCGACAACTTTAGGATCTGCTACTATTGTTTCTGGGGGACTAGTTTATTTATTTCTAAACCTTGATAGCTATAGCAAACAAATTAAACAAATTATTAAAGATAAAAGTGCTTATCAGCTTGAATTTAGCTCGCTGAATACAGGGTTCGATAGTCATGGTTTGCCTTATTTAAACCTTAAAGATATTAGTCTTAAAAGCCCTCTTCAAGAGCAACCATTTATTCAAGTTAAGCAGCTTAGCTTGGTCTTATCTTACCGTAGTCTATTTCAGTTTCAACCAATATTTAAGTCTATCCTAATCAGTGGAAGCCAACTAAAATTCGAATTTGACAAACAAGACAATATACTCTTAAACAATCAAATATTAACTAATTTTAAAACACCAAGCACCTCCAATACAAACTGGGAAAATATTCTGCTAGCTCAGCGTAACATTACGCTCAATGATTTGGATATCTCTCTAATTGACAGCAAGCACCACATGGAACCATTTGCCATAAATAAAATCAAGCTACAATTAATACATGGGCAAGGCAATGAACACAATTTAACTATCAAAGCTAATCCTGGCAATGGTAAGATAGCAATGAGTTTAAATTTTGCTGGTTCTAAATTATTTGACTACCATGATTGGAGCTATGGGCAACTACAACTTTATAGTATCGGACACAAAGGATATCAAGTTAAATTAAATGCCAATGTTACAGATGGTAGCGTTCGGAATATAAATACAACTTTTGATAGCAATCAGCAGCAGGTTAGCAAGTTAACAGGCAGTAGAACCGATGCAATTAGTGATTTTAGTGGAGAAATAAAGCTAGAACGAATAGCACCACATAATTATCAATTACATGCATCGGATCTAATGATTAACACACCGTATGGTTATCTGTTTAAACATGCTTCAATTGACGGCGCTTTTACTCTCGACTCTGGTGGACGCTTAGAAATTAAAAATATTGGTCTAGAAGGCATCAATAGTTTAATAAAACTCAGCAAATTTAGCGATAAACTAAAGATGCGTGGTGATTTAAAAACAATTCACCTTGATTGGCACGGAACGATTTACCATCCTCACGGACTAAGCTTTGTTACTGATTTTGAACAAATTGGGCTTGATTCAGAAGAGTCGAACATCCCTAGCTTCAATAATCTAAGCGGAAGAATAACCGCGGGAGAATCTAGCGGCACTGTAGCACTCAAGCTACAAAACACTACAGTTAGTTATCCTAAACAGCTGTGGCAACCATTAAATATCAAGAATTTAATCGCAGTAGTCAATTGGGATCACGAGTCACAGAATCATCTACGAATAACATTGCCGATGCTCTCATATCAAAGCGATGGAATTAACTTTAATGCAAATGCTGCATACATCCCAGTAGAAAGCTCACTTAAAGCACAAATGAAGTTTGCACGGCTTGATGTTAACCAAATATACAAGCTGTTGCCAAAAAGTGTAGATAAATCGGATGTAGATTATATTAAGCGAAGTTTCAGTGCTGGAAGCTTTTATGATAGTACAATTAGCATAAATGGCGACCCTGCCAAACTTCCATTTGAATCAGGCGGTGGGACTTTAATTCTTGATAGTAAATTTAACCACGTAAACTATCAATTTCAACCCAAATGGAATGGTCTGACTAATATTCGCGGTACAGTGAAGGCGCATAATCAAATTATTGAAACAAATATTGACAGTGCGGATCTAGACCAGATTCGTGTTGGTAAAACTAGCATAAACTTAGCCAGTATCCTTGCAGCAAGATTTGTATTAAGTATTAAAGGTTCACTAGCTGGAAACACTGAGGATTTTTTAAATTATTTAACCAGCTCACCATACGAATCACAAGTTGAACCAATCAAGCACCAAATAAGCTTAAGCGGACAAAGCCAAATTAATTTCAAATCAACTTTACCGCTTGATAGTCCGGAAAAGCTTAAATTAGCTGGGCAATATATTTTGCAAGGTAATCAAGCTTCATTCACAGCAGAATCACGAATAAACATAGAAGATATAAACGGAGCACTGAATTTTACAGAAAAGGGCGTATTAAAAAGTCAACTTACAGCACAAGGATTAAATTCAAACCTCCAACTTAACATAATTAATGGTAATGAACTTGAATTGAATATAGAAAATCTAGATTATAGTTATTTAGCTGAAACATTCTACCCCAAATTGAACCAAGTTCTAAGTGGTCGTGCAGCAACCAGCGCTAAATTTAATCTAAAAAATCAGAATTTGGTATTAAGCAGTAACTTACAGGGTGTTACTGTCGATGCTCCTGCGCCAATAGGTAAGACTGAATCTGCAATAACACCGCTGCAAATTTCAACCAATTTAAACTCTCCTCAAATTTCAATCATACTCGACTATAATGATGATGTATTTGCCCAGGCAGAGTTAGATAAAGACTATAATTTAGAACACCTTAATTTAGGTATTGGTACAAATGATTACACTACAAGCGATGATGGCATTAAAGCTCCAATAGTAGTTAAAGCACAATTAGATAACCTTCATAGTGAACAATGGGCAGAATTTATTAGCAAATTTTCAGCTAGCGACGAAAATAATAAGATTGAATCTATTCCAAGCAATGTTAGTGAATCAGAAGATATAACTTTGAGCGAGTCCGCTACTACGCTGACAAAAAGTGAGAGCACATCATTGCTAAATAATGACCCTGAAGAATCTGAAGAAGAGAAACTCTTCGCTGAATCACGGTTATTTCCAATTCAAGTTGAAATAAATAGCAATGCTTTCTGGATTAAAAACTATAACTTAGATCAAGGCAGCGCGAATTTTTTAATTTTTCCATCACAAATATTTGCGCGAATTTCCACTCCAGATATAAGTGGTGACGTAAATTATCTCCTTGATGAAAATAGACTTTATTTAAATTTACAAAGACTTTTGTTCTCTACAGAAAACTTTAAACCAGAGCAACAAAATCCACTGGAAAAACAAGCAGAATCTGAGATCAACAATACCGAGTCAGCATCGATCAGTGAACTTACAACTAAGACGATACCGCACTTGCCAATTACCTACGTAAATGTTGAAGAATTATATTTACAAAATCACTATGCAGGGAATTTAACCGGAACAATTTATCAGCAAAATGATTCATTGTTTTTAGAGAATATGAAATTAAGCAATAAATCTGCTACTACTTTGCTTAATTTGACCAGCCATTGTTTAACTTGTAGTGAAAGTGATGCCTACGTTGCATTAAACATACATTCTGACATTGATAATTTTGGTTTATTCTTAGTTAAACTAAACCAAGGCGGAGTATATAGAAATGGGTATGGTACGCTGGATTTAGGGCTTAGCTGGAGAGGTGGCTTAACAGACTTTAATCCAGAAAGCCTAACAGGGCGAGCAAACTTAGATATTCAAAAGGGTGAATTACTTCAACTTAACCCTGGATTATTCGGTGCATTAATGGGAGTGATTAATCTCAGCGCCATCAATATTACAAATTTAAACCATTTTAATTTTAATACTTTATTTGGTAAAGGTTTTGCGGTAAGAAATCTGGATACTAATCTATATCTTGATCATAATGACCTGAAAATTGAAAATCTGGATTTGCATGGCGAAGTTGCAGATGTAAGCACATTTGGAAATTATTATTTAGATAGCAGCACTATTGATACCTACCTTACAGTAACACCACGACTAAGCGGAACTATCGCTACTACTGCAGGGATTGTTACGCTAAATCCATTTATTGGAGGCTTCGTTTACTTAGCAGAAAAGCTTATTGGGGATCCAATTAATAAAGCATTAGCCATCAGCTATCATGTACAAGGAAACGTGGAAAGCCCAACCATGACACAAACAAAAATCAGTAATCAGCTTATAAAAAACTTCAAATCAAGCTTTGATTTTCTGAAACCACTCCAATAAAGTCTGCTGAATGTTCCCAGATATACTCCAAACTATCTTCCAGCGAATGGTTACTATCTAATTGATGGAATATTGCAGCAGCATTATCATCTGCATAGCGCTTACTGACTATATAAGGAATAGTTGCATCATTGATACCATGAAAAACTAAAGCCGGAATTTGACGTGAGAACCCATGATCCTGATACTTTGCTAAATCAGTCAAAAATGAATAAGTGAGCGGAATTGTTTGTCCATAACCATAATGATAAATAGGTAATGAACCTTGCTCTTTCCATTTCTTTAGATTATCCACTCCGATAATGGCATTCCAGAGTGAATTAATTTCCAGCGCAGGAGCTAGAAGAATTAATTTACAAACCATTTGCTCCTGTTCTGCTGTAATTAATCCATATAACCCTCCCAAACTTGAGCCAATCAGAATGGTCTCTTCATTTCTAATCAAGTTCTTAATATGAATTAAAGCTTTAGTTGGTGTTAATTTACTAAAATCACCTAAGTTTAAATCCAGAATTTGATATTTGATACCAATATCTTGCAATTTTCTTGCAAAATATTTAGCTTTTACAGAATTTGGGCTAGAAGCAAAACCGTGAAGATATAAAACTTGCATTTAAGTAACCTCAAAATAGCCAAATAAAAAACCAACCATAAAGGTTGGTTAGGTTTCCATATAACATTTCAATTAATATGTCAATCCGATCGAAACTAAGCCACCTACAGAGCTCTGAGGCACCAACGCTACCCCATTGGCAGTAACTAAGCTTTGAGTAAAGTAGTAGTTATTGTAAAACGCCTGAGCACCTAATTGTAAATTACGGTAGACATTAAATTTAGCGCCCAAGGTTGAAGTATAAGAATAATAATCATTTGGAGCAAACCCTTGCGTCACGGGTGCTTGGCTAGCATTATAAACTCCATTTTGGTCTAAATAAATATCAAATACATTGTTAATTCTGTACTCTAAGCGAGCACCAGCACCAAAACTCCAGTAATAATCTTGAGTTAAATTAGTCTGTGAACCAGCTTCACTTAATGTATATGATGATAAATTCGTATTGCGTCCCAGATAACCATATGGAGTGATAAGTAAATGATCTGGCAGCAAACTAAACGCATAACCAACCTTTGCATTAATGCCACCAAATGAAGGTTGCGAACCAGTAGTAGTACCCACAGCAGGTGTAGCAGGATCAGCATTTTGTGAGTAATAGGTTAATAGGCTGGCATTTATATCCATCCAAATCCCAACATTGAATAGGCGCTCAACTTCAAGATTAATGTATTGGCTATTATTCACTGCACCATTGGAACCATTAGTCAGATTTCCTGATGTAACACCAAAACCAAGACTGTATTGGCGATCAAATTTTTGAAAGGCACTATATTCAGAAGATTCCGCATTCGCTGCGACATTTGCATCTGCGGCATAAGCTGTAGCACCAGCCGAAAACATTAACGCACTTAAAAGCAATTTACGCATCATGCATAATCCTTAAATTTAAACTACTTGATTTTATACCACTCAAACTTCAAAGTCAAATATTAACCATTATTTAGTGTGCCTAACGTTTTTTTTTGCAACAGCATAGTAAACTAACCAAGCAAGAGCAAGCACAGCTACCACCACAGCAACAAATATCTCGCTATGGTGAACCCACTCGACTAATTCATCTAGGTCATGCGCAAAATAATAACCAGCATAAACCCAAATTGGCACACTAATTAAGGCAGCTCCACCATCCATAGCTAGGAACTTCAATAGCGAAACTTTACGGCTTATACCCGCAGTAATGAAAATTGGCGCACGAAGCCCAGGTAAAAAGCGCGCAACAAACAAAATGCGATTACCATAACGATGGCATTTATCCTGCATGCGATTATATATTTTCTCGGTAAAAACGTGCTTAAGCAATGGTAGTTTTTTTACCTTAGGTCCTAAAAGTCGACCGAGCATAAACATTGCACCATCGCCAATCAAAACGCCAACTAAGGAGATAATTACCATCATGTGAACGTTGATAGCCCCTGAGGCAAGCCCACAGATAACACCACCAGAAACTAGAGTAATATCTTCAGGAATCGGCACACCAAAGCCGCAGGCCACCAAAACCAGAAATACTGCAATATAGCCATAATTGGAAAAAAACACCACTAGCTCTTGCAAAATCTCCATGATTACCCTCTAATAGTACTTGCAATCTTTTCCGCACAGGCTTTAGCTAAATTTGCATCACTAGCTTCCACCATTACCCGCACTAATGGTTCAGTGCCACTAGCACGCACAACAACTCGCCCGTCATTAGAGAGCTCACTTTCAACTTCAGAGATAGCTTGCTTTGCTGCATTTTGCCAGTCAAACGATTTGTTAGTTAATCGAATATTAATCATGGTTTGCGGATAGTCCGCCCAGTCAACAACTTGTTCTAAATTCTGTTTTAAAATCACCACACCAGCTAAAACCTGTAATGCAGCAATTATACCATCACCTGTTGTATGCTTATCTAAGCAAAGTATATGTCCAGAAGCTTCGCCACCAATTAACCAGTCGCGTTTTAAAAGTTCTTCAACTACATAACGATCGCCAACTTTCGCTCGTACCAATTCATAGCCTTGATTCCTAAGCGCAACTTCCATACCCATGTTGGTCATTACTGTTCCAACCACGCCTGAAAGCTTTTTACCTAAAGCCTCATAGGATTTTAAAATCAAATAAATTAACTTATCACCATTTAGTAAATTACCTTTACTATCGCTAAACACAACTCGATCACCATCACCATCAAAAGCAATCCCGTAATCAGCTTTGTACTTAAGAACGGCATCAACCATTGTTTCAGGATAAGTCGAACCACAATTATCGTTGATGTTGATTCCATCTGGCGTACAACCAAGCCTAATTACTTCAGCACCGAGCTCCTCGAATACGTGTGGAGCAACATGATAACTGGCACCATTAGCGCAATCAAGAACAACCTTTAATCCTTTAAGATCCAAGTTATTGGGAAATGTACTTTTACAAAACTCAATGTAACGCCCCTGAGCATCACTCAAACGACGAACCTTACCCAATTTAGGAGCAATTTCCATCTCTTGATCTAAAATAGCCTCAATCTCCAACTCAACTGAGTCAGCAAGCTTAGTACCATGCTCAGAAAAAAACTTAATCCCATTGTCATAATATGGATTATGGGAAGCACTGATTACAACACCGGCAGATAAACGTAATGTCTTGGTTAAATATGCAATCGCAGGCGTTGGAATAGGTCCTGCCATATAAACATCAACCCCGGCATAAGCAAATCCAGCTTCAAGCGATGATTCAAACAAATAACCAGATAGTCGGGTATCTTTACCTATAATGACTGCAGGCTTTTTACTTTTTGCTGCAAGGATTTTACCTGCAGCATAACCTAAACGCAATGCAAAATCTGGAGTTATTGGAAATGTACCAACTTTACCACGTACGCCGTCAGTACCAAAATATTTGCGCATTGAGCCTCCCCATAACTAGTTAATTAAATCAGGCTATAAATTTGTAGCGGCAACAGAACTTGCATTATATGACATGATATATTCAATATCTTTAGCATCAATGGTCTCAATCTCAAGTAACATTTTTGCCATCATCTCAACTTTATCACGATTATCAGTTAGCAATTTACGTGCGACATTGTATTGCTCTTCCAATATACTACGAACTGTCTCATCTATTTTTTGCATAGTTGCTTCTGATACATGCTTAGTTGAAGTAACACTGCGCCCCAAAAATAACTCTGACTCATTTTCACCGTAAACTACAGGACCCATTTCATCAGTCATACCAAAGCGAGTGACAATTTTACGAGCTAAATCCGTTGCACGTTCAAAGTCATTGCTTGCACCAGTAGTCATTTGATTCATAAATATCTCTTCAGCTACCCGACCGCCAAACAAAATGGCAATTTGATTAATTAGATAATCTTTAGTATATGAATAACGATCTTCCTCTGGTAACTGCATAGTCACACCTAATGCCCGTCCGCGTGGAATTATTGTAACTTTATGTACCGGATCAGTTCCTGGTAATAATTTGGCAACTATCGCGTGACCTGATTCATGATACGCCGTATTACGTTTCTCATCATCTTTCATCACCATCGATTTACGTTCAGCACCCATGATGATTTTATCTTTGGCATCCTCAAAATCATGCATATCAACCAATTTTTTATTCCTACGCGCTGCAAATAAAGCCGCTTCGTTTACCAAATTAGCTAAATCAGCACCTGAGAACCCTGGTGTTCCACGAGCGATTATTGAACCTTCAACATCATTAGCCACCGGAACTTTGCGCATATGGACATTTAAAATCTGTTCACGACCTTTAATATCAGGAAGTGGCACAACTACTTGACGGTCAAAACGGCCAGGCCGCATTAAAGCAGGATCTAGTACATCAGGACGATTGGTTGCAGCAATAATAATCACGGTAGTGTTGGTATCAAATCCATCCATTTCAACCAACATTTGATTTAGCGTTTGCTCACGCTCATCATTACCACCGCCTAAACCAGCACCACGTTGACGTCCAACTGCATCAATCTCATCAATAAAGATAATTGCAGGAGCGTTTTTCTTAGCTTGCTCAAATAAATCGCGTACTCGTGAAGCACCGACACCGACAAACATCTCAACGAAATCCGAGCCAGAAATGCTAAAAAATGGAACACTGGCTTCACCAGCAATAGCTTTAGCTAATAACGTCTTACCAGTTCCTGGAGAACCACTTAATAACACACCCTTGGGAATACGCCCACCTAAATTTTGGTATTTAGTAGGATCTTTGAGATAGTCGACAATCTCCATAACCTCTTGTTTAGATTCTTCACAACCAGCCACATCATTGAAACGAATCAAATTTTCTTTACTATCAATCATTTTAGCACGGCTCTTACCAAAGCCAAACACTCCACCAATTCCACCGCCGCCTTTGCCACCAGCAGCACCCTTCATAAAGTATATCCATATTCCGATCAAAAGCAACATAGGGAACCATGAAATGAAAATATTCATTAATAATGATTCTTCTTTGGGTTTAGCTTGGAAAGTAACCTTGTTTTTAATTAAATCATTTATCAATTGTGGGTCAAATGGAGCAAAAGTAGTAAATTTACTATCATCTTTTCTTACTCCATTAATCCACTGACTCTGCATATTGTTACCTTCAATAACAATACTTTTAACTTGTCCGCCTTCCAACTCACCGATAAACTGTGAATAAGGCACCGTATTTTTGGTATCACGGGTATCATTAAATTTATTAAAAACCACCATAAGCCCAAGACCGATCAATAACCAGATCAATAAGCTTTTCAACAAATTACCATTTCGCATAAATTCGTCCAATAATTGTAAATTAACTTTCCACTTATTCGTTTAAGCAGCTCTATTCACGTTTTTAGAAAATAAGATATGTTATTATATCACACTAGCTTCTTACCTTTGCAAAGTAAGTATGTTTCACTGCTCTTACTTCGCGACGCGCTTGGTTTACGGATAACAACCTGGGTGAAAAGTTCGCGAGCCTGTTTTACCAAATTATCAAATTCATAACCGTGAAAAACCTTAATTAAACAGTGCCCTCCGACTTTTAGATGATCTTTAGCAAAATCAAATACCAACTCGACCAAATAAGCCTCACGACTTTGATCAACTTGTTTAATTCCAGATAAATTAGGCGCCATATCAGAAATTACTAAGTCTACCTGACGTTGGTTAATCGTTTCTAACAAAGTATCCAGAGTAGCTTGCTCAGTAAAATCTCCATGGATGAATTTAAGTCCTGATAGCGGTTGGATTTCAAGAATATCCACCCCAATTACAATTCCACTTGCTGGAATCTTAGTCAAAGCAACTTGCGACCAACTTCCAGGGGCACATCCCAAATCAACAACAATGTTAACTCCATTAAAAATCCGATCCTGCTCGTCTAATTCGAGTAATTTATACGCTGCTCGCGAGCGAAAGCCATCTTTTTGTGCTTGATTTACGTAGCTATCATTAACATGTTGTGTAACCCATGCCTTGATTGATTTATTCTTTTTAACTTTATCACTCATCTTGAATTACGTCCCATTAATTTGATGATTAAATAGCACAAAACGTAATACCCGCTAACTGTCAATGTCATTAAACTGAGATAGCTAAATATATCATTAAATTTGATTAAAGGCAATAAGGTTGGCACATTACTAATATTCAGGATTAGTAAAGATGCAACAATCACCACATATGCAACTATATCAACAATAAAATGTTTCCCAAGTCCAAGCAAATTTAAAATAAGCGGTAGTCCAAGAACCATTAATAAACTAAAGAGGTAATATAAATCAAAAAACTTATAGAATACTAGCCCAATACAAATTGCGACAGCTGTGTATGCAAATAAAAATACTCTAGCCGCCCATAAATTCTCTAAATCCTCTCCTGATTTATTAAATAATGGTGCATAAAAGCCTCTGATTGTTACTATATTAACAAATGCTAAAGCCTCCGTAACCGATTTATAAAAAAGTAAAATAACTAGAAATAAGGAAACAAATGCAGCTGGCAACGAGTGTTTAACCATTACCATCGCAGCACTAATAAAATCAAAGGAATTTTGAGCACTATCTATTGGGGCTATATCATTTGTATTTGCCATCTGTTTTGGTATGATACCACGGGCTAAACTAGGAGAATCACTGTCAACTGCTCGCACCACAAAACCAATTGAACCATCCTCTAGACGGGTTTGTTGAGTTACCAAACGTTTACCATCGCTAAGAGAACTGTTGCCAGGAGTTGCCAATGCAAAAATTCCAGTTAAAATAAATGCACACAAAACCAGCAACTGAAGTAATTTGCTAAATACCAATTTAGGTTTAACAGAATTTACTAATTTAGTTTGTTTAATTCGGTTTAAAGGATTAATTAATACAACTAACATAGCAGCGACTAAGACCAACCAAAGCTGCGGAAGCATCGAAGAATTTACCATCGGAGCAGTAAAGTAACTGATTGAGAATTTATTTTCAACCGCGACACGTTGCAGATTAGTAAGCAGAGTTCCAAAACCAATCCCGTGATATGCAATAACAAGCACAACAGCAAGAACTAAAAAGCTTAGTACTAAAGCCAAAATTTGATTATAAAAAACACTAATTACTCCTCCTACCAATAAGCAAATCAGGATAACCCCAAGCAAAGACAAGGTGCTATTCCCAAATTCCCAGCCTAAAAGATTTTTTAATATCCAGACCATGACACAAATTGCCACACTAGCCGTAATCAACATGAATAACGCATAACAAATGAGAATTGTACGCTGATGAAGATTAGCTACAGTATTTGAGGTTAGAGAATTAAGTACAGAAGAATAAGTTACTTGCTTACCCAAAATATATGTTGCAATGATAAAACAAGGAATAAAGAAACATAATGCCGGAATTCCTGCATACGCTCCATAGCTGCTTAGCAATAAAAACTCAATTATACCAGCGCCACTCAAGCTTAAATAAACCAAGGATAAATTAACCTTATGGCTGTCCATAATCAGGTAATCATTACTAGACGGATTTTTACGACGAAAATAATAGGAAGTTACCGCTATCACGCCAAGTAAGATCGTCATCATTACGTAATCAAGATTCGTTATATTCAATAAATGCATTAAAATATCCAATAAAAGTTACAGTTTTATAAGCGATATCTGACTTAAACTATAAACATAACAAGTACGCTATATCGCAATAGCAAAAACTATCGTGAATTTTTTTAAATAAGAGGGTGTATTATAAACCAAACAAAAAACGATGACAATAATTGTCATCGTTAATAGCCAAGTTGCGTTTCGTTATTAGCCTAGTATTCCATGCCAGAACCCAGCAACGGTAGCAGTCATAAATCCAGCCATGATTGCTGCAGTTAGCGCTTTGAACCCCATCGAAGCCAAATCAGACTGACGCCCTGGAGCCAGAGCGGAGAAGGCACCCATAGAAATACCAATTGATGAAAAATTAGAAAAGCTCGCTAATGCAAAAGTTGAGATAAATATTGAATTAGCAGACAACAACCCTGCTGCCTCCATTTTCCCTAAACTCATATATGCAACAAACTCATTAATTGCAACTTTTTGCCCAAGTAAGCTTCCAACTTGCAAAGTCTCATTCCAACTAATGCCCATAAAGAATGCAAAAAATCTAAAAATAAGTCCAAACAAAAATTCAAGCGATAAACCGTCAAAAGCTTTATTTGACATATTTTGTACCCATGCATTAAGATGTGCAACATCACCGATCCAAAATAGAATACCATCAATAGCATGTACCAATGGAATTACTGCCATCAACGCGGCACAAATTGCAACCCCAATTTTAACTCCAGTAAACGCACCATGCATGATTGCATCAATTGCACTATCGGCTTGCATACCACCGACTTTAATATGCGATGAATCCATAATTTTGTCATATTCAGTTTCAGGAAAAAATATTTTAGCAAAAATAATTGCCGAGGTCGCATTCATAAAAGTAGCGGTTAATAATGACTGAGCAAAAATCAATTCTTTAGCATGATCACCACCACCTAAAAAGCTCAGATATATCCCTAAAGTCGAACCAGACAGATTAGCCAAACCAGCAACAAAAGCACAAGCTAATTCCGAGCGTGTCATTTTCGCTACATACGGGCCAATTACCATTGGACCTTCAGACTGACCAAGAAAAATATCAGCGATAACAACTAGGCTTTCAACACCTGACAAACGAATAGTCTTACGCAATAGAAAGGCTAAAAAGACGATAACTCGCTGCATTATCCCGAAAAAATAAAGCAAAGAAATAACTGAACCAAAAAAGATAATCGTAGGAACAACTACTAGAGCAAACACGAATCCATATTTTGATTTATCAACTAAACCGCCAAAGACAAATCCCGCACCTTCGTTTGCATAATCCATAAATTTTAGTAGACCAGCAGATAATAGTTGCAGTACGGAACTAACCGCAGGAACATAGCGAATTAGCAAGAATAAAGCATTCTGCATAATAAACGCAGTTAAAACCAGCTTCCAATTAATTGCTTTACGATTTTCTGAAAAACAAAATGCAAGAGCGATTAGAAAGAAAAAACCAAGAAAACTCTGAATAATTAAGCTTGACATGATGATCCCCTATTTTTATTTTAATTAATATCAGCCATTTATTTTACCCAAAAACAATACCACAAACATTGTTAATTTATATCTTTTTGCATAGCACAAGCAAAAAAACCATCTGTATCGTGCATAGCGGGACTCAGTTCAAGAAAATCACCTTTTCCTAGATTTAAATCCTTGAGCATAACCACCTGATCCAAGCTAACTATTTTAAAGTCAGGATTAAGAGCCATAAACTGAGCAATGATATTCTGGTTCTCATCAGGTAAAATGCTACATGTTGCATAAACCAACCGTCCACTAGGTTTTACCAACCGCGCAGCGGAATCTAAGATGGATAATTGCTTTTCATTAATTTCATGCAAGCTTTGTTGATTGTGGCGAAATTTTAAATCAGGATTACGGCGTAAAGTCCCCAAACCAAGGCAAGGAGCATCAACAAAAACTCGGTCAATCTTACCGATCAGTCGCTTTACTTTTGTATCATGTTCATCACTAATAAGCTGTGGAAAGATATTGGATAATCCAGAACGAGCTAAACGCGGTGTCAAATTACCCAAACGACGTTCATTAACATCAAAAGCATAAATTCGGCCACTATTGCGCATCAGCATACCAAATAGCAAAGTTTTACCACCACTTCCAGCACAAAAATCGACTATCATTTCACCACGTTTAGGTTCCAAAAGAAGTCCTGCCAACTGACTAGCTTCATCTTGAACTTCAATGATACCATCTGCAAACAATTTATTCCCCATCAAGGCAGTTCGCGAATTTAATTTAATTCCAAATGGGGAGTACTTAGTTAGTTTAGCCTTTAGACCTTCCTCAACTAATTCTTGCATAACTTCGTCACGGTTTTTTTTGATTGTATTTACCCTTAAGGTCAAAGGGGCAGATTTACTCATTGCTGCAGCTAAAGCGCGAATCTCTTCTGAGTTATAACGGATACTAAGTTTATCAATTACCCATTGCGGTAATTCAATGACATTGAGATCAAGCTCACCTAATTTGTCAATTTCCCCCAAATTTATTGTTTTGAGATCACGTAATTGTTGGCGATTAACTCCTAGTATTTTCAACCAAACATAACCAATTAAAGTAAAGGAATTTTTAGGATTTACTACTTTACTAAGCTTATTGTAATTCCGCAAAATAGCATAAATGGTTTCCGCTATAGCATTTCGATCATTAACACCAAGCTTGCGGTTTTCACGAAAAAAATTGGACAACAAGCCATCTGCAGGTTGTTTAAACTCCGCCACTAAAAACCATAATTTCGTACAAGCACGCGCAATATTATCGTTCACAATTAACATTATTTCTCTCTTGATGCTTGTTGATCAATGCATCTAAAATTATTGATGGTACGTATTTAGCAACAATTTGCTGCCACCCACTGGTTCCCACAAATCCTTTGACCAAACTGGATGAAACTTCAGCATAGTCACGAGGTGGAATTAAAAAAACAGTGTCAACAGAAGCTGAAACATCAGAATTGATATAACGGATCGTTTTTTCAAACTCATAGTCCTGAGCATTTCTAATACCCCGCACGATATAAGACGCCTGTTCTTTAAGTGCATAGTTTACTAGAAATTCGCCACTAAATTGTCCTATTTTAATATTCGGGTATTTTACAAGCACTTGTTTCAGCAAATCAACTCGCTCTTCAGTGGTAAAAGTATAAGATTTATCAGGATTGTCTCCAACTGCAACAACCAACTCATCAAAAATTTCTGCAGCTTTATCAATCACCCACAAGTGTCCATTGGTTATTGGATCAAAACTTCCGGCATAAATTGCTTTAGTCACTTCTTCCACCCCTAGAAAACAACATGTATATGAACTAATTTAATCTACAAGCCAAAACAAAAATTTGCTTCAGACACTCAACTTTAGCAGAATAAATCAGAAAGAACATATTGTAATCTACTCCACCAAATTTTGAATAATATATTTTACTAATTTTCTCGCAAAGACCTCGCAACATGCTAAACTATTGCCTGAGATTTTAACTTCAAAAGGAAATAACTATGGAACATACCCTACCTCAATTGCCTTACGCATTAGATGCTCTTGCGCCACATATTTCAAAAGAAACTCTAGAATACCACTATGGTAAGCACCATCAAACTTATGTGACAAATTTAAACAACCTGATTAAAGGTACTGAATTTGAAAATGCTAGTTTGGAAGAAATCACAAAAAAATCTAGTGGCGGTGTATTTAATAACGCAGCACAAGTGTGGAATCATTCATTTTACTGGAATTGTCTATCACCACAAGGCGGCGGTGAACCAACTGGCGCTCTAAAGCAAGCCATCGACAAAAAATTTGGTTCATTTGAAGAGTTTAAAAAACAATTTACAGCTACTTGTGTAGGAACTTTTGGTTCAGGATGGGGTTGGCTGGTAAAAACTCCAGCAGGAGAGTTAGAACTAGTATCAACCTCAAATGCAGCAACTCCACTTACGACAGAGAATAAAGCTTTGCTGACGTGTGATGTATGGGAACATGCTTACTATATTGACTATCGCAATAGTCGTCCAAACTATATGGCAGCTTTCTGGAATTTGGTAAACTGGGATTTTGTTAGCAAAAATTTTGCATAGTTAAATCAATTTTTGAAAAATGCCGATCATTAACTAGTCGGCATTTTTATTAAATTAAAGCTAAATTCAACTAATTCGTCGATGCTCAAGAGCAGGAAGTTTTGATCTAACCTCTCTGATTTTATCTGAATTAATTATAGCGTAAATAATCTTCTCGCCTTCCAAAGCAGAAACAAGCACCTCACCCCATGGATCAGCCAACATTGAATGACCAAAGGTTCTCCGCCCAGTTTCATGCATTCCGCCTTGGTTAACGCCAAGAAAATAACACTGATTCTCTACCGCACGTGCACGAATTAAGAGCTCCCAATGAGCTACACCTGTTTGATAGGTAAATGCAGAGGGTAAAACAATCACATCGACAATACCTAACGCACGGAATAATTCAGGAAAGCGTAAATCATAGCAAATTGCTAGACCTAATTTAAATCCCAAGATATCGCAACGAACTACTTGATCTCCAGCAAGCAATATTTCGCTCTCATCGTAGTCTTGTGATCCATCATTAAACTTAAACAGATGAATTTTATCGTAGTGGGCCAAGGTCAGCCCTTCAGGGGATATAACTAAGCAACTATTATAAAATTTATTCGTGATAGATGAGCTAAGCAATATACTACCTGCTATTATGTAGATACCATGCAGAACAGCCAAATCTTTTAAGGATGACTGAATAGTACCATTTTCAAGAATTTCTGCATGATCAGTTCGATGTAAATCTTCACTGGTGGTAATTTTAGCAAAAAACTCAGGCAAGACGATAACCTGAGCACCATTGCTTGCTGCCTCGGCAATCATCCGAGAGGCTTTATTTAAATTCTCGGTAACACTACGAGTTGAAATCATCTGTAAGGCTGCAATTTTTAGCTGCATAGTATTTACCTAGCTAATTACCAACAGTAGCATTAACATTTTTTACGATTTGCTCTGTTACTTGAGTACGCACTACTTTAGGCTTTTTCAAGCTGCCTGTCACATGATAGCCAAATGTGAACAATTTATTTTGTGGATCACCAAAAACTAACTCACCTAAATAAACTGCTACTCCCACTATAGGATTCAGAGTGACAACTCCAGCAGTAAGTGCTACCACTACTCCAAGTTTTGGAGCAACAGAGACATAAGCATCAACCGAATTATTCGCAAAGTTTGCCTTACCAAAACTATTAACATTTGCCATAGGTCCAGACATAGACATATTTTTCAACTCAATTAACGAAGTCAAGATATCAACATTAAGTTTTAATGAGTTAAAGAAAAATCCTTTTTTGAAAATATCCTTCAAATCTCCGGTACTAAATTCAAACACCCCTTGAAGATTAATAATGCTCATTAAACCACCTAAAACACCTGGGTCAACTTTCAAAAACTTCCCAGAGGAAATATCGGCATTTATTGAGCCTACAGTTTGCAAAATATTGAAATCTTGGAAACCGCCATTCCATTGGAACGAAGCACTGGCCGTACCATGACCATTACCTATAATTCGCCCTAAATCCAAGTTATAGATCAAATCACCAAGATTATTTATTTGTGCATTAGCTCGAAAATCAACAAAAGAAGCATCACGTCCACAACCAAAGCACGAATTTGTTGCTCTGAAATTTATTATCGCTTGGTTTGAGCTCAAACTACCACTCTCAATCAACAAATCATTCCCACGCTGCATTAATTTGGCATTAAGAATACCCAGATTATGATTTTGGTAAAATAAATTAGTTATTTTTAAATCAATGTCAGGTAATTTTGCATCTGTAGTTTTGTCAGAACCATTAACAAAATTAATTTTATGATTGCTCTCGCCAGAATTAGGCACTATTTTATTTAATTTTTTAAATAACATATATTTATCTAATACTAATTTTAAATTATTTTGTGCATAAACTAGATCACCGACTCCACTAACTATTGGCGTATACATATTGAAATAAGTATGTCTTCCATCTGCAATGACATTTGCAGAACCAGAACCTAAGTTAATTTTACCAAATTTAAACTGATCGCTTGAAACTTGTACTTGTATTGGCAAGAACATCCTTTTAATTTTCTTATCTGATGATTTAGTAAGCACTGCTGAAGCATCCAGAGCGCTTAAGCTGTCGCTTCGATTAATTGATTTTTCGCGCTTAACTGTCTTCAATACCGTATTAATTTGAGTAATCCACTCAAGGAGATCAACAGTAGGCAAATTCACATTAACCGTAGTTAAGGCAGTACTATCAGCATCACTAAGATATGAATTGACATTACCTATTGCAATTTGCCCTTTAGTAAATGTTCCTTTGGAAGGGAAAATTTGCTGTCCGTGAAGAACATCACCATATTGCCAATTAATCATCATACCATCGCCAGCTACTGGTTTCAAATTAAGCGATAATGAGGAAATAGTACTTGATTCTTTGGCAATAGGAGCAGGTCCAACTAATTTAACGCCAGCAAGATTACTCTGCGCAGTTAGTTGTTCCAAACCATGCTTGCCAATTATAAAATTAACTTGCGTATCGGCTGCCCCCGAAATTAAAGCACTAAATGGACTCAAATAAAAATCAGTTACTGCAAGATAATTAAGCTTTGGTGCGACAACCTTAAAGTTCATTTTTCCATCTTTTGAGATACTTGAGTACAAATTAGCCTTACTAGAAAAAGCTTCTGCTTGTAAATCTGAAATTTCAACACCATGTTGCGAAAATCCTAAATCACCATTAACTGCAGATAGCTCAGGAATTGGCAAATCAAATAATATAGCATTATTTTCGAAGTGATAAACCCCTTTGACTTCTGTATGTTTAGGCTCTTTGAATGGCACTTTTAAGTATAACTTGACTACCCCATCTCCGGTTGTAGTTATTTTTTCCGGCAATTTACCAATTATTTGGTTAATTGGAGTATTTTTCAGATACTCCATAAAGTTTGCGGTACTACCGTGCGCATGACCATCTGCTGTTAAATATACGCCACCTGGTGCTGAATAATCAGGAATAACCACCACGGTTGGATCTAAATAATTATTTTGAACTCTTCCTGATTTAGCTTTAATAGTAATATTGGTATTTTTTAAAATAAATTGTCCATAAATATTTTCGAGAGGAGGCCAGTCTTTTACATATTGTAATTTTGCATTATCAATATCAGCAGTAATATAAAACAAACCTTTCCCATCTTGGAAAGGAAAACTATCCAATGGACCTTTAAGAATCATATTAGCATTAGCACCATCACCACCAACTAAGCCCATATTCAGCCATTCATGAACACTCATTGGAATTGACTTAGGCAAATAATCACCAACTTTTGATGTTTTTACCCGATCAACATGGGCATTCATTGCTAAATAACCAGTACTATCAGGCTGCAGCGGATCATTGTGATAGTTTGCATCCATAGTAGCTTTAAAATCTTTAGTTTCAAAATTAGTCTTGTGCATAATTATGCTAAGTTGATTTTGTGGTGAAATATGCCAATCAATCTTACTTTTTAAGTTTTTAAATTCGTATGGGATTAAGAAGAGCTTATCATATAAGAATACACTATCTTTTAAAACCAGATTTAAAGTACCCTGCTTTTTACCAATATTAATGTCTCCGCTGACATGACTAAGGCTAGGATAATCTGGGCTAGTAGAGGAAAAAGAGATGTCATGAAAATCAGCCTGCAAATTATAATCAGATGGCTTTGACATCGCACCTTCCCAATTATATTTAACTGAATTAATTGTACCATCTATACTCATTCCAGCAGTAGCATCGAAAACACTTAGTAAGTTATTGATAGCAACAAGATTTGTATTGCTGAGTTCTAAAGAACCGCTTTTATTAACAAGATAAGAACCTGTAATTTTTGCATTATTAAAAAGATATCCGGCACTGGTAACTACCATTAGGTTGTTTGCCTGTATTGAATAATAGCTATTATTAAGTAACTTGACGTTTATATTTCCACCAAGCTTTGGAAAATTAACCAAATCTGCATCAGCTAAGGCTAATTGAAAATTATTAACATCAAAATTAGCGTATAGTTCTTGTAACTGACCTTTTTTCATGCTCGCTTTTAGAGCTGTTGTAGCATTAAACCTATCTGCAGGATTAAGACCAGGGATAAATTGACTTAGTGAAGAAAGTAAATTATTTTCACCATTCAATGACTGGACTCTTAGATCTGCTTTACCCCAGTGACTCCATTGTTCAAACTTTCCACCCTGCCAGTTTAATTCTGCTTCCAGTAAATTAAGATAACTTTTACCAAAGAAATCAACATATAGGCGATGCTTATCCCATAAGTTTCGCTCAAGTCCTATTTTAATATTTTTCAACTCCATTTCAGGTAACCCATTTTTTAAATCATGGTACTTGAGGTTAATGTGATCTAAAGTTATACTACCTTGCTTTAACAGCCAACGCTCAATGTCTATCGAACTGTTTTTAGTATTTTCAAGCGTTTGTTTATCTGGATTATTGACATTTATTCCGTTAAGTATAATGCTGCCATCAGGATCATATTCAACTGATAGCTCGGTACCATCAACATAAATATGATTAAAGATAGGTTCTAAATCCCAAAGGCTGCTATAAGAAAAGACAAAATCGAGTGATTTCACGTGAAGCTGCTGTTTTTTATTGACTGGGTTGACTAATAATATGTCTTTTATAATAACTTCGGGAAGATATGCGCTATTAAGCTTAGTTTGAATTGATCCAGCCTGTAATTTATACCCCGTATGTTTATAAATAGTCTGTTCAATTCGTGAACTGTAGTTATCTAGATTAAAGAAAATATAGCCGGTGATTGAAATTGAAGCAAGAATAATTACCAAATAAAATATCGCGGCATATGCTAATATTTTTACTAGTAACGAGCGTAACGAAAAATTTTTAAACTGTAAATTCATTCTATATCTATCTTAAGTCTTACCAGAAAATTTATTTGATTATTATGTAGGAATCACTATTGAGCCTAAGTATCTATGTGCCACATCCCTATCTCGCTTTACCTTCACATATTAGAAATTCACCAAAGAACAGAGGTAGAGATATTTTCTAAAATCTAAATGTGCAAATCTACAAATGTGCTAAAATAAGCTTTTAATCACATGATTATAGCATCTAAAGTGTGCCATATTATATGATTTACCACATTGAGAGGATATAAATAAAGCAGATGAAAAAAATTGCCACTGAAATTTTTAAAGCATATGATATTCGTGGGATTGTTGAAACACAATTAACTCCCGCAACAGTTGAGATAATCGGTCAGGTTCTCGGTTCAATTGCAGTTGAAAAACAAGCTAAAGGATTAGTTGTTGGATACGACGGACGACTAACCAGTCCATCTTTGGCTGAGAGCTTGATTCGAGGAATCTTAAGGTCAGGATGTAATGTTTATGAAATAGGTGAAGTAACAACACCCATGGTTTATTTTGCTAATTACGAGCTAAAAACACTTTCTGGCGTAATGATTACTGGAAGCCACAATCCTCCTGAATATAATGGTTTAAAAATGGTAATCGCAGGTGAAACTCTCTCTGGTGATAAAATCCAACAAATTCGAATCCGTGCAGAAAAAAAAGAGGTTATTAGTGGTAGTGGAGTACATTATCGAGAAGATATCCGTGAAGCATATCTAAATAAAATAGTAGGTGATATTAAGTTAGAGCGCCGACTTTCAATAGTGGTTGACGCAGGAAATGGCGTTGCCGGAAAAATTGCTCCACTGCTTTATCGTAGAATGGGATGTAAGGTTTTAGGCTTATTTTGTGAAGTAAATGGAAACTTCCCTAACCACCATCCAGACCCATCAAAACCAGAAAACCTCAAAGATTTGGCTAACGCATTACAAACTACCGATGCTGAAATTGGACTTGCATTTGATGGCGATGGTGATCGTTTAGGTGTCATAACCAAAGAAGGCAATATAATTTACCCAGACCGACAAATGATGCTTTATGCAGCTGATATTTTAAGTAAAAATCCGCGCGCTAAGATAATTTATGATGTGAAATCCTCGCGTTTGCTAGGTAAGTGGATTAAAGAGCAAAATGGTGAAGCCATTATGTGCCGTACAGGTCACTCTTACATCAAAGCTAAAATCAAAGAAACAGGTGCACTCCTTGCTGGCGAAATGTCAGGACACATATTCTTTAATGATCGCTGGTATGGTAGTGATGACGGAGTTTATGCTGGTGCACGACTTTTAGAGATTTTAGCCCAAGTTGATAATCCATCTGAATTACTGAACGCATTACCCAATGCAGTATCCACGCCAGAAATTAATATTGAAGTCGGTAGTGAAGGTGAACAGCATCGGATAATTGAAAAATTACAGAAAAGTGCAAAATTTGAAGGTAGCAAAGAAATCATTACTATTGATGGATTACGCGTTGAGTATATTGATGGATTTGGGCTGGTTCGCGCGTCCAACACAACACCTGTATTGGTATTACGCTTTGAAGCAGAAACAAATAGTGCCTTAAAGCGAATTCAAGACCAATTCCGTAATATTTTGAGTAACCACGTTAAGAAAGTTGAGTTTTGATTTTAAATTGTTCTTTTTATGGCACTACAATTTTAACCAAGGTGTCGTCTACTCATGAATAACTTATCAGTAGTTCAAACTGTAGCGGTATATATCATACCGCTAATTTTTGCCATTACTCTTCATGAAGCAGCGCATGCATTTGTTGCCCATAAATATGGGGATAATACAGCAAAGCTACTTGGGCGTTTATCATTCAACCCTACGCACCATATTGATCCCTTTGGTACAATCGTGTTCCCTTTGATTAGCATTGTCTTGGGTGCTATGTCAGGTGGAGCAGGCTTTATTTTTGGCTGGGCGAAACCAGTTCCGATAAATTTCTCCAAACTAAAAAACCCTAAAAAAGACTTACTCTGGATTGCATTGGCTGGACCATTATCCAACTTAGCAATGGCTCTGATTTGGGGTCTCGCGCTTAAAGGTACTTTATATTTAGATAGTTATTTTGGGATTCCACTAAGCTTAATGGCGCAAGCAGGGATTAGTATCAATATTAGCTTGTTAATTTTAAATTTATTACCAATCCTTCCTTTGGATGGTGGAAGAATATTATTTTCGCTCCTTCCCGTAAAACAAGCGCAACAATATGCACAAACCGAACGCTACGGGATGTGGATTTTGATTGCGTTATTGCTGCTGGGTGGTTTAAACTACATCATGCAACCACTCTATACCTTGCTGGTTGGTGGTATCTTTACTCTGTTACGTTAAGCTAAATGAATATACATTCCAAAAACCTACTCGCAGCTATGCGCCCCAATAGCCCGCTTCACCTTGGACATTATTTTGGAGCTCTACAGTATTGGAAAAAAATTCAATACGAGTACGATTGTCTATTTATGGTTGCTGACGTACACAGCTTGGTTCAAAATTTTAATGAAACTGAAAAAATCTCCGACTGTGTTAACAATATGGTCATCAATTGGCTGGCAGCAGGAATCGACCCATCCCAAGCAACAATTTTCATTCAATCAAAAATCCCAGAACAATATGAGCTAACTGCATTGCTTGGTGCAATTACACCATTAAGCTGGTTAGAGCGAGTACCTAGCTATAAAGAAGTAATTGATGAATTAGAACATACTGATTTAAATACGTATGGCTTTTTAGGTGCATCATTAACGCAAAGTGCCGATATCTTAATGTATAACGTTCGACATGTGCTAGCACAAGAAGAACAAATTGCCAATCTTGAATTAGCTCGTGAAATTGCTCGTCGTTTTAATCATCTCTTTGGGCGAGAGGATGGCTTTGAACATAAAGCTCAGGAGTCAATCAAAAAACTTGGACACAAAAAAGCTGAGCTATATGAAAACCTACTTTTGAAGTATCAGCAAGAAGGCGATGATGAAGCATTGGAGCGAGCACGATTTATGCTTCATGATGCATTAAACCTATCACATGGAGACAGAGAAAGATTATTTGCTTTCTTAGAAAACAAGGGTAAAGTATTTTTGAATGAACCACAGCTCATGGCAAGCCCACCAGTAAAGATAATTGGACTGGATGGACAGCAAATGAGCTACCAAGCAAATAATTCAATTAATTTACGCGATACACCTGAACTTGTATCCAGCAAAGTCCGCGCCATGACCACAGATCCAGCGCGCATTAGAAAAACTGACCGTGGAAATCCTGAGTCTTGCCCAGTATGGACGTTACATCAAATATATAGCAATGAAGAGGTTAAGTCATGGGTTGAGCTGGGCTGTTTATCAGCTGGAATTGGTTGTCTGGACTGCAAAGGACCGCTAATTGACGCAATTAATTTGCAACAAAGTGAGTTAATTGAAAATGCTAAACCTTATCAGGACGAACCAACATTGGTCAAACGAATCATTACGGATGGATGTTTGCGCGCGCGCGATATCGCCAGTGACAATCTCAAACAAATTAAACTTGCCATGAATTTGGAATATTAGGAAAAATATGTCAATTATTATAAAAACTCAAGCTCAAATTGATTTAATGCGCATTTCTTGTAAACTAGCAGCAGAGGTTCTTGATTATATTGAACCCTATGTAAAACCAGGAGTTACAACGTTGGAACTGGATAAACTCTGCCACGATTATATCGTTAACGAGCAAAAAGCTTATCCATCACCACTAAATTATCAGCCAAATCCCAAAGGACCAGCTTATCCAAACTCAATTTGTACTTCGGTCAATGCGGAAATTTGTCATGGGATTCCAAATGATAAACCATTAAAAAATGGTGATATCGTTAATCTGGATATCACTGTCTACAAAAATGGCGTACATGGTGACACCTCACGGACATATCTAGTTGGAGATAAAGTAACACCACAGGCAAAACGCTTGGTACAGATCACATACGAGTGCATGTGGTTGGGAATAAACCAAGTCAAACCAGGTAATTATCTTGGTGATATTGGACATGCAATTCAAACTCATGCAGAAAAGAATGCTTACAGCGTGGTTCAGGAGTTTTGTGGACACGGCATCGGCGAGGGATTTCATGAAGACCCTCAGGTTCTGCACTACGGTAAAGCAAAAACCGGACCCCAACTGCAGGCTGGCATGATCTTCACTATTGAGCCGATGATCAATCAAGGTAAACGAGCGGTAAGATTTTCAAGCAATGGTTGGACAGCCTTAACTAAAGACCGCAGTCTTTCAGCACAATTTGAGCACACCATCTTGGTTACTCCAGATGGATATGAAGTTCTTACTATTTCGCCAAATATGCCAGCAATCCCTGATTTCATAAAGTAACTTTAATGGCTTTAATTAATTATCAATTAAATAATATAGAAATTGCAGCAGAAGTTACACGTGCATTACAGGAAGACTTGGGAAACAGCAGTGACTGGACAGCCTCACTAATTCCTGAGGATAAAATATCATCTGCATTTATTACTACCAAGCAAAATATGGTTGTGTGTGGCATACGCTGGGTTGAATATGCTTTCTCATTGTGTGATAATGGCTGCAAATTAGAGTGGCTAGTTGAAGAGGGACAATACGTTATATCTGGAACTCAACTAGTTAAAATAACAGGTAATTCACGTGCTATGCTAACTGCTGAACGCACAGCTTTAAATTTTCTGCAAACGCTTTCGGCTACCGCAACAGTAACCAATGAATTTGTTACACGTGCGGCGAACTCTAATGTAAAAATAATGGATACTCGCAAAACTATCCCGGGATTACGCTTGGCACAAAAATATGCAGTAAGCGTTGGTGGCGGGAGTAATCAACGGATTGGACTTTTTGATGGTGTCTTAATCAAAGAAAATCATATTATAGCTCATGGTGGAATCACTCAAGTTTTACAATATGCATTTAAACACACTCCTAAATATATCCCAATTCAAATTGAAGTTGAGAGTTTTGCAGAGTTAAAGGAAGCGGTAGCTGCTGGCGCTAATTTATTATTATTGGATAATATGACGATGGCAGAAATTTCGCAATGCGTGGATTACTGTAAATCGGACCAAATTGAACTTGAGATTTCCGGAAATGTGAGTTTAGATAATATCCATGAGTACGCGCAAAGTGGAATTAATCGAATCTCTATTGGAGCACTTACTAAAAACATTCAGGCAATTGATTTATCAATGCGTTTTATTTAACCATCCTCAAACTGATTCATTACACTGGGTCGCTGTCAAGCTCCTCACCTACTAGCTGTAGGCTTCGTTGCTTGTTGCCTACCAGTATTTTAAATCAGTTTGAGTATCCTATTTTATACTGTTTACAACTATGTTAAATTATATCAACCTAAGCCAACGACTTATAGATGCTGATTATGCGGTGCGTGGTCGCATCGTAATTCGTGCACAAGAACTTGAAAAACAAGGCAAAAAAATTACCTACTGCAACATTGGTAATCCACATGCTTTTGCACAAAAACCTATGACCTATGTCCGTGAAGTTTTAAGTTTGCTAGAGTTTCCAAACCTACTTGAACAAGACATTACGGAGCTCTTTCATCCTGACTCAATTGAGCGTGCTAAATCAATCCTCAAAGCGCTCCCTGAAGGTGTTGGAGCTTATTCCGCTAGTGCAGGTGTTGAATTTGCGCGGGTAGCTGTTGCTGAATTTATTCGTAAACGAGATAATATTCCGGCGGACTCTGAGCGGATTATCTTAACTGACGGTGCGAGTAAAGCTGCACAGTCGGTTATTACCGCGATTATCAAAAATCCTACAGATGGTTTAATGTTACCTGTGCCACAATATCCAATGTATAGTGCTACTCTAACCTTAGTTGGTGGACAAAGTATTGGCTATTATCTGGATGAAGCAAATCACTGGCAACTTAATGAAGAAAGTTTACTTGATAGTTACAATACCGCTAAGATGAACAAACTTAATCCCGTGGCAATTACTGTAATTAACCCGGGTAATCCAACCGGTGCTGTCCTATCTTATGACAATATTAAAATGATTATTAATTTTGCACGTAAGCATAATCTATCTATTTTAGCGGACGAAGTTTATCAAGAAAATATTTACAGTAAAACAGCTAAATTCCATTCATTTGCCAAAGTTATGCATGAAATGCAGATAACTGATGTAAGCTTATTCAGCTTTCACTCTATGTCTAAAGGTTATTATGGAGAATGCGGACATCGCTCAGGTTATCTTGAAGTACGCAATGTTCCCGATGATGTGTTTGCTCAATTTGTAAAACTTCAGTCTATTAATCTTTGTGCTAATTTAGCTGGGCAAATTGCTTGTTATCTTATGGTTTCACCACCTGAGCCGGGTGACGCTAGTTATGATTTATATCTTAAGGAAAAAACGCTTATTTTAAGCGATTTAAAAGAAAAGGCACAAATTATTGGTAGCGAACTAAATAATATAGATGGTCTGAGTGTTAATATTCCTGAAGGCGCAATGTATGCTTTTGTTAAAATTGAGTTACCTGCAGCACATATTAATCGAAATGCAGAATCGGCAATTGATGAAAAATATTGTATGGCTCTGCTCGAAGATACAGGAATATGTGTTGTACCCGGCTCTGGATTTGGACAATTTCCTAATACACTTCATTTCCGCACGACGTTTTTGCCACCCCGCGAGCAAATTATTGAGTTAGTGGAGCAATTGAGGGTATTTCATAAGAAATATCTTGAACAGCTATAACCACCATATCACATAAAAACCAACGACGTCAAATTTATGGCGTCTTTTTTTGCATTATATTTGTAAATGTTTGTTTTTGCAACATAACCACAATTAAATTAGGTTGATTGCTTGACTATTTTACGCCCTTTGTATTATAATCCCTACTTATAGAGTGGTCTTGCTTTCATTTATGAGAGACTTGAAGCAAGATTATATTCACAGACAATGTAAATAATTTTAAAAAAAGGGCTTTGTAATGAAAAAACTTCTTGCAGTGATTTTAGCTAGTACTTCCGTAGTCGCAATAGCAGACACTTTCCAAGATTTCAATAATAACGTTTATGCTGGTTATAATAATACCTCGATCAACCAAGGTCAATTTGGTACAGGTAATTCATGGACACTAGGTTCTACTATACAGACTAAGAATAACATCTGGATAAACGTTGAAGCAAATGATTCGGTTTATCAATCTCAATTACAATATTCTCCTAATGCCTCAGTGCCAATTGGTTCTAACTATGCCCAAGCTCTAATCACAGCTAAAGCAGGTTATGCATTCCAATTCTTTGGTGATTCATCAAATGGTTTCCAAGTTATCCCTTATTTAACCTATACCTATGGTACAACTATGACTAACTTAAATCAGTATTATGGTTTAGGTGTTAAACCAGAATATCGCTTGTTAGACAATTTGAAATTCTCACTTGATATGACTGCTTATGATGCGACTCAAGATGGAAATACTGCGGCAGGCTACATCCCTGGTGCGACTAATACTGCAGGTGCTGCAATTCCAGCTGGCTTCAATGGAACTAGCCCACTTTTTGCAGGTCAAATGAATTACGGTTGGACATCAGATTTCCGCTATACACTTAATCCGGAAATTCAATACGATATCGCTAGAACTATCTTAATCGCCGGTGGTTATAAATATGACCAATCATTCAATGCAGCAACACCAAATTCTGATGGTAACTCAACTGTTTATTTCAAAGTTGGTTACTTGTTCTAAGCCTAAATTAATTAAGCTAATAAGAAAAGCCGCTGATATATCAGCGGCTTTTCTTAACAGATAATCAAACTAACCTAGTGCAAGAGCTATTGAAATAATTTCCCATACACCATTTCATTGATGACAGAACTAGCTTCTTCAGCTACAAGGCTAGCCAAAATACCATTGTAACCACGCTTTTGAATCACTAAACGATCCGCTGCTAAGCCATGGACAAAAACACCAAGACGCGTTGCATCCAACATTTCCATACCCTGCGCAAGAAAGGCGGCAATTAAACCAGTCAAAGTATCCCCCTGCCCGGCATTAGCTAAACCAGGATTACCAGTTGTATTTACAAAGATCTGATTATGAGATTGAATAAGACTTCCAGCACCTTTTAAAATTGTCACCGCATTAAGCTTGGTCGAAATATCAGTAATTGACATAAAGCGATTTTCTTGAACCTCATTGACTGTGACTCCAAGAATTCGTGCTGCTTCACCAGGATGCGGAGTAATAATTTTATAGCGAACTTCACGAAACTTTAATTTTAACTCAAGATTATTTGCTATTAAATTTAGCGCATCTGCATCAACCAATAATTTACTATCTTCAATATCATCTAATAATTTATCAAGTACCTTGACTGCTTTATCATCTTGTCCAAGCCCAGGACCAATCGCAATTGCATCAAATGCTTGTAAGTTACGGACAATCTCTTTAGGTGACTGACTCATTAATTCAGGCATTGAGAAATCTAATTTAAAGTCATTATCTAATGCACCAAGTACAACCTTGCCCGCTCCTGCTAATAATGCAGCTCTACCAGCCAAGAATAATGCACCATGCATCCCTTTATTACCACCAATAATAGCAACCGTACCATAGCTGCCCTTATTGGTATTAAACTTCATGCGTAAAAGTGGACTATAGTTAATGCTGTCTAAAACATTAAAGTTAGTTGGATATAGTGCATCAGGTAATTTATACTCAGAGATGTCAACCAATTCTACTACCTGAACTTCTCCACTACAATCTAAACCATCCCCTGTATGTAAGCCAGGTTTATCACTAATAAATGTCAAAGTACAATCAGCATGAATTGCTTCACCAAATACCTTGCCGCTAAATGGATTTAAACCGCTTGGTGCATCCAGACTCAATACAAAAGAAGATTGTTGATTAACTTTCTGAACAATCTTCGCTGTATCAACATCTAATTCATGAGTGAGACCAATCCCATAAATAGCGTCAATAATTAATTGATATTTGGTTAAGTCACTTGGCATTCTAGTTAATGGTTTTTTAAGCGCAATACAGCGCTCATACCATTGCTGGTTGATGGCAGTATTATCTTTGAATAAGCGGACTAAATCCACCTTGTAACCAGCTTCAAGTAAATTAATTGCGGCAGCCATACCATCGCTCCCGTTATTTCCACGACCTGCGATGACTAAAATACGATCTTTTTTATTAAACTGAGAACTTACTAATTTGGCAATTGACAAACCAGCCCGTTCAATTAAATTAATCCCCAAATTAGCCGCTTCCTGTTCAATAGTACGTAATTGCAACAGATTAAGAAAGCTACTCATTCTATACCTCTAGAATAAAAAAGGCGCATAATTGCGCCGTTTATTTTATTTGAATAATTCTTGTAATTCACCAGACTCATACATCTCTGCCATGATATCTGAACCCCCGATAAATTCTCCCCGGACATATAACTGCGGAATCGTTGGCCAATTAGAATACTCTTTAATCGCCTGACGCACACTTTCATCCTCAAGTACATTCACCGTAATAAAATCTTTAACCCCACAAAGCGATAAAATTTTCAATGCTCGCCCCGAAAAGCCACACATAGGAAATTTGGCATTGCCTTTCATAAATAAAACTACATTATTTTCATGCACTAACTTTTTTATTTGTTCAACAGTATGTTCCATGTTACTCCCAATAACCATAAGTTTTAATAAAGTATTATAGCAAATCTACCAACGTTTCGTTAAAGAATTATTAATACCCAACTGATCTAAAATACGACTTACAATAAAATTAATTACATCTTCGAGAGTTTGCGGATGATTGTAAAATGCCGGAATAGGTGCAACTATTGCCACGCCTAGACGAGATAATTTAAGCATATTTTCCAGATGAATTGCAGAAAACGGAGTCTCTCGTGGAACGATAATCAAATTTTTACGCTCCTTGAGAATTACATCTGCACTCCTAGTAATTAAATCATCGCCAATTCCATTCGCGATCTTTGCAAGACTAGCCATTGAACAAGGACACACCACCATTGCATCATCGACACTAGAGCCTGATGCCATCGGTGCAAACCAATCGGCAGTCGCATATAATTTAAGGTTATCTGAATTAACTAAATTTAACTTATCAATCAGTTTTAAGCGCGATTGCTCAATATTCGCACTAAGCATCAAATCAAGCTCTTGCTTAAGTGTAAGGATGCCTGCCTTGCTAATCACCAAATTAACATGACACCCTTGAAACAAAAGCTCAGACAACAGCTTCATTGCATAAGGCATACCACTGGCACCAGTAATTGCCAATGTCACTCGATGAGTCATTATCAATTAAAATCCTTTAATTTCTTGACTACATGCTGCTTATTTAAACGTACATAATCAGGAAGACCATTTTTATACGGCGGGTAATCTTCGCCTTCAATCAATGGCAAAATATATTCACGACACGGCTCTGCAATATGAAAGCCATCTTCACTGATAAAATCACGTGGCATAAATTTTTCTTTATTCGCAACTTGTTTCAATGCAACCTGTTCAATACTCCATTGATACGGAGTAGTTGAAACACGCTTAATGTATGGCATTACTGCGTTTGCTCCAGCAAGAGCCATCTCAACCCCTTTAAAACCTAACTGGTAAGCTTGCTCAACATCAACTGCGGAAGCAATATGCCGTGCTGCACGCTGTAAATAATCGGCAACTGCCCAGTGATATTTATACCCCAAGCGTTTTTTAATAATTCCAGCAATTACAGGTGCAACACCACCCAACTGGTGATGCCCAAAATCATCAACAGTGTGTTGAGAAGCACTTAATTCCATTCCATAGCGATCTTTAAGCCCCTCAGATACTGCGACCACACAATAACCATAATTTTCTACTGAATATTTAACTTTTTGAATAAAACCATCTTCATCAAAAGTTATTTCAGGAAACAGTATGATGTGCGGTGGCTGCTCTTCTGACTCACTGGCCAATCCGCAAGCTGCCGCAATCCATCCAGCATTACGCCCCATAACTTCAAGAATAAAAACCTTAGTTGACGTTTTGTACATTGATTCAAGATCAAAACCAGCTTCACGAATTGAAGTTGCGACATATTTGGCAACCGAACCAAAACCAGGACAGTTATCAGTTACAACCAAATCATTATCAATTGTTTTAGGTACATGAATAGCATGAATTGGGTAACCCAGTTCTTCTGCAATTTGTGAAACTTTTAAACAGGTATCCGCAGAATCATTTCCGCCATTATAGAAAAAATAACCAATATCATAAGCAGCAAAAATCTCAATCAAACGCTCATATTCGCGACGATTTTGTTCTAGTGATTTTAATTTGTAACGACACGAGCCAAATGCTCCACCGGGCGTATGACGAAGCGCATCAATCATGGATTGCGGCTCCAAACTAGTGTCAATCAACTCCTCATTTAATACGCCCAAAATACCGTTTGCACCAGCATATAGTGTACCGATTTGATCAGAATATTGACGACAAGCATTAATTACTCCAGCTGCCGAAGCGTTGATAACGGCAGTTACCCCACCTGATTGCGCGTAAATCGCATTTTTTTTGATTTTCATCTAATTAACCCCATCCAAAGTGTTTGCGCTATTATACCAGAATAATTTTATCCCCTAGGTTGCAAATTACCAATGTTTTGATTAACAAAGAAAATACAAAATGATACCCAAGTTGAACCAAGACCTGACGACTATTATGGTATAATCAAGCATATATAGTCTCCAAAAGCTAGATAATGAAAGGTAACATTATGAAAATCTTCAAAATTATACTTCAAGTTATAATTTTTGTCTTACTCTTGGTTCTGGCAATCAATAATATGCAAACGGTGGAGTTTAATTTCTTTAGTGTTTACATCTTAAAATTACCGTTAATCATTACACTAGCTATTTTTGCTATTGGAGGATTACTTATCGGTTTACTTTATGGTTTCGTTAATAACCTATCCCTAAAGTCGCAAATTAGCAAATTAAAAAAACAAATAGACAAGACAGAAGAGAAAAGCTCTAAAGTCGATCAAATTATTTAATTTCTGGGAGCTTAGATTTGGATATTTTAGTTATTTGGTTATTAATTACCCCACTATTTTTTGCCTTTGGTTGGATTGCTGGGCGTATTGACATGAAAGTAGTTCTGAAGCAAGCCAAACGACTACCTCAACGAATATTTGATAGTGTTGATGCACTGGTTGATAATAAAACGGGAATTGCCAGCGACGAACTTAAGCAAGTAGTAGAACAAGAACCACAATTAGTTGAGCTCCAATTCAGCCTTGGGCGCCTATACCGTAAACGTGGTGAGAATGATTTAGCTATCAAATTACACACCAAATTGCTTACTTCACAATATGTTTTCTCCAATGAAACCAGAGATAAAATCCGCTTGGAGTTAGCGCAAGATTTTCAAAAAGCTGGTCTGATTGATCGTTCAGAGGCGACACTCCTCAAATTACTCAATAGCGAAATGTATGGTCATCACGCGCTTGAAATGCTCCTGTTAATTTACCAACAAGATAAAAATTGGATTGAAGCAATTGATACTGCCAAAAAACTTGCCAGTTCCGATTTCAGCTTCCATACTGAAGTTGCTCAGTTTAACTGTGAATTAGCACAGGAAGCGATTATTAAATCTTCTTACGACAAAGCTAAAGAGTTTATAGCAACTGCATTGGATACTAATCGTAAATGTGTTCGTGCCAATATTTTGCTTGGTGAAGTTCATTATAATCAAGAAGATTATACTACCGCGATTCAAATCTGGCAACAAATCGAGAAGCAAAACTATCAATACCTACCATTGGTTTTGGATAAAATGTTTGATGCTTATCTGCGTATTGATAAGGTTAAAGAAGGTCTGACGCTTATCAAGGGTTACGCAACTCTATTCCCGCAGCTTAATCTTCATGATGTTGCATATCAAAAGCTGGCTAACTATGATACGTCTGAAGCAACTGTTGAATATTTACGTAATTCACTCATTCATCGCCCTAGTGCCAAAGTTGCAGCATTAATTATTGATGCTCGTGCACATATTCTTGAAGCACAAGAAAGTAAAAGTGATGCTGAAAGAATTAAAAATCTGCTGCTGAAATATAATGATAAGTTATCTTACTATCATTGTGGCTGTTGCAGCTTCAAATCTAAAACTTTCTTCTGGCAATGTCCTGCTTGCTATTCATGGGAAAGTATCAGCCCCAATAATAATGAGGGATAATCTCTTTCGTTGTTAATATTTCATCAAATTTATCAACAAATTTTTGATTACCTGGGAGTCTAATAAATGCGTATCAATAATATCACTCAACGATTCTTTACGGTTGTCATTCTCTTATTGGTTATTTTTGGTCTAAGCTCCTGCAATTCAAGCGGGAGTTCACCTGCTTCAAATTCTGCAAATTACATGATTAGTGGTGCTTCATATCAGATTAATAAACTGCAGAACAACCAGCAAACCAATTTGCAAGTACCATTATCAAATTACACAACTTCTGCTTTTAACGGCAGTATCTTTGTTGCAGTTGGTTACTCTGGAGTGATTTTAAACTCTAGTGATGGCAGTAATTGGAACGCCGTGAATAGTAATAACCCGGATGTTAGCTTTCATAATGTAGCATATGGCAATGGTAAATTTGTTGTAGTCGGTACTGGTGGCGGAATAATGACCTCTAGTAATGGAAGTAGTTGGAGTAAAGTATCTAGTGGTACAAACGTTGATTTTATTGGGCTTAATTTTGTTAATGGACAATTTATCGCATTGGGCTCTGCTGGATTAATCATGACATCTAGCGATGGAACAACTTGGACACAACAAATAAGTGGCAGTGATAAGGGACTTTATGCTGTTGCTTATGGCGCGGGTAAGTATGTATTAGTTGGAGATGCCGGAACATTATTAATTTCAACTGATGCAGTTCATTGGACTCTTGGTGATATTGGAACACAAAGTAATTTGCGCGGTATTACCTATGGACAAAATCAATTTGTCATAGTTGCTGCCAGCGGTATCATCAAAACTTCCCCTGATGGAATAAACTGGACGCCTCAAGCCAGCGGCGTCTCTTCCAATATCATTAATGTCATATATGCAGGAAATCAATTTGTTGCTGTGGGTGTATCTGGTGTAATTCTTACTTCACCTGATGCTACCACTTGGACACAACGCGTGAGTGGTAATACTTTCTACTTACTGGGAGTTAGTTATGGGAATGGTAAATATGTAGTAACTGGTTACTCAGGCACTATTCTTACTTCTAATGATGGCATTACTTGGAATTCACAAACCAGCAGCGTAAGCAATAAACTTGATAATGTGGCGTATGGCAATGGAACCTATGTAGTAATTGGTGCTGGGGGTATTTTATTAACTTCACCCGATGGAGTTACTTGGGCAACGCAAAATAGTGGGATAACTACCAATTTACGTGGAATTAAATATGCCGCAAATAAATTCGTTGCTGTCGGGGCAAATGGAGTAATTCTGACTTCGCCAGACGCAATTATCTGGAGTAAGCAAACCAGCGGGGTTAGCAGTGGATTTGGCAGCGTAACTTATGGTAATGGGCTATTTGTCACAGCAGGAACTGGTGGCACAATTGTAACCTCGCCAGATGCAATTACTTGGACAACTCGTTCAAGTGGAATAGCTACTTCATTATATAGCGCAACTTATAACGGCAGCGTTTTTGTGGTAGTCGGTGAAGCTGGTCAAATTGTCACTTCTTCTGATGGCATTAATTGGACTACTCGTAGCAGTGGTACAACAGATAATTTACGCGGTGTAAGTAACAATGGTAGCAATATTATTGTGGCAGTCGGAAACTCAGGAACTGTTGTCAGATCTACTAATGATGGTGCTACTTGGACGGTGGTTAACAGCGGAATTACAGAAACTTTATTAAATCTAAGCTATGGCAATGGAACGTTTGCAGCATCTGGAAATAATGGAACTATTGTAACTTCAGCAGATGGAAGCACATGGGCTACAGAAGTAAGCAATACAACCAATAATTTATCAGGAATCACATATGGTAATGGCTTATTCGTTGCAGTTGGCGATGTTGGTACAATTATTACTGCGCTTACAGCGCAAACTTGGAGCGTTCAAACCAGCGGAACAGCAAAAAACCTTTATGCAATCAGTTCTGGCAATGGTGTAATTGTGACTGCAGGTGATGCAGGAAATATTCTGATTAGCTCCAATGCCGATTCTTGGGAGAGTGCTACTAGCGGGAGTGCCAGTAATCTCTTGGGATTAACCTTTGCCAATAACAAATTCATTGCTGTAGGTGATCTAGGTACAATATTGTCTTCAAGTAATGGACGCATATGGAATACAGTCACCAGTGGTACTACAAATAATTTATCCGGTGTAACTTATGGCAATGGATTATTTGTGAGTGTTGGAAAGAGCGGCACATTGCTGACATCTGCCGATGGCAATTCATGGAGTAATGTTAACAGCGGTTCAACAAATAACTTATACGCAGTAGTTTATGGTAATGGAGTTTATGTCGCAGTTGGTTCAGGCGGTACAGTCTTGATCTCGAATACTGGCAGTAGCTGGCAAATTCAGAGCAGCAGTTCTAGTACTCAACTAAATGGTGTCGCATATGGTAATGGCCAATTTGTTGCAGTAGGGAATTTTGGAACAATCTTAACTTCAGCAAATGGCATAAACTGGAGTGTACAAAGCAGTGGCACCGATTCAAATTTGCTAAATATTACGTTTGCAAATGGAACTTTTACCGCGGTTGGAGAAAACGGGACGATTCTAACATCAAGCAACGGAGTTTCTTGGACACAGCTTCCTGCCATGAATGCTATAACCTTATATTCAATTACAGCTTATTAACTTATTATTTATTGCGTAGAAATATGATTGACCGACTTTAATCATATTTCTACGCAAAAGGCTTCATTAGAGAGTTTACGCAACATGACCAATCATAATAATTTATTTTTATTTAGCCTTATTAGTCTGGGTTTGCTGGCCTGTTCAACAGTTAAGCCTAATATAAGTACTTCTAATAGCTATATTAATAGCGCCAATATCTTGCTTAAACAATCACAATCATCCGCTGCGCTTGAGTCAGCTAATATGGCAATTAAACAAAATCCACATAATGGCTATGGCTATCTGGTGCAGGCGAAAGCCTATCAGCAATTACAGCAGTTTAAATCGGCAGAAAATAGTTACTCGCGAGCAATTAATGAAGATGACGGAAACGTTGAATTCAGAACAGCTTACGCCAACTTCTTTTGCGCTACTCAAGATTACTCACAGGCAGATGTAAATTATCAAAAAGCACTAAAGATTGCTGGAAACAATGAATCAGGACTAAATTTGGTCTATATAAATCGTGGCGACTGCTACACTAGTCAAAATAATCTTGAATCAGCAATTGACAGTTATTCACAAGTCCTAGGCAAACCAAATCCACCTCTGGCAGCTTATCTGGGAATTACCTATGCCTATATTCTACAAAACAATTATCCGCGCGCCAGTTATTTTATAAGCTCATACGATGGTCCAGCGACCCCTGAGTTATTACAAATGAAAATAACTGCACTTAGTGGGTTACAAAGCGCCAACTTAAGCCCTAAAAATCGTAAAATACTTGCTAATCGGATTAAACAATTAAAACAACAGTTAAAAGATTTATCGCCGGAAACGACAGATGAAACAATAGCAATTACTTCAAACTCAAAAGTATCGCAAACACCAGTAATAACTGTAAAACCGAATTCAGTAGAAACGACATCCGTTAAAAATAGTAAGCCTATGCAAGCTATAAGCAATACATCCCCAACAGCAACAACTGTTAAAACTCTAAATAGTAACAGTACGACCAAAAACACTCCGCCAACTAAAATAAAGGTTAACTCAGTCGCATCAAATTTTAAATCAAGGATCAAAACTTCATCTACAGGTAGGCATTATGTGGTGATAGAGAAAGGCGATACGTTGTATAATATCGCAGAAAAAAGCCATGTGCCAAGCACAAAATTAATAAAACTCAATCATTTAAAAACCGATTACGTTCCTTTGGATACTAAATTTTTCCTTGATTGATAATTCAACTGACATTTTTGGGTTTCAATGAAAAAACTTTATTTATTTGCACTATTCTTAGTAACTTACGAATTTACGACCTATTCCGCCAACGATATGATTATGCCGGGAATGATCGCGGTAGTCAATCAGTTTAATGCACCATTAAGTTATGTTGCAGCTTCGCTTAGCTTCTATATGCTTGGTGAATGTGCTATTCAGCTCTGGTTAGGTCCGCTGGCTGAGCGTTATGGTAAACGCCGAATGATCTTGCTTGGCAATCTATCTTTTCTTATTTTTACGATTATTATTGCCTGCAGTATGAGCATCAATCAATTCATGCTTGGGCGCTGGTTGCAAGGTAGCGGGATGGCATTTATCGCTATGGGTTATGCGATTATTCATGAAAAATTCGATGACAAAGGCGCAGTTAGAATTATTTCTATCATGGGAAATGTGAGTATCTTAGCTCCGTTAATTGGTCCACTAATTGGTGGAGTCATCGTTAGTTATAGTAGCTGGCGCTATATTTTCGTTCTAACTTGTATTTTAGGCTTTATTAGCTTATGTGGCTTATATAAAAACACTCCTGAAAGTACAACCAGAGTTGAAAAACTTGAGCTTAAACCAGTATTGCGTCACTATTGGGAAATTGCAACCAGCTCAAATTATATATTAGGTGTGGCTTGTACCATCGCTGCAGCAATGCCCCTGTTAATTTGGCTAGGATTAGCTCCAAATTTGATTTTGCATAATCTTCATTTAGATTATACTCATTATATCATTTATCAAATTATTACTATTGGCGGATTGTCAATTTCAAGTATTGCCATGCAATTTCTGGCAGGACGTTGGCAATTTCATCAATTGATCTTACGTGGCTGTTATATTTCATTAGCAGGCGTTATTTTTAGCTTTATTTTTAGTTTTTCAATTAATCTACTTTCTGTTGGATTATTTTTCTACAGTTTAGGTCTAGGACTAAGTAATGGTAGTATTATCCGCATTATCATGAGTAATAAGAATGTTTCCCAAAGTATGGCTGCTTCATTGATGACATTTAGTCAAACCCTATTGTTTGCTATTGGCATCCAAATTAGTGACTATATTACTGGTATATTCAATTATTCTGCAATTAGTTTTACTAGCTGCTGCCTAATTGGGGGAATCTGTTCGCTGATCTTGACCAGAAAATTTGCCTTGCGCAATATTGAACGAGAATGGAATTAAGAAGTTATGAAGAACGCTAAGTCAAACACCAAAGAACGCTTATTGAATCATGCTGCGCAGATATTCGCTTTAAAAGGTTATCATCAAGCAACAACTCGTGAAATCTGTAAAGCAAGTGAAATAAACATCACCGCTATTCATTACTATTTTAATGACAAAGCCGGGTTATACCGCGCAGTAATTGCTGAGACATTTGCTGAATTGCCAAGACCAGAAATTGGTACGCCTGTATTATTAAACTGTAACTCAATTCATGGTGCAATGGTAAAGTTCTATACTATTTTGCTAAGACCTTTTCTTGCTAATTTTGAAGAAAAAAACTTTCCCCCAAAAAGATTTCATTTCGTCCACAACATCATTACCCGTGAACAATTTGAACCAACAGGTCTGATAGATGACCTTATACTTATCCCAGCTAATGCTATTCATGTTCCACTTAATGCTATCTTGTGTAAATATTTAAACGTTCAAACTATGACAGATGAAATTCATCGTTTATCTTTTACTCTAACTGGAATTGGATTTTCTCTTATTCATCCAAGACACATTGTCAATCATATGGCACCCAATTTACTAGCTGAACCAGAATGGCAAGAGAAGATGATCACTCGCTTGGCAGATTATGCAGTAGCAATAATCAGCTCGGAAGCGACTAAGTCTCAATGAATAAAATTGGTTAGAAACAATCCGCTTTGATTATCTAGCCCCATAAAATTAAAACACTCACTTAAAAACCTCACAATTTAACATAAACACTACAACTACTTACTCAATATAAATTTATTAAAACCATACTTGTATCTAATTTTCATCTGTAATTTAAATTTATTTATGTTAGAATCCACTTCTCTAGCAATCGCTAGATTTAATATTTTTCTCATAACGATAAACTATAAATAACACAGGTCCAGGGCGCTCACAATATGCAGTTCAATCAACGAAAATATAGTACCAAAATATCAATTATTATACTGACTTCATTAGCATTTATTCTATTTGGCTGTGCCGTTGGACCTGATTATACCCCTCTAACCGCACAAAATTTAAATATTCCTAATAAATGGCACGCCAAATTACCGCATAATGGAGATAATAGTCAATTGGTAAGCTGGTGGCAACAATTTAATGATCCGACACTGATTTATTTTATTGAATCAGCAATTGCTAGTAATCCAAATCTAGCACAATCTGTAGCTAAGATTGCTCAAGCTCAGGCTAATTTAAGAGGAAGTAATGCTTCTTTTTACCCTAGTATCACAGCAGCAGGAAATGTGAGCGCACAAAATAACGCATATAGCGGAACCAGTATTGGTGGTAATACAGGGACTAGCTCACAAGACTTTATAAGCGCTGCTACAGGTGGAGGTAGTTCTTATACCGGAGGTTTAAATGCATCATGGGAATTGGATTTGTTTGGTGCAATTCGTCGTAATACTCAAATCTATCAAGCACGCTTAGATGCAAGTATTTCTGATTGGAATGATGCCAGAGTTTCTCTTGCTTCGCAAGTTGCTGATGCTTACGTAAGTGCCAGAGCATGTCAATCAGTGTTAATGATATACGAAAGCCAATTTAATTCACGTACTGCTACACAAAAGCTAACCGAACTACAAGTAACCGTTGGTGTATCCCCGCGAGCAGATCAAGAACAAGGTGCCGGGCTGGTAGCTCAAACACTTAGCAATATAGAAAATCAGAAGGGATCCTGTTTGCAATATAACAATGAATTGGTGGCACTCACTGGACTTAAATATGATGAAATAGAATCAAAAATGATAAAAAATTACGCAAAAATTCCCATTCCTACATTCTTGAATATATCTACGATACCAGCAAACGTAATATCACAACGTCCAGACATATCCTCCGCGGAGAGAAGTGTTGCTGCAGCAATAGCTAATGTTGGCTATGCAACTGCCAACCGATATCCCTCAATTTCACTAACAGGTTCTCTGTCTGCCAATGGTGGCACAATTTACGCAAATCAGCCAAGCTCATGGTCATATGGTCCAGCTATCACACTGCCTATTACAGATGGCGGATATTTAAGAGCTCAAGAATCGTTAGCCTATGCACAATATGATGAAGCCGTTGCAAATTATAAAATCAAAGTGCTAACTGCGATTAAAGAAGTTGAAAATGCATTAGTTAGAATTAATGCTGCACAAAAGCGTGAAATAGCCGCAAATAATGCAGTCAAAAACTATGGAAATTATTTCAATGCCATGAATAAAAAATACCAAATCGGCTGGCTAAATTTGCTAGATTTGGAAACAGTTCGGATTAATCTGGTAAATTATGAACAAAATCTTACCACAGCAAAACTTGAAGAAACCGAGGCATGGATTGCCCTCTATAAAGCAGTTGGCGGTAACTGGAATGAATCACAGCTAACAAAATTAACGATAGGTAGTTAAATGAAAAAACAATTCTATTTACGCATTAATTTATTCAAAGAAATTTCCCTATTTGCTATGTTGCTATTGATTTGCGGCTGCACTAAGCCCAAATCAACCACTGCAGAAAACCCCGTTTTAACTGTTTCAGTTAGCACTCCAAAGCTTCAAGATGTAAGTAATGTTGTTCATGCAAATGGATCAATTAAGGCGTGGCGCGAAACCATAATTAGTGCCGAAGTTGGTGGATTAGACATTAGCGAGGTAAATGTAGATGTTGGAGATCGAGTAAAAAAAGGGCAGATTCTAGCAAAATTAAATGCGGCAGAGTTAAATGCAGATTTATTAAATCAGCAAGCAAATCTTTCTGAGGCAAAAGCTAATTTGGAGCAAGCACAAACCGAAGCGCGACAATCAACACTATTGGAAAAAGCTGGCGCGGTCAGTACTCAAGATTTATTATCCTATAAAACCAAAGCAAAAACAGCGCAAGCTAAACTTGAAGCTGCACAAGCACAACTCAAACTGCAACAAATAAAACTTGGCTACACTGAAATCAAGGCACCCGACGATGGAGTAATTTCTTCAAGAACCGCAACAGCCGGAAGCATTATTCAAAACGGGAGTGAATTATTTAGAATGATTAAAGCTGGAAAGCTTGAGTGGCAGGCAGAAATAAACTCTAGCGATATGTCTAAAATTAAAGTCGGACAGCATGCCAGCATTACAGATAATACAGGAAATATAATTAATGGAAGCGTTAGCAGAATAGCCCCAGATTTAAACCAGAGTACTTTAAATGGTTTGATTTATGTCGATATCCCACCCAATCCAGAGCTACGGCTAGGAATGTATCTTTCAGGGGAAATCAATGTTGGAACAACTGTGTCAATGATAATACCATCATCAGCAGTAATTAACCGTGATGGCTATAATTATATCATGCGCTTAAATAAAAATAATCGGGTTAGCAAAATTAAGATACAGCTTAATGATTACTTGAATAATACTGCAATTGTTGAATCAGGAGTAAAACTTAACGATAAAATTGTGACACAGGGAAGTGGTTTTTTAAATGATGGTGACCTCGTGCGTATTGTACAGGACAAAAACAAATGAATATCTCTGAAATAGCTATTAAACGCCCAATTCCATTCATAGTTTTATTCATCCTAATGAGTATTGCAGGTCTTTATGCATTTGCAAAAATTGAAATAAAGAATTTTCCGGACATGGATTTGCCAATGGTGACAGTATCGGTATCATTATCTGGCGCAACTCCAGAGCAACTCGAAACTCAAGTTACCCGTAAGATTGAAGATAGTGTTACCAATATAGACTCAATCAAACACATCAATTCGACAATAACAGATGGCAATTCAACCACTACCATTGAATTTGATCTAGGTAAGAATTTACAAGAAGCAACCGACGATGTCAAAGATGCAGTAAATAAAATCCAAGCGCAATTTCCACCTGGTACCACAACGCCGGTAATCTCACGAGTTAACATTCGAGATAACTCAATTTTAGCCTATGAAATAAGCGCTAATTTAGATGCAACAGATCTCTCGTGGTTAGTTGATAATGAAATTAATAAAGAACTTTTAACTGTGCCCGGAGTAGGCAAAATCACTCGTCAAGGAGGGGTAGATCGAGAAATTCAAGTATTAATTGATCCAGCAAAGCTGATCTCAATGAATACTACTATTAATAATATCTCCAATCAACTTTACAATGTGCGCCAAGATTTCTCAGGTGGTCGGGCAAATATTGGCAACCAAGAACAAACTATTCAAGGTGTCGAAAATATCCATAGCGCTGCTGATCTGGCAAATTTAAGCATTCCGCTTGGAAATGGAAATAACATTCGCTTGGGGAACATTGCTCAAGTTCGCGATAGCACAGCTGAAATCCGGCAAATGGCTTTTATGAATGGCAAGCCGATTACCAGCTTTCAAGTTTATGCAGCGAAAGGTGCCAGTGAGCTGGCGGTGGCAAACTTAGTTAGGGCTAAAATTGCAAAATTTAGAGAAAATCATCCCAATATCACGATCAGCGAAATTAGTAATAGCGTTAAACAGATAAAAGAAAATTATGACTCATCTATGAATGCGCTTTATGAGGGATGCATTCTGGCAATTATTGTGGTTTGGTTATTTTTACGTGATTGGCGAGCTACGCTTATCTCAGCGACTGCATTGCCCTTATCAATTATCCCCACTTTTTTGTTTATTTATTGGTTGGACTTTAGCTTAAACACAGTTTCATTACTCTCGTTAAGTTTAGTCATTGGCGTCTTGGTGGATGATGCGATTGTTGAAGTTGAGAATATAGAGCGTCATCTCAAATACACTAACTCACCGATTCAAGCATCAATCAATGCCGCGGCAGAAATTGGTAATGCGGTAATTGCAACTTCATTTACCTTAATTGCGGTATTTTTACCAACGGCTTTTATGAGTGGTATTCCTGGACGCATATTTAAACAATTTGGTTGGACCGCAGTAATATCAATTTTTATTTCTTTACTGGTTGCTCGGCTTTTAACCCCGATGTTTGCTGCACATTTTATGAAACCACGTCAAAATCATAAAGATGAATCAAACCAAACAAGTAGAATAATGAACTTCTATCTAAACATGGTTAAGTGGTGTGTGGAACATCGTAGGAAAACACTATTAATTGCTGGAGGATTTTTTGCCAGCTCACTTTTATTATTAATATTTATTCCCAATACTTTTTTCCCAGCAGAAGAGGGAGATCAAATTCAATTTTCAGTACAAGTACCTCCTGGAAGTAAAATTGAAACTTTGTCTAATGTCATATCACAAGTGACACAGCAAACTAAAAGTATTAAGTCAATTGCAAGTGTTTATGCAACTATTGGAACTGGCGTAAGAAGCGGTGAGGATATTTCTATTGATGGAAGTGTAACGAGTGGTTCTCTTACCTTCAACTTGATTAATAAAAACGCACGTCCACATCACCAAACCAAACCACAATTGGAAAAATTAATTCAAGAGCAATTAAACATGATTCCCGGAGCAAAATTTTCTGGTGGAAATGGTAATGGCGAACGCTACTCTTTAAGCATTACGGGAAATGACAAAGAAGTACTCAATGATACTGCTAAAAAAATTGAAACAGCACTCCGCAGTCTAAAAGGAATTGGAAATATCAGCTCTGATTTTGATTTATCTCGTCCAGAGATTAAGATTAAACCAGATTTTAACAAAGCGGCTAAATTAGGAGTCACTGCCAAAAATATTGGTGAAGTCATTCGCGTTGCAACCTCTGGGGACTACAGTAATAACCTAGCCAAGATTGACCTAAATGATCGTCAAATCCCAATTAGAGTACGTGTAGATAAAAAAGCAACCGAAACACTGAGGGCATTAGGTAACTTACGTGTAAATGGAAGCAATGGAACGGTACCACTAGCAAGCATTGCAGAAATAACATTAGGCAACGGACCAATTAATATCAGTCGGACAGATCGCAGTCGGATTGTAACTTTTAATATTGATTTACAAGGGCGTAACCTCAGTGAGTTGGATAACGAAATTCGCAAATTGCCCATCATGCAGCACCTACCCAATGGGGTTAGCAGAATAAACTCAGGTGACATTGAACGAATGCAAGAAATGTTTAGTGGTTTCATCTTAGCCATGATTTCTGGCGTTATCTGTGTATATTTTGTTCTGGTAATTCTCTTTGATGATTTTAAACAACCAGTTACCATTCTTTCAGCTTTGCCATTAGCGGTTGGTGGTGCTTTGGGAAGCTTGGTCTTATTTGGTTATAGTTTATCTATGCCATCCTTAATTGGTATTCTAATGCTCATGGGAATAGTTACTAAAAACTCTATCTTACTTGTAGATTATATAATAATATCGCAAAAATCAGGTAATGATCAAACTAGTGCAATTTTGGATGCCTGCCAAAAACGCGCGCGTCCAATTATTATGACTACAATTGCAATGATTGCGGGAATGATTCCTGTTGCGTTAGGCTTAGAAGGTGATTCTAGTTTTCGTGCGCCAATGGCAGTGACCGTAATTGCTGGTTTAATTACTTCAACTGCATTGAGCTTATTGGTTGTTCCGGTAATTTTTGATGTTATTGATAAGTTTAGACTTAGAAAGCGTGTTTAAAAATAACCAACCGTAATTACAGATGCAGAAATATCTATTTCTGCATCTCATTCTGACCTATGTTATTCCACTCCCTAGCTCCAAGATTTACCGCTAAACATATCCAATAACCAATATGACTGTGGATCTGATGGGCATAGATGTGGACCACACTCAATAAATGCACTTAAAGCATTTGCAAGTAATGTAAAAAACAATACACTGATAATAACTTTATGAATAACTGCGATTTTTACTCTAGTTTGATTTTCACTACCATGCAAAAACCCAGCTAGACATCCATAGATAATAAAAACCATGCTTACAATAAAATTCCACGTATACATATGCAGTCCAAATATACTAGAACCAAATCCGCCACTATTAGGAACTATATGCAGAATAACTTGCAACAAACTTATCCATGAATTAATCACAGCACCAATAACAACCATTAAATAATTAGTTTGCTTACGTCCCAGTATCAGATTTATTACCAAACCTATGCTGATAGCATACAAGCCCATACGTTGCATTACGCACAGAGCACATGGCAATTCATTATCTAATAACTGATAAGCAAATGCCATTATCAATATAATAGTGAGTCCAATAATTGCAACACTATCAAGTATATCCAACATTTTATTTTTACTCATAATTTGCGACCCTTAAAGTTGGATATTAATATAACGAATTGTGTGCGGAATAAAAAAGGCAACCCATAAAATAACAAATAAACCAAATAAAATATATGCATTTTTATGTTTTTTGTTAAATATACAAATAAAGATAAGTATGAGTAGTAAGAAAAATAGTCCTGTCATGATTTTTTGTCCTTATTAATTTTATAGGTTGAATTATACCAGTCAATTATATAATTACAAAATAGATAAAATTTCTAGAGCAAAACGAATGTATTTAAGATGAAGAATTAAGCGAGTAACTAATTGAAGTCGGTCTAACTTCAATAATTACCTTTATTTACAAAAGAGCTTCAAGAGTGATTTAAAATAAATTTAATGCTCAACCATTGAATTTGCCAGCGCCACAAATAAAGCAACTAATGCAGGACCAATTAGAACACCCCAAAAACCAAGACTAGTAATTCCAGCGGCAATGCTGAAAAAAAGTAGAAATTCATTTATTTTATAATCAACTTTAACCACTTGCGATATTTTGCTTAAGAAAAACAATCTGACAAAATTATCAATTAAAAATGCCAAAACAAAACTACCAAAGCACCCAATAACAATACCAGCAATAATATTACCATGCGCAACTTCGTTTATTACAACCGGACCCCAGACTAGAGCTGTTCCAAAAACTGGAACCACTGAGCTGATTGCCGCAAAAAATCCTAATAATAACGGATTATAGTCAAAAAATATCATCAACACCCCAAAAGCAACACCTTGAGCAATTGCTACGGCAAAGATTGTTAAAAAAACGATACTCAAAGTTCCGCTAATATTTCGGTAAAGCTGCTGTTGTAAAACTCGCTCCAAGGGGGTGATTTTGGCAAAAAAAGCAATAATGTCCTTACGATACCAATGAAACAGGAAAAACAATACCACTACTACACCTAAATCAAAGATCCCTTTTCCCAGATGGCTAAGGTAGCTTTGCAACATAGACAAAGCTCGTTTGATATGTTCTCCATCATTAAATTCATTACTAAAGCTTACTATGCTTGCAACTATTTTTGTTTTAATATTCGCTGAAATCCACGTTACAGAATTAAGGTAGTCAATAAGACTAGCTTTTAATCCCAATATTTGCTGATAATCGAAATGACTGATAGCATAACTAGTCAAGTATATAAATGGCAGAAATAAAATTAATAACAAACCAAGAGTTAAAATTGCTGCAGAAATTATTTCGTTCCGCGAAGATAATAATCTAATTTTTGAACTAGCTAGAGAATTCCCTAATTGAATGGCAAACCCCTGCGTCACCATGACTAATAGCCATGCAACCAATGCAGACTTCAGAAAATTATTAAAAAGCCAGCAGACACTAGCTAGGGAAATTAAAAATAAAACCGCCAAAAAATAATTTCTAGGCATATAACGCTCATCTAAAAAATAATTGCTTACTATAAATGCCGAGTTTAACATAGTAATCCTCACAAGTTAGCTAAATATTATCAAACTGTCTAATTATAAGTGGTACTATTATACGGGGCTAGGATATTTATTTAACCTATTTCGTAATATAAAACTCTAAAAATGGCGATTATCATTTTTAGAGATAATTACCCTTAAAAAAACCTATGGCAATCTTACCCTAGGTTTTTATTGAAGTTTAATTTAGATAGCTTACTTTGTTAAACCTAAATCACGCTCTAATTTAAGTATAACCCGCTGAGCTTCATCATTATAGCGAAAACCATGGACATTATATAATCGCTCGAGTATCTGCTTCGCAGCACTTAATAGCTCCGATGCTTGCTTGCTATCTGTTAAAAATTTCTTAAGTTCAGACAATGCTTTTCCTTGATCTTCGCGAATTGCCATTGCATTTTGCTTAATAATTTCTTTAATTGCTTCAGCAGTCAATTTAGGATTCATAAGCTGTACTTCTGCTACCGCTTCACGGACTAAAAACTCGCTCAAATAATTTCCACTCATAGCAAAAAGCGCAACCGTTCTTAACAATGCATTCACTTCATCTTTGACTGGGAAATACCCTGCAACTTGCTTTTTATAATTATTCATTAAACTATCATAATTTAGTCCAACCTCACCTGGCGTATAACGTGGTTTTTGTTGATATGTACCCCAAAATTTTTGTACAAAAGGATTTGACCAAATACCAAAGAAAATCTGTTCTTCTACCTTATCACGTAAATTACCAAAACTATTCAAATAATCAGTAAACGATTTTGAGTATTCATTTTGCCATTGCACAAAAGGGTTATTTTCACTGACAGGCTTACGGTTTGCTTCAACTTTTTCAGCTGCTGCACTCACCATTTTCATCAATGGATTAAGTTTATCAGCAAACACTGTATAACTCATACGTAATGGTCGTGCTCTTTTGGCTGCTTCTTCATAGCGCTCATTAGCAAACATCTTAAACATTGGATGTACCATTTTGTCGTACATATAGCTCAGTGCTTCCGAAGCCTTAGCCACCGTTGCAAAAGCCCTGTCATCTTCTTCAGAATTCCAGCCAAGAGCTTTAATATCAGCGATGGTTCGAGGTTCATAATGTGAAACTAATTTACCATGCTCTTCTGTTCCTTCAGGAGTATCAACGACTAACTCATACAAGCCGGGAGGCAGAACATCAATTGAATCCATATTTTCTACAAATACCTCATCTTCACGTTTGCCAACCTTAGTTGCAGTAAAGATAGCCAGATGCCCAACTTTATGATTCAGGCAATATACGATGGTCTTACCACTGGCGATAATTTCATTGGTATCCTTATATAAATCGGCAATCCAGCCTGCTGATTGTGCGGGCGGACTAATATTATCACCATCAGAAACAAAAGTAATAATAGGTGAAGTAATTGCACGTGGATCCAAACGAATACCATCTTCAGTCGTTAAATTACCAGTTGTTAATTCGTTACCGACAAATAATTTATCAACTAGCCACTTAATTTCAGAGGTGTTAAATTGGATAAAATCACCCCACCATTTTTCAAACTCTAAGTAACGCTCACCTTCTTTGTCAACATTAGCATATAAATCATATTGTTTAGTCCATAAGAAATTTGCCAAACTTAGTAAATTAAAATTCATAATTAAATAAGTACCATCAAATTTACCGCCACCTAAATCGCCCAATAGAGAATTAACCCATGAACCGCCAACCAGACCGCCAGCATAGCGCATTGGATTCTTACCGCGCACGCCATTCCAATAAGATAACGGTGAGCCCGCGATTAAAATTGGACCAAAAATATCAGGACGTTGCATTGCACTAAACATAGTTAAATAACCTGCAGCACAATTACCAATCGCACACATTTTAGGACTGTCTGGATGTAATTCGGCTACTTTCTCATAGAATTTTACTTGTCCGCGAATAATATCCTCATATGTTTGTCCCTCTTCAGGTACTGAGTTGAATCCGACAAAATATACAGGATGACCATTAGCTAATGCATCACCAATTTCACTGTCTTTTTTGAAACCACCAATACCTGGCCCTTGACCAGCGCGTGGATCCTGAACTACATAGGGGCGCTTTTTATCATCTGTAGTTACACCTTCAGGTGGCAACATTCGTGCAAGCCAATAATTAATCGGGCGAGCAAAATCTTTACCATCCATTAATTTCTCAAATTTAAAACGTAATACTGTTGATGATTTATCAGATGTCATATCTACCATCTCATTACCACGCTTACGCATTATATCCATGAATAATATATTGCGTTGAATAAAATCAATCGCATATTCCTGAAACTCTTTAGCGTTATTAGTTAATAATACATTTTTTTTACCAAATATACTTTCATTCATTCTAATTCCCCCTTCTTAATTTAGATATAATTCTACAACGTTCTGTGCAATCATTAATTCTTCATTAGTTGGTATCACATAGACATCTACTTTTGAATTTGACGAACTAATTTTGTGTGCGGTGCTACCACCAACAGCTTGTTGATTTTGTTTACCATCTAACTCAATACCTAACCAAGTCAAACGTTCACAGATGCGAGCTCTGAATTTAGCATCATGTTCGCCAATACCAGCGGTAAAAATTAACGCATCAAGACCACCTAATGCAGCAGTATATGCACCGATGTATTTTAATACCGCATATTCAAAATAAGCTAAAGCCTTTTTGGCATGCTCATTGTCACTGGTTTCAAGAGTACGCATATCTTCTGATAAACCAAGCGAAGCACCCAATAAACCACTATGTTTCTCTAATTCTTTTTCAAGAGATTCCACACTATAAAATCCTTGTTTCAACAAGTAGAAAATCGCATCAGCCGGAAAATCTCCTGAACGAGTTGCCATTGGTAAACCGGTAATTGCGCCGAATTGCATACTAGTCTCAATACTCTTAAAGTCTTGCATAGCACATAAGCTTGCCCCACCACCAAGATGTGCAACTATTGCTTTTTTAGCATTAGGAAGCAATGTTTTTAATTGTGAACTAATATAAGCATACGAAATACCATGGAAGCCCCAATGACGCACACCATGATTAGTGATAGTTTCAGGAACTGGATAAAATTCAGCTACCTCTGGCATCGTACGATGGAATGAAGTATCAAACGTTGCACTTTGCTTGATATTATGAAATACTTTAGCTAGTGCACGTGCGCCCATTACTTCATAAGATTGATGAGTAGGCTCAATTTGACTCAAACTCTCAAGATAATCCAAACTTTCATTGTCTAGTTTGGTTGCAGTTAAATACTTATCACCACCAAGTACAACTCGGTGTCCTGCATAAGAAATATCTAAATCAGGAAACTTATCTTGTAGAATAGTCAATAGTTTTTTCAAAGCCGCTTCATGATCAACATTGTCTTGATTAGAAAATGTCAGATCAATAAGTTTGCCACCAGCCGCATCACTAGCAGAAAGCGTTGCATTTGCTGGCATACCAGCAAAACCACCTTGAGCAACAACTTGTAATTGTTTATTTGCGTAAGCATATAGAGCAAATTTTAAACTGGTTGAACCAGAATTTAATACCAAAATACCTGCATTACTCATAATTATTTCCTTGTATTATGTGCAATTAATGCAGCTGCGGCTATTGAATGTAAGCGAGTATCTTCATCATCTGAGCGGCTGGTTACTACGATTGGCACTGCAGCACCCAAAATTACGTCAGCAGCATCAGCTTTACCCATAAATACCATCTCTTTATATAATGCATTGGCAGCTTGTAAATCTGGCATAATCAAAATATCCGCATCACCCATAATTGGTGATTTGAAGTGTTTAATTTTAGCTGATTCTGGTGAGATTGCAATATCCAAGTCAATTGGACCATCAACAATACAGTTTTCAATTTGACCGCGATCAGCCATTTTAGAAATAATCGCTGCATCAACCGTAGCAGGCATTTTAAGGTTAACTACTTCAACCGCAGCAATTATTGCTACTTTTGGTTGTTCCCAACCAAGAGCTCGCGCCATATCAACGGCATTTTCCAAAATTTGAACTTTTTGTTCTAAAGTTGGAGCAATGTTCATAACCATATCCGCTAAAAATACTACTCGTTCATATGTCGGTAAATGCATTAGACAACAACTGCTAATTAGACGCTTAGTGCGTAAATTATATTGTGGTTGTAGGACTGCATGCATAACGACATCAGTATGTAAACTACCTTTTATTAAACAGTGTACCTCACCAGTACTTGCCATTTCAGCGGATTTGGCAGCGGCCTCTTGATCATCTTTAGCATCAACAATTCTAAGTGCGCTTATATTAAGCCCTGCCTTATTGGCAATCTGTTCAATTTCAGCTTTAGGACCAACCAATACTGGTTCCAAAATACCTTTTTCAAAGGCCTGAACAGCCCCACTTAAAGATACTTCAGAACGAGGATCAACAATTGCCGCCTCAAGGCGCCCAAAAGCCTGACATTTTTCTACCAAGAAATCTAAATTCATTTCAATATCCTTCATAAAAAATAATAGTTGTATAATTTTGGAAAATAGTTACAATGAAAGAGCTATGCCCAATATTTCTCCTTTTAACGATAAGTTAGTTACTCTGAATATACGCCACTAATTAAGTACAAAACTAAAACAATCCAATTAGTATCAAATTCTCATTCGCCTCAACCTAAAATGCTCAAGATCAACGCATCTATATAATGGCGGTATTTACAAATTGGTTTGTCACACAGTATTAAATAAATTGCAGAATCCAAATACCCTTCGTAAATTTTATATGCAACGCGCAGCGAATCTGTTGTATTTAATAGCTTAGCAAATTTATCAATATAACTGATTATCTTTGATTTATCATCGCTAGCCAGTTCAAAAGAATCTGTTTCATAAACTGACTCTATTAGCTCCCGCAACCAATGTGAAGAATCATCTTCTAACTCTTCATAATCCAACAAGGAACGAACCACAAAAGTAGCAAAATAGAGTAAAAAAATGCCTTTGATTAATTCTGTATCATCTAAAGAAATAAACACTTGGTTAATTTGCAAGGAGCGCTTAAAACGCAAAATTGGATGATAAAGATTAATATATCTTTTGGGTATTACGTTCTGTTTAGTTTTCACAAATAGTTCATCACCTAAAATCATTACTGAGAGTATTGTATTATAACATTACCAAATTTAGGGTGCAATAGCTAAAATTGGCACATTAACATCAATTTATGCAATGTTGATTTGTGATTACTCCGAAGTATTTAAGCACTGACAATATTTTCAAGCCCTGAATCAAGCAAAACCATAAACAAACGATCTGTTATAATTTGCAACAATAATAGACAATAATATTGACGTTTTAATATTGCCAAATTGCGGAATCTTGCTGCCGAATAATTCTAAAAGCTTTTTCACTTTAATAATCAAGTAAGCGCACCACCATACTTAAGGATATATTGATCTATTAGCATGCTTCATGAAAAAATAAACGGATATTGTAAAAATCTCAAAAATTAAACATAAAAAAGTAGTTAAATTTTTCTTGCTTATTTATATTAACGGCATTTCAACATTGCAAAAATTGCTTTTAATGTATCAATAATTGCATAAAATAAATATTTGCAATGCTATATAATAGTGCCATCATCAAAGATCTAATCAGTTTAAGCTATTGATAAACTTAACATTCTCAAAGTCAAAGTAATTTAAGCTACCTTATCTTCAAAATGACCTGATGTAATAAAAATTTTAAATAAGGATGCATCCGCTGAAGTGAGATGCACCACTTGAAAGCTTAATTTTGAGCTATAATTTGTAACTAAAAATTGGAGTCAAATTATGGCATATAAACATCTTGGTGAAAATGAAAGATTTGTAATTGAATTAATGTTGTCAAAAGGTACATCAAAAAATGAAATAGGAAAGCTTCTCGGTTATTGTCGGCAGACAATAATGCGTGAGATAGCGCGTAACAGCGATAAAGATGGTAGTTATAAAGTACAGCGAGCACATGATATTAGTGTTTGCGCAGAGAATATCCAAAACAGGAAAGCAAGTTATCTAAGCTTACTGATGAGAGTATGAAGCTGATAGCGGATATGCCACGAGAGCGGAGCTCCCCCGAAGTAATGGATAATGGGCGTAGCGAACTCATGGTACTTTTTGGTGATGGTTATTACCGTGGGGTTGTATGTGACACGTGGGGCGATAGGAGATGCCGCTCAATGACTAGATTCTTCTAGTAAAACATTCTTTAGTATTAGTTCTCAAATTAAAACAATCTAACCTTTTGGCTAGCATCAGTACATCCATGGTGCTAGCTATTTTTTTATGATTATTTATCAATAAAACTAAGATGAAATCGACTAAAATAAATATATTATAACTACTAAATCCTCTACATCTAGATAATTCTAAAGCAGGAATGAAGAAAGTCAATAACGATATCTTCTTCAGGAGATGTTTTTTTATTTGTTACAATATTAAAATCTAATTCGTATAAGCACCATTCTGGTAGAACTGGTATAACTATCCCATTTTTTAATTCATTATTAACAACTGGTTTAGAAGAACAAAATAAATAATTTAATGCATTCGCTATTCTGTATTGCTGAACGGGGCTATTTACATTAAGGAAATTATCCCTTAAATCAAGAATATATTCTTTTTTCGAGTTAAAACTATATACTCTAACAAATTCAAATGGCTGAAAATTATCATCAACCATACCAATAATTCGATGATCCTTTAACTCACTAATTTCTTTTGGTATACCATTTTTAATCGCATAATCAGCAAAACAATACAACTGTACATATTCAGTCCTAACAAAACGATTTACCAAATTACTCCCTTTTATACTAACGGGAGATAAGACAATATCTATATTTTCAGATGGCCATCTGGTTATATTATTGATGCAACTGATATTAAGATTAATATTAGGATGTTTAGCCATAAACTCTGGCAATCTTGGCGTGATTATTTTTTCCGCAACAGCTTCACCACATGCTAAATTAATAGCACCGCTTATCTGATTAGCTTTAACAACTTTATTATATCTCTCCAATGTATAATCTACAAAATCTGGCAAATGCTTAAATTGATTGTAGATATAATTACCAAAATCTGTCACTTCAAATGTTTTAGACGTTCTAACAATCAATTGTTTACCTAACTTATCTTCCAGATTTTTAATACGCCGACTAAAAGTCGAAGGTTGCATATTTAATAATGACGCGGATACAGAAAAATTTTTAGTATCACAAAGATGCAGAAAAAGAATAATATTATCTACCATACCGCCCTCATAGTCATTTTCAAAATATTAACCTATCAGATAATTATAGCACTAAACAACTCTTTAGATTATCAATTTTTGTTATAATGTTCTTAATTGGTTGATAAATTACGGTACCAGATAGATCAGCTTTCGCAGGGTGCAAACATAGTAGTCGGCTGATAATCTTCAATACATTAACAACAAACGAATTATATTATAATGAATAAAACAAAAGGGACTAAATATTAAGAGTAATTTATGATAAAAAATATCGTAGGTATCGTCATGCTAAAATACTTAAAGTACTGTTGCAGAATTTAAGGTAATGAATCACGACTCAAATGCCATACTATCACTATTACCTCCGTTATTAAATCGCGTCATTTCTTGTACGGACAATATTTCAATACTAGGTCGCACATAGTTTTTACTACCTTACTCAAAAGTTTTCGCTTGATTAACAGATGCCTCAGCCTGCGGTACTGTATCTTTTATAGACATAATAATTCCTTTGATAATATATTTAAAATCATGCAGACGTATGACTGACTAATATAGCGTATTATAGTATATCAATTCGCAATTTAATGGACTTATGAGATATCTATGTATGTAAAAGATGCGAATTATTGTATCAATTTACATTCTCACGAAAAATATTATTTTGATAGTGTCGGATATTTGCTATACATCTGTCAGATGAGAACATTTAGTGGTACAATCCACGTTTAACTAAAATAGCTTAGAACACCTACGATGAATCGACTAATTGCGAGCCTAAATTTTTCTAACTTTAATTTACCTAAGCAGAATAATTTAGCTAATTGCGAGTTTAATACACCATATTAGCAAGCTGATCATCAAGAAATCATTTCAATTGGGGAAATTGAATTGTATGCGACCCAAAGATTCATTACTCCACAATGCGCTGACTGTCTAATGCCCTATCAAGACAAGCAAAGCCAATTATGGATTAATGCCGATGTCTATCTAACTAATCATGAATTTCTGTGTGAATTATTACAAGCAGATAATTCAACTGCTGATGCCAAACTAATCCTTTTAGCGTATATCAAGTATGGTGCAAATTGCCTTGATTATTTCTCCGGATACTTTTCTTTTGTTATTTATAATCCATTAGATAAATCGTTGTTTGCCGCAGTTGATCAATTTAGCAATAATCCTCTTTATTATAGCTACGAAGAAGGAAAACAGTTTATCTGTGCTAATGAATTTTCCCCTTTTAGGAAATTATCATCGCAACTAACCATCAATGAGAAGCATTTTTTAGAAATAACTTTTGACACCTTTTCATTAACTGAAACCAGCTATCAAGAAGTATTTAGGCTCAAAGGCGGACATTATTTAATTGTCGATCAAACAGGGTGTCAACAACACTGCTATTGGGAACTTAAAAAATCAAAACTACCAAAGATGAGCCGTGAAAGATACTATCAGGAATTTAGAAACATATTTTATAATGCAGTAAATTCTTGCCTAAGAAATAATGGAGAAAACTGTAGTCAGATTAGTGGTGGAATGGATTCATCGTCAGTAAGTGTACAAGCTGCAATAATACTATAGTTAGCCTATAAATAACTGAGCGAAATATGTTCAAGTATGGTACTTATTAATTTGGATTTAAACTACGATGAATGGATACTCACAAGACC
>RXJX01000015.1 GCA_003963245.1 Neisseriaceae bacterium
CATTGGAGATGTAGAGTTATTATTGCCACGTCCACTGTTGCAGCCAGCTAATAATACTAAACTAGCTAATATGCCAAATAACACCTTATTTTTTTAACTCTCATCTATTAGAACCTCACCTGATTATCTCATAAGCCATTATAACAGATTATAAAAGTTATTTGGTAATGCTCCCTCAAAGATTTACTATATAGAGTAACAGTGAAAAGGACATTAAAAAATTGGAAACTCAAGGTTTACCGAATTGCGAATAGTCAGGCAAGTAATCCTATGCTTGTAGATTTGATTTTTCATCGTATATGCTATAATTTACAACTCTACTTAACACTGTTAAAGTAACTAATTGAAAATGAACAATATATTTACAAAAAGGAAATAAATGAAGTCAACCGAACTATTGCGTGCGATTTATAACGATAAAGAAGTACTTAAAAAAATACGTAAATCCATAGACGAATACGCGATTAACCAAAAATCAATGGATCAGCTCAAATCAGATTCCAAAGAAATCGAAAAATACGTTAAAGAAACATATCAATTAACCCCAACCATGTTTAAGAAGCTGGTTAAAGCAACACTCAGCGTAAATGATAATGTTGATGAAATTATTGATGAAATGCAATTAATCCGCGATATAGCCAAGGATCAATAAAAATCAGAAATATTATATAGCGCGAATATTTGTGCTGAAAATTAATATTTAAGAGGTATAATTATAAAATCTAAGATTAGCAATATCAAACTTAGTGTTGTGATGCCGATTTACCAAACTAACGAAATTTATTTACGAGAAGCTATCGAGAGTGTGCTTGGGCAAACTTATTCACATTTTGAATTTTTGATTATTAACGATAGTCCGGATGATGATTTAAGATTAAGGCAAATTGCTGCAAGTTATAATGATGATAGAATTGTCTGGTTACAAAGTAGGGTAAACAGTGGTATAGCTACAGCTTCAAATATCGGAATTGACTATGCACAAGGCTCTTTTATCGCGATGATAGATCATGATGATATTTGTGTACCAACAAGGTTTGAGCAGCAATTAGAGTTTTTATTAGAGAATCCTAGCTTTGGTTTTGTCGGAGGGCAAGCGGAAGCTTTTTATCCAGATGGAACCACTGTAGTCTTAAATTATCCAATTTCATCAACCAAAGAAGAATTAAGACAAAGTTTTTTTGATGGGGTACCATTTCTTAATCCTAGCGTTATGTTTCGTAAATCAGCGTTAGGTGCTTTGAGATATGCACTACACTATAAAGTATGTACTGATTATGATCTATTTGCTAGACTCATTTTTTCACAGAACATTATGGCTACTAATTTACCAAGTATTATTTTACGTTATCGTTTTCATAATGTTAATACCTCTTTTAATCAATATCTACTTGCCGAGCAAGAAACTAATGAAATTCAACATTGGATTTTACAACAAGGTGTAATGTTAAGCAAGTAGTTCGTGTGATCCATCTAAAATAGTGTAAAATTACTACCTTTAATGTTTATAAAATAGGGTTAGACTATAAAAATCAATTAAAAACAATCAGATTTTACTTATTTAACCTTAAACAAGAAAATTTACCGATAATAAAAAGGAACCCAATATGAAAGAAAAAGCAGTCGATCTTCGTCCAGGTTGGATTATTCAATATGAAGGTCGTCAATTTGCCGTATTAAGTACGCGGACAGTAAAATCAGGAACAGGCGGCGGTGCATTTATACAAACAGAAATGAGAAATATTCAAACAGGTTCAAAAGCTCAAACAGCGTTTAGATCTACTGATGCAATTGAGCGTTTGTCAACAGAAGAGTTGGAGTGTACTTTCTTGTATAAAGAAGGTGAAGACTATGTATTCATGAATATGGAAGATTATAGTCAAATTACAGTTACGCCTGATACAATTGGCGATGATGTTGTCTTTTTATCTGATGGTATCAACGTAAGACTTAAATTAGTTGATGGAAGTGTTCTTGCCGTAGAATTTCCAACCACAATTGTGTGTACCGTTGTTGAAACAGATCCACAGATCAAAGGTGCTACAGCAACAGCTATGGATAAACCAGCTATACTAGATATTGGCATTCGTGTAGTTGTACCTTCTTTTGTCAACTTAGGCGAAAAAATTGTTTTAAAAACTGCAACCAGAGAATATTCAGAGCGCTATAAAGAAGCAAAATAGTTTTAGCTGAGTATTATAAAACTAGTTCTCTTGCAGAAATTTGTGAACGTGGAGTGATGATGAATCACTCCACATGCGCATGAGTTCAAACGCAGATCTGCTTGATTCAGAGGTATGAGTGAAAAAAATTACAGGAATCATGGCCTGCGATCCAGATGGTGTTATTGCTTTAAATAACAAACTCCCTTGGCATTATCCCCAAGAAATCGAATTTTATCGCCAAAGCATAGCCAATCATTGCGTGATTCTCGGGTATAAGACTTTTATTGAAATGACTGCCGAGTTTACAGAACACCATTATACAGTTGTGTTCACCAGCAAGCCACAGCAGTCACGGCAACAAAATGTGCATTATGTTTCCGGGCTCGAGGAATTTAAAAAATTACGCTTGCCTGCAGATAAAAAGTGCTTTATGATAGGTGGGGCACAGTTAGCAAAATATTTTTTACAACATAATTTACTAGATGATTTCATCTTGACAATTATAAACAATCGCTATGCTGGTGATACCTTTTTTCCATTAGAGCTGATTACAAACTGGCCTCGGAAGCTGCTTCAGCAGAATGCTGATTTTGCCATCTATCACTATTTTAACCCCACGAGCGAATCACACTCTCAAGTTGATGGGATTTAATCTAAGATGTCGACTAAAATATTTGCGGTATTAAATTTATCCGCCGAATCGCCGCAAAGTGATTCTGTGGTAAGCTCTGCGCATGCAGCTTGTGCCAGAATTCACAATTTATTGAATGCAGGAGCAGATTTCGTTGATATTGGCGGACGCTCTTCCGGATCAAAAACCATTATGATAAGCGATGAGCTGGAACAAAGCCGACTGAAAGCAGTCTTTGATTTGACCGACCCAGCCGAAATTTTGCCATTATCATTGGACACGTGGTCTCCGGAAACGGCAATTAAATTCCTAAATAAAATCCAAGTGTTAAACTATACATCAACTGATTTTCCGGAGCCGTTTTTACATGCAGTTTCCGCAGCAAAATGCAAGTTAGTCTTAAATTACTCATCTGCGCTCAATCCATATGCATTAAGATCCGCTGAGTACAAGCCATTTAACCAAGATGAAGTTGTACGCTATTTTGAAAACAAACTAGAGTTACTCCAAAAAAATGGTGTGAATGTGTTAGCGATTGACCCGAATTTAGGTGTTTGGCATCGAGATGTTGCCAATGCCGAAAAGCCCCAGTTGCAGCGAAAAATTATTGAATGTATTCCTACCCTCAAAAAGATTGCTCCGGTATTCATTGTTGCACCAAGAATTGTCGCGGTAAATTCTCCCGGCACTCTTAATCTGGAATTGACAAAAATGATTCTTAACCAAGGGGTTGACTACATAAGAACCCATGACCTTCCGCAAATTAAAACTCTCATCCAGCGCGGATAATCATTTCAATTGCCATCTGCCACCCAGTTAAATTTATTTTTGGCAAAATGTGCCACCGCTTAGGATATTCTGCTGCTGGTGTCTGAGTTATAAAATAAGCCTGATGACACAGATTTAACATGGAATAGTCATTGAATGAATCACCAATTGCCGAACATCGGCATAATTTATTTTGATAATAGTGATGCTGTAAAAAGCGAATAGCGCTAGCTTTATGAATATTTTTATGCAGATAAACATGCAAAAATTTGTTGGTCTGGATAAAATAAAATTTTGCCTTTCGCAGCCGTGATTTTAGCAGACGTAACGCAGCATCAGTTAAGTTTTGAATATAAATTGGCTCCGTAAAAAAACGGGTCTTTGCAAGAGTTGCATTCTCAAGGGATAATCCAGTAATCGAGCACAAATTTTGATCACTCATTTGAGTCAACAATGAAGTCTTTGGACAAAATGAAGATAAGGCTTGGACATCTGGTTTAGCGCTTACTAATTTTAGTAAATAGTAATTATCTAAGTTGACAATCTCCTGATTTGATATCTGCGGGTTATCTTTGAACAAAATTCCAGCACCGTTCTCAACAATAAAAGGTCCAGGTAAATTAATCTGTGTATTTAGTTTAATTATTTCAGATGCTGTTTTAGCACTAGCTAAAATGAGCGTAAAGCCGTGATTGGCGACTCGTTGGAGGTAGTCATTGATTAGGACAAAATCCGCATGCTCACCATTTATCAGGCAACCATCAACATCTGAAAAAATAAGTTTTTGAATCATATGATTAAATCTGTAATAAAGCGCCTTAATCCAGCTTGATCAGAAACTTGACTAATCTTCGGCAGAGTGACTGAACCACAGTTACCATCATGGATTAGCAAACCCAACCTTCGAGCTAATTCTTTTTCAGCTTCCACACTAAAATTTAATCCGTTAAAAGCCGCCAGTGATTGATACTGATTAATAAAGCGGGATGCGATGGAATGATAATCAGTCGCCAATTGTTTGAAATCAAACGGATAAAGTCCACATAAGTAGTCAATAATATCAACCGCCACTATCTGTAAACCATGGTCACCATCACTCGCCGAATCGCGGTGTTGGTGCTGATGATTATTAGAGATTTCAGTTTGGTAGATGCTTGGAATGGTAGCATACTCATAGATTTGAGTCAGTAATGATAAATCATAAGACCAAGCTGTCCGTAAATTTAAATTTCTTAACAAATCACTGCTGATGGCCATTTCACCGGAAAGCGGATAGCGAAATTCAATTAGGAAGTCTAGTAAGCCAGTCAAATCTGTTTGCCTACGCATGGCTTGGAATAGGGGAAAGAGCAGTAAACGGGTTAGGCGACCATCCAGCTTATTTTGTGAATAACGGACATAGTATCCTTTATTAAATTCAGCCGCGCAATGCACTAGCGGAAAGAATAATTTCAATAATAATGTCGGCGTAAAATTTTTAAGATCCGCATCAAGCGTTGCAATCAAAACCTTCTTCTCATATTTTTGCAAGATATAAAAATATCCAAGCCATAGCGCAAATCCCTTTCCACTTAATGGTTTAGATTTAATTGCCAGATAATCATTTAATAAGTGGGTATCTTGTCCAGACTCTAATAAAATGGTAATTCTCGCATCTAATGCTTTTAAAGCAAGTACTTGTTCTGTCGCTGCAGAGGGAATGCCATTAATAACCACTACAATTTCGGTTAGGTAGGTAATCAACTTTAATTTATTGAGTAAGTCTAAAACTAGATAATTTTTCAAGTGATGAACACTGCATGGTATTACCATTACAATTGTGCTCGTATGATAGTTTTGCAGATCAACTTGAGCTTCGTCAAAGCAAAGATCACTAAGCGTATATAGATTCTGAGTTTGTACAAAATCAGCCATAAATTTTATTCCTATTCATTGTTGTCCATGATTATACCTTATCAAATCTAATATGCAACAATTTTGCATCTTGTAATCTGTTGGCTATTGCAAATATACCCTTAAAATTATGCTTAAATAAAATTCACTATTATAACGATAGTGATGCAGATATCTTACTTAATGTGTTGTAATTGTATTAATAAATTAGAAATTTATAAAGAATAGAAACAGTTTAGAGCTTTAGGAACGGGATTACTATAAGCGAGTAATCCCTTCACAATCCCTCCTTTGAGAATAATTTAACGCTCAACTCAAAGGAATAAACTATGCCTAAAGCACGAAATTGTAACATAACGACACAATTACAACAACAAAAACCTGATATTTTTCAACCGAATATTTCGTATTCTCCATGGATTTTTAATGTCTGTGGATTTCCCTATAGAAACCCAGGATTTAAACTAACATCATCTAAACTTACATATAAAATGTCAAATGGAGATAGGCAGGTACTCTTCCTGAGTTCTCGGGATGGATTACCTTATGGTGTAGTTCCTCGTAGAATAATAAATTACCTAAGCTTAAAAATCAAAGAATCTAGTGATCGAATTATTTCTTTAGGTGAAACAAAAACCGAAATAATCAAAAAAATATTAAATAAGAATATTGGTGGACGTGATTTATTATTATTCCAAGACCAATTTAAGCGCACGCTAGAAACTAACTTTTTTTACGCGTATGATAAACCATCAAAAGATTCAAAAAGCTATTTTCCAGTTGAAACTTTATCCGTACCAATTGGAAGTTTTAAAGCTCAAGATGATTTCTGGGATAGTATAAGCGGTGATGGTGTTCTAAAAATATCAGAACCATTCTTAGAAATTGTTAATCATTCTTTCCCTGTTAATGATGATAAATTAAGCCAACTTAAAAGTCCACGTCATATAGATTTATACGGATTTCTTCATCGACAGAACCACCAACTTTGTGTTAATTATAAAGCACCATTTAGTTATGAGATTTCATTCTTAAAAGATATTTTTGGGAAAGACTTTCCTGAAACAAATTCTGGAATGGCGCATTTTCGTGCAAAAATCAAAGAATCGTTAGAATCTATTTGTAGGTTAGATAAATTTCGGATAGAGTTAAATCACACACATCTTAAGCTTACACCAGATAGAGATTTAATTTTTGACCCAAATGATCCACGCACATATTTACCACCACAACCACCAAGTGAAGCCGAAAAGGAAAAATCAGCTAATCGAGCATTATTAGTTGATTTACTCGGAAGTAGTGTTGAAGAATTATCAGACTCAATGATCGTACAAATGAATAAAATTTACGAAAAATCAGGCGCGGAAGAAATTGAGGCTGCATATCAGTATGCAAGAAAGAATGCCAAAGAAAACTTTGAGGGTTATCTTGGTATAACTTTAAGAAATCCAGATTGGTATGCAGGTTTACTTGAAGCCAATAAAAAAAATAAAGCACTCGAAACAGAAAAACTTCAAAGTAAATTAATTGCTGACAGTTGGCGAGAAGTTTCTAACGAGGAACGAAAAACGATTAAAGACAACATAAAAACCGGATTGGAAAAACTTTTATCAACGATAGCACAGAAAAAATTAGCTAACCCATTGCCAAAAATCATTAATGAAGTAACTATCAACGGTTTATTGGCCGCGTATGATTTTAACCAACCACAGCACTCACATAAGCATTTTAGGTTTCATTCGGCGTTAAGTGAGGCTTCTTATTCGCTTTGGTTGATGGAAACATTTCCGGATTATGCTAATCAACCCACATTCTGCACTCATGATGAGAGTTTGGGATGGAATATAGCATCTCTTCTCCACAAACTCAATCAATCTGTAGTGTGAGAGTGGTATAGAAAATGCACCAATTAAACGATGATCAAGAATTTGCAAAAGTTTTCTTAGATACTTGTTACCGTAATTTTTTCGATATTAATTTTGCAGTCACAAATTTAGAAAATGAAATAATTATGGTTAGCCCAGCGTTTTCAGATTTTTCTGGATTGACAATAAATAATAACTTGTTGAACTTAAAAAACTCTAAAATAAAAGAAAAAATTATTACTGAAATAAAAAATCTAAGAAACAACAATTCGGCAACTAAAAGTAGATTAATTTTACGAAATGATAAAAATACATTCAACGAAATTAACCTTTCTGTAATCATTAATCCTTATACAAATAATCAATTATTTGTCACAATCTCGATAAATCCGTATATTCAAAATGATCTGTTATTGGAGATAAGACGGATAAATGGATTCAAATTTTCACAAAAAATACCTAATCAACAAAACTTAGATAAATTATCAGATTATCAGCAGGCAATTTGTTATTTACTTGTTCAGGGAATAACCAATCAAGGTATAGCCGAAATTATAACTCACATGGGAATAAATATTAAATCCTCTAATAATGCAAGATTTAATTCTGTTGAAACAAGTAGAACAGCAATAAATAAACAGGTTGATGATATCAGAGATATACTTGGTAGCCCAAGTAAACAGGCATTGATTACGTATTTACTTGATAATGAATATCAAAAACGCTTTCCAAAATTAATATTTGGTGATGAAATTGTACTAAGTTAAAGTTTGGTTAAATTTGTCAAGTAATTTTACGTAGAAAAATAAAGGGGCACAAATGTATACTTTTAATAATTTTTTCATTGCACTAAACTAATGTCATTATGAAAAATATCTTAACTATGATACTAGTGTTGATTGCCTTAACTAGCAGAGCAAGCTCTGCCGCTATTGGTGAAGCGCTAGTTTTCGATACAATTTATGATGAACACGTGTCAATCGTAGATCCTCGTTTTGCTGGATTTGTTTACTCTGCAAAATCACATAAAAATAGTATTGCCATGATTAAATACAATGGCGAAGATGGATATTTTTTAACAAAAAATCTAATAAGAGAATTTGACAAATATAATATTTCATACACAGTTATGGAACTAAAATCACAGCAAAAAAATAAAGTGTTTATTGAACTAAGACAGGATGATAATGAATAAAATACTTACGCTATTAAATGAACCTGAAAATAAGCGTTATATTGCTTTTTCTCTAAAGCATGAGAATGAACCTAATATCGCTATTACATTATCTCAAGATAAACGACATGTTACTGAACAAATATTGAATGCCGTATATTTGTATCAAATACCTCGTTTTGGTGATATGGTTCAAGATTTCGTGAAAATTAAAAACATCTATACCAAACATTGTAATTCAGGATTAGATGATTTATTACTACTATACATAAAATCAGTGCCTTATCTTTATATTGAAGATGATCCCAAAGTACCTCATTCAATTAATGTTAGCTTTGCTGTGGGAATGTCATTTAGTTCTCCTTCAGAGAAACAGGCTTATGCTGATAGATGGTTTAAGGCAAAAACAGGAATGGTTAAGTTTAATGGAAGAGAATTAAAATTTACTAACAGATTCCTTAAGGCTATGATGGATGAAGCTTTGCGTCAATTTAGAGATTTAGATCATAATCAGCAGGATAAATTGATTTGGGAGCATATCATGCCGGTGGTAGAGCAATATGATGCATTTGCAATGGTTGATGTAGAAGAAAAATTTAAAGAATATTTATCTAATATTGGACAATAAAATGTCACGGTTAAAATTCTGGAAGAGGAATGGCGGTAGTTTAGATCCAGATACTGATCATCAATATAATTCAGGAAAGAAAAAAAATATGTTTGGTAGAGATTCAGAACCTAAATTTTCAATAAATGTTGGAAAAAAACCCAACGTTTCTGTACCCGAAGTTGCATCTGATCAATTCAATACAGACGAAACGAAACCACCAGATAACATGAATCAAAAAGGACAAGATTTAATGCAGTCGGACCAAAATATCCAAGACGAAACATCTCTACAGATTATAAATGAAGAACAACTTAAAAATATTGTAGCAGAAGTTCTCCAAGATGAAAATTTGCTAATAATCGAAAAAATATTGCTTCAAGGAAACGTCATGCAGACATTTATTAATGCAATATTAAGTTTATTGGAAGATAAATACGAGTTAGTTCCAACTAAAATTTATCGAGAGAATGCGGCCGAGGCTAAAAATCAGTTAGATCAACTTAACGAACAAGTGCAAGTTGCACGTCAACAACATGATGATATTAAGGAACAGACCAATGAGTACATCGAAAATCTTAGCCAGATTGCAGCTGAACAATTGCAGTTGCTTGTTAAAAACATTCTTTTAAAGGGTAATAAAAATGCCTAACAAAATGAAGCTATGTTCAATTTATTTATTGTCTTGTTTAGCATTGTTATCAACAGCGGCTATTGCTCAAGATACAATTATTCCGGATCAGTACGCCTTAAGTAGTTCTGATTCACCACTTGATAATCCATACATAGTCAGTAAAACATTCACTTCTATGGCACAAGTAGTAACATTGCTTAATGGCAATGGAATTACCTCGGTACAAAAAAATAAACAACAAAACGAGCCAACCAATCAACCGATAAGGACAAATTTAACTTATCGAGATTTTATTAACAAAGCGGCGCAATCGTTTAACTATTCATGGAATCTTCAGGGAAATACTGTTGTTTTTATAGCTTCCAACCCAATTGTACCAAAACCCTCACCAGTTCCGGAATCGTCAATTAAACCAATTATTGCGTCTTCAACCGTTGTGTCAAAACCTAATCCCGTTATAGTTTCTAAAGCATTGCCCGTTGACCAACAAATAAGAATCTGGAGCATAAACAAAAATGATTTAGAGCTAAGAGCAGCATTGTCAAAATGGTGTAAAACCGCCGGGTGGCAACTTGATTGGCAGGTTCAAGGGAAATTTCCAATAGATTTTGACTGGCAGGTACAAGGCACATTTAAAGATGCTGTCAATCAAGTTTTAAAAGCTAGTCAACAATCAGATATACCATTAACAGCTTATATGTTTACTTCAAATAAGGTTTTAAGAATTACTTCTTCCGGAAAATAACCATGAAAAAATTTCTTATGTCAACTATGATAATTTTACCAATACTAATCAATGGTTGTAGTGCTGGTGGTGATAGTAGTAGTAACAGTAATTACTATTCTAGTGGTTATGACTACTACTATCAATTGCAAGCTGAATCAAGTAGTACTCCGGTGCTAAACGCATTATCAGCCAACGGTACTACGTTATTCTCTGCAAATTTAACGCCTGGTTCAAGTAATTCATACACTTTCAAAACAACATATAACAATAAACCAGTTGCAGGTAATGTTGTTCTTTCTAATGGAATATTGTCAATTGCGGCATCTAACTGGGGTATAGACCTAGCAAGTAATTCTACAACTCAAGTTTCCAATGGAACATTTTCAACTATTTGTGACATGGGTAATATGAGTCCTTGTACCATAATCATTAGTGGTAATAATATAACAGTTACCGAATACGCTTCCAATGGAAGACATACACAACTTTGTAATAATAGTTTATTATCCACAACAAATGCAATTCCAAATAACTATAGTTTTAAATGTGGCATTAATGGCAGTAGCACTCCTCAATATGACTGGTATTTAATACCATTTATTCGAAATGGCGTTGCTGGTCTTTTACTTGGGGAGTTTAATTATGGCTCACAAGTAAATAATGACCAAACAAACGATATAGCAATGCAACAAACTACAACCGTTGGCGAGTTTATGCCAAATGGTAGCTACTATTACGCTTCTGCATATTCCGGCACCCCTTCAATGACGGTGGCTACGATTACGTACACTGGCTCAAATGCATTAATTAATAACCCAACAGTTGGCTCATGCAATGGTCAGCCGTGTTCATTAATAATGGATCAATATTATCAGCAAATTGCTTATGGTTATGCTTATTTTACACCAACACAACCAGTGTTAAATGTAAATGTGGTAGGAAACTCTAATATGGGACTAATGATGGATAGTGTCTCAGGTTTTTATGTACAGTAAGGAAATAAAATGCAAATCAAAAAGATAGTAATATGCCTTGGGGTTTTTAGTCTTGCTGCATGTTCAACCTGGAATGCAAATAAAAATATCAATCAAGTATCAGCAGATGTTCAAAAAGAACAGCAAAATATGGATAATGTTAAATCCATTGCGGCTAATAACTATATTACTGAAATAAATACCGGCATGTTTACGGCGCACGCCAGTAAATTAAAAGATACTGAACCATTGCCGGCAGTTTTTTATGACACATTTCAAATCGATAAAACATTTACCAGTCTTCGCGATGCAGCCGATGCATTAACTCAATTAACCGGAATACCATCAGATGTTGACTCTTCAACATTACAGTCAACGAATAATGAAGATCGCTTTAAACGGGTAACCCAGCAGAATGGTAATTTGATAAATCTGCTTAACGCAATCGCGACTAAATACGATGTTGCTTGGTCTTATCATGAAGGGACTATTGAATTTAACCAATTTGATACCCGCACTTGGATAATTAACGGTATCCCCGGTGATTATCAAATGCAAAATAATGTAACCAACCTAGTTGGGTTACAGGCACAAAATCAAGCTAATACTAATGGGTTAACTACTTCTCAAGGACCAACAACCGCCGGTGGTACACCAAGTGGTGGCTCATCTGGAAATAGTGGCAGTGCCAGCCAAAATAATAATTCTCAATCTCAATCAACTTTAACATTTAACACTAATGCTAGCATTTGGGATAGTATTCAAAACTCGGTCAAAGCAATGTTGACAGAGAAGGGCAAATTAAATGTAGCTCCAGCTGATTCAACACTAACAGTTACGGATCGTCCTCATGTTATCCGTCAGGTGGACAGATATGTTTATAATGAGAATATTATTCTTGGTCGTCAAGTAAAACTTCAAGTAAATGTATACTCAATTCAGGTTAATAATTCCGACAACTATGGTTGGAACTGGCAGGCAGTAGTTAATAATTCTCCGGTAAAAATTAATTTTACGGGAACTGCGGGCTTTACTCCAGCAACTGGTTCTTCTGCATTTACAATCGCAGCCACCAGCGGTAATATGACTGGTTCACAGGCTGTTGTTAGTGCGTTATCTAAACAATATAAAACTTCAGTGGTCACTACTGCATCAGTTATAACTAGAAATAATCAACCAGCGCCAGTTCAGGCCGCTAGACAAACTTCATATCTTGCTAGTTCCCAAACCACTCAGGTAGCTCAGGCAGGTGCTCAGACAACTTTAACTCCTGGCGTAGTTACTACGGGATTTCAAATGAATGTACTTCCTGAAATATTGCCAAATGGCGAAATTAATTTACAACTGACGATTAATATTTCAGAGTTAATTGGCATGAATACTGTAACTAGTAACCAGTCTTCTTTACAGTTGCCAGATGTTGAAACGAAATCATTCATGCAGAAAACCACCATGAGAACTGGTGATACCTTAGTTTTGAGTGGTTTTGAGCGTAATAGTAATACGATTACTGAACAAGGAGTCGGCTCAGTAAGTAACTGGTTATTCGGTGGTGGTGAGGATGCAAGTAAGAACAGAAATGTAATATTGGTGTTTGTTACTCCAGAAATTATAGGAAGTAAATAATGTCTGACCAAACATTTGAATATAATGGCTATGTTTTGGTGGGAGACTTATACTGGCCAACCCCACCAAACAATAAGGCTATTAATCTCCAAAAATACAAAAAAGATATTGGAGTTAATTTATATGCTAGAGTAAAAGGTGATAATGTCGTTAATTATTGTGTGGCTAAGAAAGAAGCATATAAAAAAAATATAAAAAAAATAGTATCTTTAGGGGCATTTTTGTTAAATTTTTACGAAGATGAACCAATGGATATCATTATCGTTGTAAAGTTGGCTGATGATCTTTCTGGATTGGTAGCATTAAAAAACGGGAACGTTATTCCACGTGGTGGTGACATGATTGGGGATATCGAAACAATTCGTGGACGAATTATTCACTTAATAGATAAATATGCAATTGGTAATATTTATACTGCAGGGTGCGGTCAATATTACTATGATGATAAAGAGATCTATACTCGCCTTAGGAACATTAATCCTCATGTTGAACCGGGTACAGAAGAAACAGACTCCAACGGAAAACCTTTTAAAACCATTTGGGACTATGGGGTTAAAATTCCTTTAAAAAAATCAATACTCCGTCCGATTCCAACAATAGATATAACCAGCCGTAAATTCTTGATTATTGCCGGCGCAATATTTGGACTATTGGCAATAGTATTAGGAGTTGCGATTACTTTAAATGTGCAGGAAGACGATGTTGTAGCCGCTGTTCAACCACCTCCGGAAGTACCAACTGCGATGGCGGCTAATAATTTTATAACAATGTGTTTTTCTGGAGCTGATAAATATTTTGGGTTCCCAGGCGGCTGGGTTTTGACAGATTTTTCCTGCAACTTAAAATCCCGGGACTCAAGCTTTAGTACAAGCTATCAATCTCAACAAGATTTATCTGCCGCTTTTCCGGGCAAAAGTATTGTTTTTAGTGATATAAATGATAAGCATTTTGCAACATTAAAAGAGCCACTAAAGCCGAATTTTAATAAGGTAGCTGCAGTAACACCACTTCGAACACGAGTTGAATTACTGCAATCGCTAAAAAGCGTTCCAGGTGTTACGGCACAGGTAACCATGCCGATAAATTTTACGTCATATGAGAGCTTTGTGCCAACATCAAGCAATAAAATTAAATTCTCTATTACAAGTCAATTCAGCCCATTGTGGTTTAATAAAAATCAGTATTTTGATGGTGTTTTACTTAGTGACGTAACTACTAAATATGACACAAACACTGGTTTATATAGTTGGCAAATTAACGGTGAAATTACCAAATAAAGGGACTATTATGAACAAAATTATGATCTCCTTAATATGCTCATTGAGTGTATATGCACAGGCTAATAGTGTAAATGAAGTTTTAGATACTGCACAGAATGAAAGTGTAGCAATCATAGATAATAAAACTCAAATAGTTCCACCAGCAACCACGGCTGTTACTGGTGCCAATGAGTATAAAAATCTATCACAAAACGATAATACTGCGGCACAATTAGCAAAATTAAATCAAGACTACCAAATTGCCCAAGCCCAACAAAAAATCAATCAGCTAAATAATCCCAGTGGGAAATCGGATGGGTTAAGAGCCGCTGGAAAAACCGTCGTTACTGGTGTGATGATCAATGAAGCCGGTAATCGATTAGCAACGTTAAAATTCCCTGATGGCGGAACATTAGATGTAGAACTTGGTTCGGTAGTAAAAAACATGCGCGTGACAACCATAACTATGAATGGCGTTACGATGGTACCATCGGCTGGCTGTAAAGGTAAAAAATGTAAGACTGTTTTTTATGAACGGGTTTACGATGCGCCACAATATTCAGGAATTAATACGCAGGTTGCTAAAGGAATAAATACACCGACTATGCCTTTTGCGGGCGGTAATACAATGGTACCACCAATTATAGGAAATTAAATATGGCACTTGATGATAAATATCTTGTCCCAAATAGTTGTTTGACAGCGGCTGGCGGTGCTTTGGAGTTTGACCGCGCTTTGCAGGTTGTAATGCAAGATATGCTGGCGGTGGTAGTGGATGCGGAGTGTAAAGTTGATATTTACATATCTGAGAATCACGAATCTAATATTCAAGTACAAAACCATCTGGAAAAATTCCGCATGATGGATATACTGATTGATGATGTTAATCAAATCAAATTGTGCGACATGAAAACGATTAAAACATTCTACAATCAAAGTGCCAGTGTTTATTCAGATGAAGAGTCATCACATGTGCAGCGTAACATAGTAACGCTTATTCAAACCGCAGCATCTAGAAAAGTTTCAGACATCCACATTAATATTAATGCAGCTAACACGGTAATACAGTTTCGCAAATTTAAGCGCCTCCACCACTACAAAGAGGATTTACGAAATAATGGATATGACTTATTACAAACCATGTATAACTTTATGACAGATGTTGCTGATCCAATGTTTAAGTCAACAGAGCCACAAGATGCGGTTATTAATAATCCGGCATTTTTAACGAAATCATTGAATGGTGTCCGAGTTAATATTGTTCCGACAACCGAGGGGTGGAAAGCGTGCTTGCGGTTACTGTATCAAACTACTCGGGGAGATGTTAATAGTCTGGAGCAATTGGGATACAATCAGCGATTATTAAATGACATCCGTAAAGTAACAGCAAAATCCAGTGGGATTTTAGTTATTTCCGGACCAACAAACTCTGGTAAATCCACCACCTTAAAAGTATTGCTTGAGGAAGTTGCTAAGAAAAATGGCTGCCAAGAAGATGGTACCGGCTGTGAAATAAATATAATGACTGTAGAGGATCCTAGTGAGTACAAAATATTGGGAGCGGTACAGCTGGCTGTAACGGGTGGAGAAACTGATGAAGAACGTAATTTACAGTACCATAGTTATCTAAAGTCACTCTTGCGGCAAGATCCTGATGTTCTAATGATTGGAGAAATTCGGGATATTATCTCGGCTAAAGCTGCAATCAAAAATGCTATGTCTGGGCACCTGTGTTTTACAACCATTCACACCAATGATGCATTTACCATAATAGATAGGTTAATTGAGATTGGCGTTGATCCAGCGAATGTTTTAAATAGTGGAATAGTTTCTGGATTATTGGCACAACGACTGGTGCCATTACTATGTACACATTGCTCAATAACTTTGGAATCAGCAATTTCCGAATATAACCCCGCCAGATTGGAGCGCTTACGGGATATCTTTGATAATGATTTAAGCGGAATAAGAATAAGAAATCCTGGGGGATGCTTGCATTGTGAAGGTTTAGGTATTTCTGGCGTAACTGTAGTAGCAGAAATGATTCCAACAGATAAGAAATTTATGAAACTGCGCCAGCAGGGTAAAATGGATGAGGCTTATTTATATTGGCGCAAGGAATTGCATGGTCAAACATTAATGGAACATGGTCTAGAAAAAATTAAAGCGGGGTCTTGTGACCCTAAAGATGTTGAGGCAGAATTAGAAGAGCTGTTTATTGAGAATCTGCAACAATTAGAGGCAATCGCATGAGAAAAAAATCTTCATTAAACTTTGTGGATAGACTGCAATTAGGTGTAGATACTAGATTAAAAATTTATGATATGTTGAACAGTTATATGTCCGCGGGTATAGGACTTAAACAAGCCTTAATCAAAATGCAGGAGACAGAAAAAATACGCAAGGGTTCAAAATCTGCCTTGTATAAGGTATATGGAGTCATGTTAAGACGTCTTGGGAGTGGACGCGGCAAACTGGGAGACATGTTTGAAGGGATTGCGCCTATGGCTGAAAGGATGGTTCTAAATGCTGGTGCAGCTCATATTAGGAATTCCTTTCAATCTGCAATCGATGTTGCAATCGTTACCCGTAAAATGAACCAAGGGTTTTACGGGGCGCAGATTTATCCGGCAATCTTGTTTCTTGTATCATATATTATGTTTTTACTTTATATTGTTAAAATATTACCGGATTTATTGCTCAGCCTGCCTGAAGGCGCGGAGTATTCAAAGATGACTAATTTTGCTATTTCTTTAAACCATACTGTAATTTACTGGGTTCCGGCAACAATAATTTTTATTGTTGGAATGATTTTACTAATTGCATTATCATTGCCGAATTGGAAAGGAAAATGGAGAACAAAACTCGAGAAATTTCCACCATACAATATGTATCGCTTAAAAGAGGGGTGCAGCTGGTTAATAGCCGTTGGGAGTTTAACCCATTCCGGTATTAAATTGGACGCTGCATTAACTCAGTTAATGAAGTTTGCAAAACCATATTTACGACACAGAATTAGTAGCACTATTTACTATTTAAAAAGGGGATCAAATATTGGCACAGCATTAACAAAAACTAAGTTAGACTTTCCAGACCCGGATATGGTAGATCGAATCGGGGTTTATGCCCAAACACCGGATTTTTCAGATAAGATAGATTCACTGGCTAAAGAATTTGCTGAGCGCGGAATTGAAAAAATTAATAAGCAATCGGCAGTAATTCGCACGTTTGGACTTGCAGTAATTGGATTTGTTGTACTAATGATAATCGGGATTAATTTTTCAATTACAAGCGATTTGTCAAATTCTCAACAAAATTATTCTTCTTCTCGTTAATTTTATAAGGAAATTATTATGCGTAAAAAAAATAAACAGTCTGGTTATACCATCCCTGAAATTTTGATTGGAGTTGCAGTTGTTGGCGTAGTGGCGGCGATAACATATGCTGGTTATCGGATGTATCAATCTCAACAAAATAGTAATAATTTTGGTAACATCGTTAATCAGATAACCAACAATGTCATTCAATCATACCAAAAATCGCAAACTGGTTATACCAATATTGCATCAGACATGAAGCCCCTGATTCAGGAAAAAGTTTTCCCGGATACAATGACTATTGACTCAAGCGCGGGCACGGTAAAAATATTTAGCGGTGCAGTTACATTGGCTGCTGATGCGAATACTGGAGGCTTTACGTTGTCATTTGCCAAAGTGCCAAGTGATACCTGTATGAAATCTTTGGCTGCGATGGGGGGCTCAGGATTTAATGCAATTGACGTTGGTGGATCTAACTTATGGACAACCGGTAGTGACTGGCCAGCAAAAAGCACTATAGCAACCCAATGTGGCAATGGTTCTGGAAATGTCGTCATGGCATTTCACGCAGGTTAATTAATGGGGATTATTTGGTTTGGCGGTATTGCCACATTGATGCTGGCAATACTGGCTGGAAGCAGCTTCAATAATGAACCACTACATTACACAAATAAAAACAGCACAGTTGCGTCTGAGGTGGCAGACAATCTGCAAATTTTAGCAATGGCCGGCACGGCTTATACCATTGATAGCAAATTAGCAGCGGCAACACTTATACCGGCTGCTAATTTAACAGGTTATTTACCTCAAGGATTCAGTAGTCAACTAAGTTATAGCATGTTATTTGCTATTGACCAATATCAAAACAAATGGTTAATACTAAGTTTTAATAAACAAAATTACAGAGGGATAACCAGTAACTCATTCTCAGAGGATGTTCTTCGTTCATTAATCCAAAAAGTAAATAACAAAGCTGTTGATAATCAGAATAATTATCAATCAGTTTATACTGGGATTAACACCAACTGCTCATTAAATTCGAATCTACAAAAGCTTGATGGTTCATTACAGCAATCATTCAACTATGTTTGTAACAACATTCAAGGCATTAATAAATATGTCCTTATGGTACCAGATAACTATTACTAGGAACATAATAGATGAAGATAGTAAAAAAACAGTCAGGTTATACTATATTAGAGCTAGTAATTGGTGCAACTGTGGTTGCTGCACTGTCTGCAATGATTTTACCAATGATGAATAGGAATAACTCAGCTATAAAAGCTCAGTCATTGGCAGATCAAACAGTGACATATAGTAAAACATATGCTAGGTTCGTTATTAACAATTACAGTGCGATTGTTGCGCAAGCGCAAACAAATACAGTTTATTTACCATGGTCTACTCTTGTAACCGCAGGATATGTTCCAACCGGTACTATTGGAAATACCAATAGGCTGGGGCAAACACCGTGTGCGGCTGTCACATATAATTTTGTCACAAGACAATTACAACCTATAATGTTTTATGTTGGCGGAAATGCTAAAGCAAAATCTTTTGCTGTAATGGATGCGACCAGTGCATCCAACCAAATCGGTGGAGCAGCTGGTATTTATACCAAAGACCCCAATGATAAAGATGTGCGACAGTCTGGTGCTGGAGTTTTTGGTAATCATGGTGGATGGTTTCTTCCGGATAGTACCTCATCTATCCAACAAATTCAATCTGGTTGCGGTGCTACACTACAAAATAATAGTATTGTAATGAACCTTGCTATGATGTCGGAATACAGTGGCGGATTAGCGCCAGATACGAGTCTCCATCGTTTTAAAGACCCCTTAAATCCAAACTTAGGTGACCAAAATAATACCAATACAGCGACTACGGACTTAAGTTTAAATCCGATTGACCCAACTAATCCTAATGCCCCATCAAAAAAACTATTCTTAAATGGAAATGATAATAGTGGGGTGTTCTTACAAAGCACAGGGCAATCAACCAGCGCACAGACGCGAATAGTAGAATTTCATAATGCAGCCTTAGCTGCAAATACAGTACAGCCTACAGAGTCTTATTTTACATTTAAATATTGTAAATCTAATGAGGTTGGAAGTATGGCTCGCCAGAGAGATACAAATGTTATCATTCAGAGCCAACTTCAATGCACGCACAATCCATTATTTTGTCAGGGTACTGATCCATATGGTCAACCATTAGCTGAATACTGCTATTTGCCTGTAAGTGATATTGCCGTTACATATAAACCAAACCTTTCATCAGTTAGCTGTCCATTTGGTTACGTTGATATGACAGTACCGCCAGTTGTAACGCAGGGGAATCCGCCGCCAAATTTTGTGGGTGGAAAATGGGAATGCTGGAGTAGTGTTCTAGGTGTTTGTACTAATTGGCAGTATGTAAACCGGAATGAGTGTTCATGGAATAACCCACAAACAGTTTATAATAAAACAGGAATTAAGTCGTATGGTCAGTTTTCAGTGGCAACAGGATTGAGTGCGGTAACTACTTGGGGGCAGAATTCGAATGGTTATGATTGTAATTACAGTGGGCATTCTAGCGTTGCGCCTGGGATAGTGCAGTCAATTACATGCACAACTGTAACTCCTGTAATTGATTATAGTCCATAATTACTATTTATTGGTGTGAATTAATACAACATTTTAAATGGTGTGTAGCGATTAAATAAGTAAATACGCAAATACGTACACATGCAAAGTTAACTTGTGTTATAATATAGTATTCTTAAAGGAGGATACTATTATGAGCAGAATTAATATTGTATTAGATGATTTTCGTACTGAAGGCTTAGAGCAACTAGAGTTTAAGGAAAAAAAGACTAAAACCCAGTTAATTAAAGAGGCACTTGATTTATTATTTAGAGCAAAAAGCATTGAAAGTCAGAAGGATGATCTCCAAGAATTCTTTGGGATTCTCAAAGGCACAGAAATGGAAGTTGATGGCTTAGAATATCAACGTCAAATCCGTGAAGAGTGGGAGCGCAACCAATGAAAGCAATGTTTGACTCAAATATTTTAATGGACTATTTAAATCAAGTGGATGCTTCGCGTGATGTACTCAGTCAATACCAAGAGCGTTATATTAGTTTAATTACCTATATTGAAGTCTTGGCTGGAGCAAAAACTTTACAAGATGAATATGTTATTAAAGGATTCTTAAATAAATTTCACATAATTATACCAAATGTAAAAATTGGAGATCAAACAGTTAAACTGAGGAAAGAATATCGTTTTAAGTTACCAGATGCGTTAATAGTAGCTAGTAGTATTGAGCAAGATATTCAACTATTTACCAGAGATGAAAACCTGTTAAATAAGTTTGCCAATGTAGTTATTCCATACCGTTTATAAGATTTACGGAGATATGAAAATGCTAAAACAATTATCAATCGCAACCGCAGCTATATTAATAGTTGCGTGCAATGGTGGTGGCTCTTCTGGTAATAATCCAAGCCCTGAACCAAGCCCGACACCTACGCCATTAAATTCTCTAACGGTTACCATCATGCAGGAAAGCAATCCTGTAACCAATAATACCATTGACATGCGTGACTTTGCAATCTCACCAATTGTAAATATAGTATATACGAACACTGAATCATTCCCGATTGTGTTGCGTACGGATGTTAATTTTGATAATTCCGGATGCGGTGTTAGCACACCTGCGGAATGCCCATCTCTTGAACAAATAACCGCAGAATTGAATTTACCTAATCGTTGTGCTAATGTTGGTCAAACGGTGACGCTTAACTCTGGTGATTATTGCATACAAAGTTTTAGAGCAAACAGTGGCTGGAACTTTACAAACTCAGAATCACTGCTTTTTGTTCCTACGGGACTTCCAGAACCAGATGGTTCACGACCTCCTGTATATCTCTACTACAATCAAAATAACCCATCACAAAAAGGAAAGGGTACATTTAATTTAACTCTTTTGGTTGGTATTACCCAGAATCTCGGTCAAATTGGCACAGTTAATCCTGGTGCAAGATTAATCCCGGATAATAGCTCAAATTATGTTTATCGCAATATTTTAGATGGTAGTGGTAATGTTGGTAAATATTCTATTACTTATGATGATGTAAATCACACCGCTGCATTTAACACTACTCCTGAGACTGCAATACCTTACCCTTATCCTGTTAGTGAGGGTGATAATTTTGTAGGAATTGCAAATAATGGAGATCTTATCGGTAGCCAGTGGAATGTAAATACTTGGTTAGTAAATTTCACCAATAAAATCCAATATGGCATGTATTCTCCACAGGTTTCTAATGGATATAACGATATGTTTGTCGGATTGGATGGTGAGAATTATGCTGTTAATTTGGGACTATGGGGTTATGGTTCATATTCTGGGACCAAAATTGCAACATTTAACCCTAATGAATCTGCAATCCCAGATATTTCCGCTATTACTGAGAGCGGCAATTTTGCAGTAACCCGTGAAGGCAATATTATTGTGGCTTCAGGAGGGAAATATTATTATTGTTACATGAAATCTAATGCCTATTCTAAAAAAGTTTTAGGTACAAATACCCCATCTTGGATAACTGAAGCATTCGGTACAGTGCTAGTCATAGGTAATAAAGTCTACGCTGGTTATAGAGATAGTGGCTACTCGAATTATTACTTCGGCGTAAATGGTAACGACTGTACTATAGACTGGTCTGATGCAAGAAGATTAGTTGGAAATAATACACTGTATACCAAAAATAATCGTGTACTATTTACTAATGATGGGATTGGCGGATTGTATTACTACCCATACTCACCAAATAATTAGAAAGATTTACTATGCGCAGAAGAAGCGGTTTTACGATGATTGAATTGCTGATAATGACGGCAATCGCAACGGCAATATTGGCAATATTCATTCAGTGGATAACCTATCGAACCAAGCTTAACATGGCAAAAGCTTATGCAAACCAAACAACTGCGTATAGTAATGTATTCCTCACGTACCTCACTAAAAATAAAGCAACAATTCTTGCTAACATGACTCCCGGTTCTTCAATTGTTGTTAGTTGGAATGATCTTGTTACGCAGGGATATGTACCCACTGGATTTAGTACTAATAACATGTATAATCAAAAGCCATGTCTTATTATTACTCAACAACCTAGTAAGATTTTATACCCAATACTAGTTTACGTTGATGGTCGAGCTGTAGAATCGTTTATATTCACGCGCTCAATGTCATGGCTGGGAGGTGTTTCTGGATACTATTCGAAATCTCAAAATAGTATTATCGGCGCGTTAGGGGCGTGGAAATATAACAATTTTACCTCATACCCAATCAGTAATTGTGGTAATACTATTCAAAATGGAGCGCTAGCAGTAAACATCGGGATGATGAATGCATTTAATGATGCTATTAGTCCGGATGTTAGCCTTCATCGTCCAAAGGATTATCAGAGCAATTTGGGTGAGTCTTTTAATACCAATACGGCTTTTACTGATTTAACGTTAACAAAAGCTGGAAATCAATCGTCAGCTAAGTTATTTTTCAACCATGCAAACAATATATACTTGGCACAAAATAATGTTAATGATCCAACAACAACAATTAGCAATGCTGCAATAACGGCGAATTCAGTACAACCTATAGTTAAAAATAATCCTGGTACGGCTTGCACCTCTTCTCAACTTGGAAGCATTAGTTCTCAAACTAATGCAACCAGTGGAATGCAGTCAAGTACTTTAGTATGTAGTTATAATCCACCGGTATGTCGTGCGCAGTCTGGCACGGATTATTGTTACACGCCGATTAAGAGTAATACCATTAAATATACCAATACAGGCTACATGGGTTCTTCATTTACTTGCCCCGGAATTGCTCCAATTGCTATCGATGCCCAAAATAATGCAGGTACGGCTATTATTAATTATAGATCGTGTCCAATGAAACAAATATTTGAATGGGATTGTAATAGTGGATCACCACAATCACAATCAGTTAGTTCTGGAGTGTCAGGTCAATTTTTAAGTTCCCCTATTAATGTAAATGGTCAAACATTCAATATTAATGTCGGATATCAGGTAACCGGAACACCTACAGACTTAACCTCTTGTAGTAGTAGATGTAGCGCTTTAGGTATGGACGTAGGTAAAATTGTTTGGGGTAAAGTAAATAATTACAGTTGTCTTTGCAACAAACAAAAAAATGGAAATTTCGATGCTAATGGATATTTCGACGCTTACTCAGTATCATCCGGTGGATCAGCAACGATAAAATATATAACATGTTCAAGTAAAATGATTTTAACTCAACAATAAATAACTATTTTAAAAGGATTTCCAAATGAATAAAATTATTATGACACTCTTGGTTGGATTGGTGTTGACATCATGCTCATCTGTACCGGTAGTTAAATATCAACAGTGCAAGACATATTCAATTAGTGGCGATAATGTAGAATGGAAGCCCGTTAAATTTTATCAATCTGCCAGTGAGAAAAAATTGTACATCCAATTACCGGAATATGCAAATTTTGAGCCAAGTTTATTTGTAAATGATCCTGATTTTGATAGACCCGCTGGAGTTCCGTACACTTATAATAAAACCACTCACACTTTTAGGATTGATGATAATTATGATGAATATATCCTAAGTCGAACAGACCCAGACACTACTTCTGATGAAATAGTTTATATTAAGTGCAACCGTTGGTTGCCGTTAGAAAATGAAAGCGAATAACTGAATCATTTGATTTAGAGTGAGTTTTACTGAAGAATTATTAATATTTAAGGAAAGAGCTTAATCATGAAAAAACTATTCATTATTGCCGCAATAGCGACCAATGTATTTGCAATGCAAGAAAGTCAATTAGTTATTCCTGCTACTACACCAAAACAACAAATTGTCTTAAACACACAGACTATACTGGTGAAAAATGATAATAAAAAACTCGATTGGACAAAAATTACTGGTAAAGTAGAATACAGCCCTAATTTTATTTTTAATAAAACAGAAAGTAATATAGATTTCGCTAAATTAGGTTATCAATTTAATATATTATCAGATGCTGATCTTTTAATTTCTCATAATAATGATTTATCTATGATTGGAAAGTCCCTTGAAATTCGATATGTAAAATCAGTTACTAATGGTGTTATTAATTCTGGAGTGGTTACCCCTGGCTATAGTATTGCATTCCAAGCGATGCCCATTGATAGTAATAAAATTTTACTCAAAGGAAAAATTAACGTTGTAGAGTTAAAGCAGATGTCAAAATTTAATAGCGGATCAGCCGTAATTGATCAACCAAATACACGTAGCTGTGATCTCCAACCTACTCAAACAGTTAAATTAGGGGAAACATTAGTAATTGATAATTGTAAAATAAATTATGATAATGTATTGTCAACTTATTTCGGTGAAAGTAAGGTCGCAGATCCTGATGGTTCAAGGGATGCAAATATTATTTTTTTGATTACGCCTAGAATAGTAACCAAATAAAGTTTAGATTCTTAATATTTTATAACCAAGTAGTGGTTACGGTATTTTTGAATGGTTTAAAAGGAATAACGTAAAAATGAAATATGAAAAATTAATGTTGGAAATTAGTGAAGTTATGGATGAGCTGATTAAGATAGGATTTGATAAATGTTTCTTTTTTGATGGTCTTTCTTACATAATTAGCGACGGGAAAGAGCGTAAATTCTGCACTGTTAATTTTAATGTATTTGAGGGTATAGATATTAAAGATGACATAAGAAGGAGCCGTAAATTCATTACTTTCAAATCAGCAAACTGGAAGGATGAGTTATTTATAGCTGTCAATGAAATAATAAATAATGCGACTCTTCATAAGTTTAGTTATTGGAGGAGGTTTACAAGTCTTTTTAAAACCAATAGAACCATTCTCAATCTTACCAAAACTAATTCAGCTAACGACACCACTCCAATGGTAGAAAACCAGCTAAAACGAAGTGATTTACAACTGCTGGTTGAGCGCGGCAGAGTCTATGATGAGCTAATAAGGCTCAAGTTTACTAATGATGATTTTAGATACTTTGAATATCAATATAAGTCATTGAAAAATTATTTATCCATATACTTTAATTACAGTCATTGTGAATTCTGGAATTTTGGTAATAATCAATCTGAAGAGTTTAAATATGAACCTGGTTGGGATGTTAGATTACTGCAAAAAGTCAGAGCTGATTTTGAAAAATACATAACCGATGTAAATTAAGAGATTGATCGCAACAAATAACTATCAACGTTTAGTTTTAGGAGTAACAAAAAATGAATAAACAAGAATTTGCCGAAAAATGCCAACGTGCTGCAGAAGCCAGAAAATCAAACTTTCAGAAAGCTCACCAAGAGCTTTTAACAAAACAGGAAGCAAATAGCCTCACCGAGCCGGATTCTCCCTATCGCCAGTTTGAGATTGAGTTTGGCAGTCAGCGATTCAAAGAAGTAAATGATTTTCTTTGCTTGTTAGATAAGTCAGAATTTGATGATTTCCTGATAGACGACCCAATGCTGCTGTTATGCCAGAAATTCCTTGACTGGAAAATTGAAGTCGGCGAGGACAGATTGTGGCATGAGTTCAATATTCGCTACGATGGCGGTGAATATGCCGAGAATAACGAAGGTTCACTTTTTGTCATCAAAAAGGCTTGGGAACAGGTAAGAAAAGAGCAGGAAATTATTGAGTCAGCGCGGATGGCATACAGTAAACAGATTAATGAAATGCGGGAAGCCAACCCGCAGCAATATAGCGGAAATACTGCCACTGGCATGGATGCATGGTTTGCATTATGTGATGGATTTAACAAGTATGAAGCACTCCGGGAATACAACTACCCACTACCGTTTAATACTGTATTTGGTGAATACACACCACGAACATTTTACTATGGTAAGCAAGATAACAGTAAATTATTTGGGACGGCAGGGGAATAGTTAAATGGCGCGTAAATTTGTTAATCCGGATCAATTAAGTTTTGATTTTGCCTTCGATACTGAAGAAGAAAATCAGGTAGCCAGACATAGTCAGATTGTTGAAATTGTAATCGATGACCTAGCAGCAGCACCAACTGCTGAATTAGAAGAGATAGCGGCGGTAACCGCCGCATATCAACCAATAATTCCGGAAACGGATATCAACGATGCTAATTTCTCAGCACCACAGTGGATTAACGATAATTTAACCGCCATCAAAATAGCTAATAATTACGCAAAAACTAGTGTTATCACAGACGATGAAAAGCAATTATTACTCCGCTATCATGGCTGGGGTGGTTTGTCAGATGTTTTTGATGAGCGCAACCATCCAACCGGACAATATGCCGAAGCCAGGGCGGAACTTAAGCAACTATTAAATGAGTCCGAATATCGGCAAGCGCAGAGCACCACATTAACAGCCATGTACACACCAATGGAGGCGGTTCAAACTTTGCAAAACGGGTTAACCAAGCTCGGCGCATTCAAAAATGATGCCCGAAAAATCAGCATATTGGATCCAGCCGCCGGTACTGGCCGGATGCTATATAATCTTGATAAACTGGATCCAACATTAATTGAACTAGATCCAATAACCGCTAAAATCAGCACGGCTATTTTTGGTAAAGAGGCGGTTAAAAATGTTGGATTTGAAAAATCTCAAATTCTCAACAATGTCTTTGATGTAGTGATTGCCAATCCACCGTTTGGCGATTTTAAAGTCAGTGATGCGCAGATTGGTACGGCTTCAATCCATAATTACTTCATGATGAAGTCAATCGATGCACTCCGCGATGGTGGTGTTGGTGCTTTCGTGGTCAGCAAATATTTCATGGATGCTAAAAATTCAAGCGCCCGCGAATATATTGCAGAAAAAGCTAATTTGCTAGCCGCGTACCGGCTGCCATCCGGAATGTTCCCGGATACCGAGGTGGTCGTTGACATTTTATTCTTCCAAAAAGGAGCGTCACTAAATAAAGACTGGGTTAATAGTAGCACTATAGTACCGTCAGAATATTTTGATAGCCAAGTATCAAATGAAATGACGATTAACAACTATTTTTTAGATAATCCGGATGCAGTTTTTGGGACATTGGCAGCCGGAACAAATCGCTACGGTGAAATAGTAGTTAATCCTGTATTTGCGGGGGAAACTCCGGCAGAAATATATGAACAGATTAACGCCAATATTGACATAACGTTTCAAACGCTGGTAGATTATTCATACTTGCCGGAAATCTCACAGAAATTTGGTATTAAGGAAAATTTAAACGAACCACGAGTTGCCGCATTTAAAGAGTTAAAAGAGCTTTTGATTGATTTGACTGCCGCTGAGAAATCGTCAGAGCTGTCAGACGTAGAAATTGAGCAAAAACGGGAGCTTCTCAATAGTAAATATGACCAAGTAGTTGAACAGTACGGTTATCTAAATAACAAAGCTAATAAAACCATTCTCGAAAAGAATAATATTGAACATATCTGTTCATTGGAAGATGTTATTCAACAATCAAGAGGTAAGGTAACTGAAGCTGAAAAAAACCGGATATTGAAAGAACGGGTGTTTCATCCGCTAGTCTGGGATATTAATACACCTGATGAAGCGCTTATGTATTCAATTAATACTACCGGGCGTGTAGATACTGAATTGATGGCTGAAAAATTAGGCTGCGGTGTGAATGATGTTATTGAGCCATTAGTCGCGGAACAAAAGATATTTTACAATCCAGCAACCGAGTATTATGATTTAGCAGCCAAATACCTATCCGGGAACGTGGTGCAAAAGCTGGAATTTGCAAAACAGGCTGGGCTAGAGAGTAACATTCAGGCATTAACTGCCATTCAACCGGAATTGATACCGTTCGAACAAATCAGTATGTCGCTATCATCGCCATGGATACCAGCTCAAGTAATTGTAGACTTTGCAAAAGAAAATTTTGATATTAAAGTTAAAGCTGAGTATAACAAAACCCTAGGGCAATGGTCAGTAGATTGCCCAAAATGGAGCGCCTCCGGTTATATCCGGCAAACCTATGCTACCAATCGATGTGAATTTCATACCGTGCTGGAAAATACCATTGCTGGCAAAAGCATAACTATCTACGATACTGTAATTGAAGACGGGCGTGAACGAAGAGTTTTAAATGCCGAAGAGACGAAAAAAATTCAGGACTGTCAACAAGCTATTCATCAGCTCTTCGATGAATGGAGATCTACAATCCCATTAGAACAACAACGTACAATTGAATCAATCTACAACCAGATATTCAACAATAGCGTCTTACCGGTTTATGACGGCAGCTTATATAGATTTTCCAGTGATAAATCCAATCGACCACTTTATCCACACCAAAAGAATGCCGTCGTCAGATCTTTAATGGAGGGGCGGGCGTTATACGACCACGTTGTCGGAGCCGGTAAAACCCGGGTGATGGTTGCAACATTGCTTGAGGGCAAACAACTGGGTTTGTGGAATAAACCAATAGTTGTAGTACCAAATCATTTAATCGCGCAGTGGGGTAAAGAAATTGCCGAAGATTATCCGGGTAGCAATATCTGTCTGGCTACCGTAGATAACATGGCTAGTAAAAATCGCAAGGAATTTTTATCCCAAGTTATGACCAATGACTATGACCTGATTGTGATGGGGCACAGTCACTTTAAACACATTGGACTGGAGCCTGGCGTCTATGAAGATTTTATCCGCAACCAGATAGAAGAGCTTGAGGCTGCAGTTTCAAGTGATCCTAGAGGACTTAGCGTTAAACAACTCCAACGGGCAATAAAAGGATTAGAAAGCCGACTAGAGCTGCAAATTGAACGTAGCAAACAAAACTCTGGCGCGATTACCATGGATGAACTGGGCATCGACGCAATTGCTGTTGATGAAGCCCATTTATTTAAGAATCTAGCCTATACCAGTGTAAAACAGATTGCCGGATTGAACGACCCTAAAGGCAGCCAACGTGCCACTGACCTACTGTTAAAAATGCACTATATCCAAGAGAGGTACGGTCGCGGTACGTTCTTGGCAACCGGCACACCATTCTCCAATTCAATTTGTGAAATCTACGTAATGCAGCGTTATCTGGATAATTACACTCTGGAGCAAAAAGGTATTGCCTCATTTGATGCATGGGTTGATACTTTCGGCGAAATCACCAAAAACTGGGAAATTTCAGCGAGTGGCCAAGGCTACCAGATGAAAGAACGGTTGTCCTCATTCAAGAACTGTCCGGAATTAGCGATGATGTATCGCAGCTTTGCGGATGTGTTTACTAATGAAGATTTAAAGAACGTCGGACACATTAAAATTCCAAATCCGATTTATGGCAAATCAGTCGAACGTCCTTCAGAAGTCCAAAAAATCCATTTTACCGAGATAATTAAGCGGGTAAATAATATTCAAGCTGGTTGCGACCCCAGTGAAGATAATATGTTGAAGCTCACCAGTTTTGCCAAAAACTCTGCATTGGATCCGCGCATTATCGATAGCGCCTATGCTGATTTTGAGGATAGCAAGGTTAATAAGCTGGTGGAAAATGTCTTTAACACCTATAAAGACACTGAAAATAATCTAGGTACTCAGGTAATATTTTGCGACTCCAGCACTCCGAAAGAAAAAACCAATGTTGAGAAGCTGGCTAAAAGTATTGAAAAATCAGAAACCGAGATTGACAAAGAAGATACTATTGTCAGCGAGATTGATACTTTAGCTCAAGGTGACTCCAGATTTATTATTTATGAAGATATCAGATCAAAACTTCTTGCAAAAGGTGTACCGCTAAAGGAAATTGCCTTTATCCATGACTATAGTACCGATAAACAAAAACAGCAATTATACGACCAAGTTAATTCTGGCAAGGTACGCATAGTCTTAGGTAGTACTTCAAAATTAGGGGCTGGTACCAATATGCAAAAGAGATTAACCGCACTCCATCACCTAGATGTGCCATGGCGACCAAGTGACTTAATTCAACGTGAAGGACGAATTATCCGACAGGGTAATACCAATGAACAAGTAAAAATCTACCGTTATATTACTGAGGGCACTTACGACGCCAGGAGCTGGCAGATCATCGAGAATAAAGCTAAAATTGCACAGCAATTTAGCTCTTCGATGGATTCTAAAGTCCGTAAAATCGCTGATGTCGGTATGCAGACCATGAATGCCGCTGAATTGAAAGCTAGTGCTACCGGCAATCCTTACGCGCTATATTATGTAATGCTCGACCAAGAGCTGAGCGATATTAAACGCGCCAAACGTTCTCATGAAAATTCAAAACGGGTTGCCGAACGGTTTGTTAATGAGAATACCCACGAATCTATTAACTCAAAAGCAGAATTTCGCTTAAACAATATCTCGCAATTTGAAACTATGCGTGATACTAACCCATCTACAGCCGGAATAACCGATGTAGAAAATAACCGACTGAAAAAGCAATTGAGGTCTGATTATAGATATTCATCAGATAGACGTTACACATTTACAGAGTACCGTGGTATTCGCATTAGTTTCCAACCGGATGCCAAGGAATTTGCCCTTGAGATTGGACAGGAAGGTTTGCTTCGAGATAGAAGCCTTAAATACTCATATAGTGAGATGGAGAATTTCTCACCACGTGTGTTATTCAAAAAAATCGACTCAATTCTAGCGCAACAGTTGCCAGTACTTAAACAAGAGATAATTACTCAGCAGGAAATGGCGCATAAGGATTTAGACCGCTTTAACGAATCGCAAAATAAACCGTTTGCGCAGCAGGAGCGACTTAATGCCCTAGAGGCTGACATTGAACATTGTCAGAATATAATCAAGACACTACAGGAAGAACCGAACTACACAGAAAACTGGATACCAAGTAGTATCAAAGAGCATATTAAGGCTGATATGCTTCCGAAAGGCTATGTACCAGTCGAAGTTGAGCAAATAGAGTCAAAAAGTATTAATCTCCAAGAATTTATTGAAATAGACAAATATAATTCAGCGCAAATAGTAGAACTAACGAAATCACTACAACAAGGTTTTGATATTACGCCGTATAAATCCCCGGAATTTAGTGCTACGCACATGTTGTTAGCCCGAAAATATCAGGAAAATAACTTGCCGTTGGATAATATCACCCCCCAAGCCACGATTCCATCTATTGTTGAACGACGAAATGAGCTAATTAATGAAGCCAATGAGCAAAAAATAAAAACAGTAGCTAAAAATCACAGCCTAGCCTTAGAGCAATTTCCGAAAAATAAATCTGTTGAAATCAAACCAGAAAACAAAGAAATAAAATCAATCCAAGTTGAGAAAACTAAAGGTAAAGATTTTGAAATTGAATTTTAATACCATAAGTTATTGCGATGCATAATGCAAAATTTTTGTTATACATGTTACAATTTTCTTTTGTATATTTTTCAAGAGGGACTAAAATGAGATTAAATGATAGAAAAAATTTATTAATGACGCTATTATTTCTTGCTTCTGGCTCATTGTTAATTGCCTGTGGAGAGAAAGAGCCTGATACTTTCGCCGGAATATGGAAAGGTGAAGCCAGTATAGTTGAATCACATTACAATAGCCTAGTTAAGAAAAATCTTGTGACTGAAGCGTGTAATTATTTATTTGATATTAGTAAAAACAATGGTGGCGACAATTACACCGTTAAAATAACATCTGTTAATGATCATCCGATATCAGATGAAAGTCGGGTGGAAACCATTATGGGTAGTTATACAGCTACGCGGGATGGCGATACGCTACTTGTCGATATGGGATACCATGGCAAAGCCCCATTAAAATTAGAAAATAATAAAATTATATGGGTAGCCCCAGCACGTGAACAGCTTTTAAAAGTGCCACAATGTGTGTTTGACAAACAGTCTCTACAAAAATAAACCAGCGGCTCATCCTTGAGCCGCCTATCATTACTTCTTCACTAAAACAGCGTCTTTTAGTACTTTTCCTGGCTTAAATTTCGGAGCTATGCTTGCAGGAATTTCAATAATTTCTCCAGTTTTAGGATTTCGCCCCATTCTTGCGGCACGAGTAGCTACCTCAAAACTGCCAAATCCAGTCAACTTGACATTTTCATGTTTAGCTAATTGCTCAACCACAGTTTCCATAAAACACTCAACAATATTAGTCACATCTTTTTGAGTTAAGCTAGATTTTTCACCGATTGCCTGTATTAGTTCTTTTTTGTTCATTATTAATTCCTCTCAGATATTTATTACCCACCACCCACAATTCTACCAAATAATTTGCATAAACATAAGCAAATTCAAAATATTCAAAGAGGGGCACAAATGTATACTTTTAATAATTTTTTCATTGCAATAAACTAATGTCAGAAACATTGATTGTTTATACCTATACAAATGTATAGTTATAAAAATTTGTCTTGTTAAATAAAATAGAGTCTGTATTAATCACCAATTATGTATATCTGTAAGGAAAACAAAGCGATGAAGTTTATAAATAGATTAAAGATTTTTATATTAATCACTTTCCCAAATTTTGTATTTGCCTCCTCAATTACGGCAGGATTCCCGGGTGTACAGAAATTTGTGCAAATGGCAATTGATACAATGTGTGGACCGTGGGCATTTCTTGCTTCCTGTGCTGGATTAGTTGCCGGAGCCGCAATCTGGAAGTTTGGAGGACACATGGCTGGAATGAAATTTTTGAGTGGGGTTCTTATCGGTATGATTGTCCTCCTTAATGTAGTGGCGTGGGTTAGCCTTATTACCGGAGCAGTCATTTAAATGGCGTTAGATACCAGTAGGTCATACAAAGCCTTAATTAAGTCCAATAATTTAATGTGGGGTGGCGATAAATTTCTTATGAAAATCTTGCTCGGTGTTTCATTTTTTCTGATACTTGGAGTAAGAGGATGGTTTGGATACGGCTTTGGAGCTGCACTACTAATATTTGGTCGCTGGGGATTAGTCTGGCTGGCTAAAAAAGACCCGGACGCATTACCGGTGTATGCGCAATCATTGTTTTTTAAACGATATTTTTTATCTCGCTCATTATATCCAGGTCCGTATTCAAATATTATTTTTACATTTGACCCAAAGAAATTTAAGGTAGTGAGCGGCATTCCTTGGTATTGGAGAGTTTATTACTGGATATTTCCGGCTACAGATAAACGTCCGACTAAGATAAAAAATTTGTTTACTAAAAAAGAGAGTACTGATGTTTAAATTATCAACTTTTCGTAAAAGAGCTAAAGGGTACACCGATTACACACCCTACGGTCTATTTATTGATGAAGGTGTTCTATTAAACAAATCTGGTTCGTTTACTGCGGCTTTTACATATCGCGGAGAGGATTTAGATTCATCAACAGACGAAGAGTTAAATTTGCTCAAAAGGCACTTTAATAGTGCTTTAATGAAGTTTGAGAGCAATTGGATGTTTAACATTGATGTAGTGAAGTCGCAGGAAAACCGTTATCCTTTGGAAGAAGACTGCAAATTTCCAGAACCAACTTCCTTTGTTGCTGATACCGAGAGACGAGAGCGTTATACTCAATCCAATTTACATTTCACTACTAATTATTTCATATTTTTAACATATCTACCACCAAATGATGCAGAAGCTACTTTTGCCGATACATTTATTGTTGGTAAACGTGAGACAACCTCAAATTATAGTAGGCATCTTTTGTTTTTCAAACATGCTTTAAGCATTCTTGAATCTGATATTGGAGCAAAATTACGCTTACACCAGATGACTTCCGATGATATGTACTCTTATTTGTTTGGTTCAATTACTGGTGTGCTTAAACGACTAAAACTATACCATCCGGCAATTGATCTAGACTACGCTCTTGGTAATTTTGCTGATGTAATAACCGATTTAAAATTGAAAGTAAACAATAAATATTGCCGTGTATTAACCTTGGTGGATTTTCCTGAAAATGCCAGACCAGCAGTATTACATGCACTAACCTTATTAAGATTTGAATTCAGTTGGCGGACAAGATATATTATTTTGTCAACAGAAGATGGTGATAGGTTATTACGTCAGAGATTTAAGACTTGGTACGGAAAAAGAAATACAGCCAAGCAATTGGCTGCACAAGCAATTGCATCTAAAGATGGTGGACTGAGTGCAAATAATCCCGAAAGTATTGGCAATATGGATGCTGAAGTTCATGCTATGAGCGTTAAAAAGGCGATTTTAGATAATGCGCTGGGAAAAGAAAAGCATGGATTTTGTACATCAGTGATTGTAGTGTTCGATGAAGATTTAGAATCTTTAGAAAAAAAAGTTAAACAAATTAATCAGGTATTGTCTGATAAATTTTTTCATGCACATGAGGAGACTGTTGGTGCACCGATGGCATATCTTGGTTCTTTACCAGCCGTAGATTATTTTAATGTTCGGATGCCGGCAATAAGTACACGTTATCTTGCCGATTTAATTGCATTGGATTCGGTTTGGCCAGGCTTGGATAAAAACCCTAATCCATTACTACTAGAACAAGGAATTAACAATCCTCCACTAATTCAGTGTGTCACATCTGGCGGTCAACCATTCAGCTGGTCATTCCATTATGAACGAAATGGAAATGCATTGGTAATAGGTCCAACCGGTGGCGATGTATTACTAAACCTTGCTGCTTTGCAAGCATTTAAATACGATATGGCAAAGGTATTTTTCTTTGATAGCCAGAAAACCAGTATGAACGTAACGTATGGAGTAGGTGGTAAATTCTATGACATAGGGAACCCTAAGAATGATGTTTTTTTTCAGCCATTACGAGACTTAGAAACACAACAACAATTTCAGCTTGCTCGAACATTTATCCGTTTATTATGTGAAATTAAGATTCCGAATTTTCAAACATTGTCAAGTGCGGAAGATGAGAATATTGGTGATACTTTGTCAATTCTAAAGAGTAAGCCACTCGCCCAACGGACGTTATCTAATTTTGTGAATCTTATGGCACCTAAACAAAGATTAATTGCTGAAGCAGTGGGGCATTTTACTGTTAAAGGACCATTTGGGAAATTATTTGATGCTGACGACGTCACAGATGATTTCACATCAGTAACAATGGCTAGCTTTGAACTTGAATATATCAATGTTCAATATGGTTCGGAAGCGTTGGTTCCATTACTAGTTTATATTTTCAACAAGCTAAAAATTGAATTATTCCCCAAACGGCTGCCAATTTACATAATGATTAAGGATAGCTGGAAAGCATTAGCCACCCCTAAATTTGCTAGCTATCTTGAAGATATTTTACGGACTGGAGCTAATAGCAATGTGGCTTTAATTCTTGCAACCGGACAACCGATTGATATAACAGAGAGTACATTAGCACAGGTTTTACTAACTCAATGTGTAACTAAAATATTTTTACCAAATAGTGAGGCGGCAACTCCACTGGGTAGGACAATTTATACCAAACTTGGACTAAATGAAAAACAGGTTAGCATCATCAGTAATTCGAAAGCCAGAAAACAGTTTTATTACATGTCACCATATGGTAAGCGACTATTTGAGCTTGACATCTGTGACTTTACAAAATGTTTTGTTGACGCTCATAATCCAGCGAAAGCACAGGAATGCTACCAAACAGACAAAAAACTGTTTGCTTATAACTGGGTAATGCAACTTGCCAATAAATACAACAATGAAAATTTACGTAAGTGGGCAAAGTATTGGATGGTTATTTATCAACAATATAACCGTAATCACGTGGAGTTTAACGATGGCAGCTATTAAATCAGGTAAGCCTACATCTAAATTTGTAAAGTGCTTCAAAATATATATTTATGTTAACGCAAGTCTAACTATAATATTTTGGTGTTTTGTGCACTCATTGCAAAGCAGTTGCAAGTTACCATACAGCGACGTACCGAGGATCTTATGTCAATTAGATTATACAAAATTCAGCAATATCTGGTTTTGGATAAATTATGTTATTTGCGGACTGTTTATCCTTGCATTAATTTGGAAAACGCTAGCAAACAAAAAATTTAAACGAGGCAACTAAATGGCAAATAATAAAATTAAAGAACAACGAGAAATCAATGAAAGCCAAACCATTGATAAATTGCTAGAAATGCAGGTACTGGTTAAAAAAAATAATCGGCTATTTTTGACTGAAACTGGCAAGCTGTTTTTTGGAGAAGACAGAAAATCGAATCATCAAATGAGTACTTCATATTTTGATGCTCGGCGAGAATGGGATGAGCGGATGGGGTATGCTGTGGCGCGTGAAAGTCTTTGGCGTAAAGTTGCTTTTGTTTGTTTGGCCATAGTGGGTATTGAAACTATTGGCTACGTATATACAGCAACTCGTTCGCATATTGAGCCATATTTAATTGCCCAGGACAAAATCGGTACCATAACCCCACTTGGAATACCGCACAAATTAAAAGTTGATCAAGCTGCTACCGATTATTTTCTTAGAGTATATATTACTGCATTGCGTTCATTCTGGAGTGATGAACCTGTAAATAACAATAACATAGACATTATTACCTCAATGACTGCCCAATCAGCTTTAACTAAGATGCAGGGGTACACAACCAGTCAACAGCCCAATCCCCAACAAACTTCGGTAGTTGTAACAAATGTTCAACCGATGAAAGATTCAAATACTTATCAAGTGGATTGGACTGAAACACACCCCGAGAACTCACAGGAACAGCCAAAATATTGGCGTGCATTGCTTGAGCTTAAAGACTTACCAAAGACAGATCAGGATGCACAGCAACGATACAACAATCCATTTGGAATAACAATTGTCAACCTTAGTATAACCCCAAGACTTTCACAGTGAGAACTATCAAATGAAAAAAATACTTATACTTATATTATCAATTACCACCGCTGAAAGTTATGCTGCTGGCATTGAGAGTGCTACAACTGGACAAGCCAATCCGACTGTAATTATTACAACGAATGACCAAAACAATGCTCAAGCAGTAAAATCAACAGTAAATTCGTTATTGCCAGCACCAAAACCTATAAAAAAGCACATTACTTATAGGAACACTAAAAAACCCAATGTCAACATTGGTAATATGAATTTTGATTATAACTATAGCGGGGATATAACTGGAGCTTTGCAAGCTATTCAGGATATAGACTACAGCGTCAGAATCAATCCCGCCTCTGGTAAAAAACAAAATATTCCAATATCAATTACTGCATCCAACTGGAATATTACTCAGTTACTTGATAGTATCAATGCTCAAGCTGGTGGATATGCAACTGTTCAATATAATCCAAATAATAATAGTATTAAGATAATTTACAGTTCAAAAATTCGAACAGTCGCTGATGATGTAATGAATCAGTCTAGACAATGGCGCTATGGGCATAGACCTAAGCCAATTACGACACCAGATGGCGTAATTGAATATCCTTATGGATTCTATCAACCAGTTGTTCCATGTAGAATTGGCATGAACTGTGATATTCGCTTGGATGCTGGAGAAGTTCTAAATAATTGGGCTATTTCTGATATTGGGAATTGGCAAATGTACGGAGGTAATGAAAATCCACGATTTGCATATGTTGGTACCGGCACAAACAAAATCCCTCACGTTTGGATTAAGCCAGGAGATTCGGCAAGTACTGCTAATTTATTGATTGCTACCAATAAACGCAGCTATAACATTGTATTACAGGCAACGCGCAGCGACGATGTTCCCTCAATAGGGTTTTATTATCCAGACCAAGTCTTTCAACAACAAGAAGACCAAAAACAAGCACAGCGCAATGATGCCCTACAAAATAATAACTCATATAGCGGGATGGGTGAATCTGACACCATTTACGGAACCGATTTAGCTAGTTTAAACATCAATAATTATGAAGTTAGTGGGGATGATGTATCTTGGAAACCAGTAACGATTTTCGATGATGGTACGCATGTCTTTATTAAATTTCCTGACAATATGCAAACTTCCCCGGTACTGTTAGAAATTCCTGCTGACGGAGACAATGAAGACTACAAAACATTGCGTTATTGGCCACAACCGGGCAACATCTATCGTGTAGATAAAATGTTTGATAAAGCGGTATTACTTAAAGGTATCAATGACAACACCAAGAAAGTTTATATTACCAAAAAACAAGCAGAAGTCTCTATTTGGCGTAAGATTTTTGGATAGGTATAAATAATGCTTCAATTATTAAAAGAACCAAATGGTGAACGCGTATCTACCGTAAGAATTATTATACTTTGTGTAGTCGTTTTTCTATTAGTAATCGTTCCAATGGCTTTCTGGGTATCAAGTGCAAAAAAAGGACATGAACAAAAACTTGATGAACAAAAACAGGCAATTAGCACAAGTGATCAACCGGTAACCTCTGATAATTCAATATCTAATCAAATGAAGCGTAAATCAAGCGAGGCAGTAGGAAGCATTAGCAGTAGTAAAAATACCCCTCAATACTCAAATCCAATGCTCGGTGCAGATCCGTTGGCTAGACAACAGGTTCCCGGGTTAAATAACCCGATGGATAAAGCTGCCGGTCAAAATTATTCTGGCACGCAGGAGCAGAAACCTCCGATGGCTGGATCTAACCAAGGCATGGTCGCAAATAATAATAGTGATCCTGTAACGCAAGAAATAACAAACCAGAAAGTTGATAGAACTAAACGGATTTATGATGCTAAAAATGCACCTATAACTTTAGGGGGTGGAGTATATGGACCAGATAAGTCCACTCCAGACCAATCTACAACCTCATCAAACAAGAGCCAAAATACAATACCAGATGCTGGTGGGGATAATAGTTCTACAACAACTTCAAACAATGGTAAATCTTCAGGTTTAACAGCTAATTCATCTAATAGTGATGATGACCAAAATAAGCAGAATGAAAAATTAGCGTTTCTAAAAAACGCAACCGGTGGTGATGAGGCAGATATGGTTAATCCTGGCGCTGTATTACCACAACCATCGGAGTGCTCATTGTTTGCTGGCGATATTATTCCATCAATCATGATTTCGAAACTAGATTCAGATATGCCTGGGCAAATAACCGCACAGGTAGCAGAAAATATTTATGATACCAAAACGGGAAAGTGTCTAGTTATGCCTAAAGCCTCACGGTTAGTTGGTATTTATGACTCTAAGATTGCCTATTTACAAAAGAGAATTTTAGTGGCGTGGAAAAGGGTAACTTTTCCGGATGGAAGACGTTATATGTTAAGGGGAATGCCTGGGACAGATCAAGAGGGTGGTGCAGGGTTTTATAATCCTGAAGGCGTAGATAATCATTATTGGCAAATTTATAGCTCTAGCGCTATTATTGGTTTGATTACTGGTGGAATGCAGCTATCTCAAAATAATACCAATGCCAATGTCCAATCTGGCGGAATTGGGATAACAACCAACAATAATCCAAGCGTTGGGCAAACCATGGCTGGATCATTGGGACAGCAAATGGGGCAAACTGGGCTTAGTGTCATGAATAAAAATGTAAATGTTCAACCAACATTAACAATTCCACCCGGATATGAATTTAATATTCAAATTACAGCCGATTTACAGTTAATTCCATATTCAAAAAAATATAAATAGTCTAAGGATTAAAATGATGAAAAAAATAATTTTCTTCTTATCTGGGATTATAACCATGACCGCACCTGTCCAGATAGCTAATGCCCAATTGGCGGTCGCAGTAGCAGCAAATACTGACCCAACATTTCTTTCAATGGCCGCAAAAAGCATTGCGACTAACGCCCAACAACTATCACAGTTAGCGGATGTCGTCCAAACGGTTCAAACCAATTATCAGATGATAAATTCAACCAACGACATTGTCTCAAAATTTTCATCTTTTTCTAATATTTTTGCACCGTTATCTAATTACATGAATGATTACGTTTGTTCTGATTGTACGCCTCAACAAGTAAGTCAATGGGATCAACTAAAAACTAATTTAAAAAGCATCGATGGTGATCTTTGTAAAAATGTAGCTAACATACTTGCTAACGGAGGAAAAATATCCGGAAATATCTCGACACTTGCACAAGATGTGCAATCAATAATGAACACCAATATGTCTGCAATGACTCCAGCTCAAACTGCAGCGACTCAAGCTAGATTAATTGGTTCGCTGGCCACAGGAGTTCAACAAACCAATGTTTTACTTAATTCAGCTATGCAAATGCAAACAGCTCAGACCGCCAAACAAAATATGAAAGAAAAAAGCACTGAAATAATGGGGAATGGAGTATTCCAAAATTTTTCTAAGGATGTTAGACCATGAATTTAAGAAATTATTTGCTAAAATCTTTTCCATTATTTGTGGTGCTTTTGTTGTTTTATATACCCGCACAGGCAGATGTAAGTGTAGGGTTTATGGATGACGTTTTGAATACTATCAAAGCACAGACTAATAGTTTTTGGGATACGTTTTCCACTGCTGCTGTATCGTTGTACATAATACTAGTAACTATTGAATTAGCATTGGATACAGGACAGGAGATGCTGAAAGGTAGCAATGTTAGTAAATTTGCCGGAATGATTATTGTTCGCTTTTTTATGATGATGGTTTGGATAGCTATAATTAAAGACCCAAGTATTGTAACATCGGTCCTTAATCAGGCGTTAGCATTAGCTAGCAAGGCTGGAAATGTCCCCGCAGATTTAACTCCATCCGGGATAGCCGGTAGAGGGCCATTAATATTTGATGTGTTCATGTATAGTTTAAAAGGAAACACTTTTAACATTCTTGATCCAACAAATATCCTCTACGGTCTTTTAATAATTTTCACGGGCATGGCAATTTTAATATTGTTTTTATTAATGGGTTTATCATTTTTCCTAGTCAAAGTAGAGTCTACATTTGTTATTTCAGTTGGGGTAATAATGCTAGGATTCTTAGGGAGTACTTGGACTAGTCAAAATGGTAAAGCATATATTTCATACATCATAGCCGTTTGTATTAAGCTGATAGTAGCTCTTCTTTTATTTTCTATTACGCAACAGATGTCTACTCAGTGGGGAACCATGATAGCAAATGCAAAAGATATTTTTGCTATGACTAATGCAGCTATTGCTGTACTACTCCAGTCTGCTGTATTATTATTTTTAGTTCTGCAGATACCAGCATTGGCTGCTGGTATTTGTACCGGTGTTAGCACGGCTTCATTGACTGGTGCTTTAGCAGCGGGTGGCGCAATTATGGCCGCTGGCGGAGTTCTTGCCGCTGGCGCTGGTAATTTAGCCGATGGTTTTAAATCTCTAGGAAATAAAGGAATGGATACTGGAGGTTTGGATATGGATACTGGCTTACCGGGAGGCGGGGAAGATAGTGGCGGTGGCTCAGGTGGTAGCTCTTCTGAAAGTATGTCACCGGAAGCAACTTCTCCAGAAGCACCAGGAGGAGACAGTACCACTAGTGAGGGGGGAATATCCGGTGGCGGCGATAGTAAAATTGATTCAACTCAAACTGGTAGCAGCGACAGAAGAAAAGGTGAGGGAATGCTTTCAAAACACGCCGGTAACGCAACTAGATCTCTTAAGGAAGCTGAAGGGCATACTACCGTACAACCACCAAGTTTTAGTTCAAAACACTCTGATTTCTAGGATTAACTATGGCACATAAATATGAAGAGTTCTATCACCTAGCAATAGCTAATAATGCTGGTGAACTGATATTAAATACTTTGGAAAATGAAAAAGTAAAAGATATCATGCTAAATGAAAATGGCTGTCTTTTTGTCGATATAGTTGGAGACGGATTCAGTAAGATTGGCGAAATGGATCCTATCTCTGCGGAAGCATTCTTGTTATCCGTTGCAGCTTATATGGGGCGCGAGTTTAATTATTTTTACCCTCGTATTCGTGGAACTTTACCCAAAGAATTGCCATTTCATGGCGAACGGATTGAGGCGATGACTTATCCATTGGTCGAGAATCCTTCGTTTACAATCAGAAAGCCATTAATTAAACAATATAAATTGCCGGAATATGTTAACCGAGGTCAAATGACATCAGTGCAATTACAGGCGGTTGATACGGGCATCCGAGGCAAGATGACGATGTTGATCATTGGCGGTACAGGTACCGGAAAGACTACTTTTACCAATGCAGTTGTTCAGCGGATAACTGAACTAGATAGTGCCAAAAAATGTCGATTATATATTATGCAAGACTCACGGGAAATAGTTACAGATTATGAAAATGCAACATTTCCAATTGTTACAGATACTCTTGGTATGAGCGATTTACTTGAATCTGGTATGCGTTATAACCCGTCTCGATTAATTGTAGGAGAATTAATCGGGAAAGAAGTATATACATTTTTATCAGCATTAAATACAGGACACCGTGGTTCAATTTCTACTATTCATGCCGACTCAGTACCTGAAGCAATGGAGCGTATTGAAGAGCTCATGCAAACTCATGGATTTAAAATGTCTCCAAAAGAAATAGCTAGTCGGATTCAAATGCTAATTTTTCTGGAAGTAGATAAAAAAAGTGGTTTACCAATGGTTAAAAATATTGGTTTAGTCAAAGGCTATGATGTTGTTAACAAACAATACATGGTAGACGATAAATTATATAGAAATTAATCTTAACAAGGAATTCTAACGATGCCATGCGTACCCGCAATGATTAATCAACATCAAGTTTGCCTTGAGTTCGCTAAAGCGCTGCCAGCACAAGTTCAAGGTTTATCTAACAAAACAACCATCCCAGATAATTATGGTTTGGTCTTTGATACACAAGCGCTAGGAAAGGGTAAAGCCGTATTTTTCACTATGAGCAATATGAAATTCCCTATCGATATAATTTTTGTGAAAGATAAAAAAATTCAATTAATTGAATATAATGCAAAACCATGCAAAACCACACCAGATAAATGCCCGGTATATGGTGGATTTCCCGTTGATATGGTATTAGAAACCAAAGCGGGCAATGCCAGCAAATGGGGTATCCAAATGTTTCAAAAATTTAATGTAACAAACAATACTTCTAATGGTGTTAAAAAATGAATCCATTTTATAAAAATTTAACCCCTCGACAAAGATTTGGATTTGCTATTATTTTGATATCATTCTTTGTTATTTATAGCATTATTGGTCTGATTAGCCACCTTTCCTCTAAACCAACTACACATAATGATTACAAAGCTACTACCGAGCCGTCTATAACCATTCAAGAGCCTAATTTTAATGCTCTTAAACAGATGTTACCGGCGCAACATTTAAGTAATTTTTCTGATTCTGATGATTTATATAGAACCATTGAATATTATAAAGCCCACGAGTCTGAAATGAAAATTAAAATATCTGAATGTCGAAATCATCCCCAATCCGATGTTGGCTATCAGAATTGCCTTAACGCAGAAAAAACCTTAAAATGAAAAAATATCTGTTGGCAGGACTTATTTCGTCCGCATGGTCTACCGACATTGATATATTGAATTATGTCCAGCGCTGCAGTCCAACGGTAGCTCCAAGTACGATGATTGCTATTATTAAAACCGAATCAAATTACAATCCGCTGGCAATTAATATAAACAATAAAGGGCAGCGGCTGTTATACCAAGCGAAAAGCACTGAACAAGCTGTTGCATGGGTAAATTATCTTGAGAACCACAACTATAATTTTGATGTAGGTTTGGGACAGGTTAATATCAAAAACATTAAAAAATACGGTTACCATGCTCGAGATATGCTTGAACCATGCTTAAATCTTAAAATAGCTGGACATATATTAACCAAAAACTATGCTGCAGCTAAAAATGTTTCTTCATCTTCTGGTGATGCTTTGCTAAAAGCAATCAGCGCATATAATACCGGCAATTACCGTTCTGGATTTAATAATGGCTATGTAAAAAAAGTAGTATATAATGCAAAAAACTCCGCAATCAAACAAATTGCACAAAAATAGGTTAATTACAGTTCCAAATTTTTGTTTATTAATGATAGCAATTCTCACTATTATGAAAATAGTTCCTTACGGAGTTTATTATAATCACACCACATCAATGCCATTGGGATTCTATTGGGTTCACAAACATAAATTCACACCTAAACAAAATCAGTTAGTATTAGTTTGCCTCACTAATAAAGAGTACCGCGAATTAGCCATTTCCCGCCAGTATTTACCCACATCAAATAATTGCGACGGTGTAGAGCCTATGTTAAAAAGGATTGCGGGTATTTCTGGAGATGCACTTTTAGCTACGCCATTAGGAATAACAATTAATGGCCGACTAATTTCTAATACTAGAATATTGAATCAAGATGGACTGTTACGAAAAATGTCAAGTCGTTTACAAGTGGGCATTATTCCTAAAGGATATTACCTTGTTTTGGGTGATTCGCCTATGTCTTTTGATTCCAGATATTATGGGTTGGTGCCAGAATCAAATATTATTGCAACAGCATATAAACTCTAACGGAGATTACAATGATTGATAATATACAAACCTATACAAGAAATTTAGCAGTAATGATCATGTCAATTATATGCTGGTATCTGTTTCTTGAGTTTATATTTTTTAGGGGTTTAATGTCATATCTGTATAGCTATCCGTGGTGGAAGCAATTGTACTATAGCTTTGGTGATATGTATGCGGTTCTGAAAGATATTCATTATCAGGCTAATAACATTAATGGCTCTAAAGAGGTACTAAAATATGCAAATATCGTATTAAACACATCGGCATTGCTTTTTTGTTTTGGCTGTTTCATAATATTCATAATAATAAACTCCGTGTTCAAAAAACTATTGCCGACTAACCTTAAACAAGAAGAAACAAGGTTTGCAAACTACTCAGAATTAAAACGAGCTGGTTTATTACAGGACGGCGGCGCGATAATTGCCGGATATCAAAAATGGTATGGAAAAGTTGTACCTGTAACAAGCGTTGGAGAAGATCATATCTATATGGAATCAACTACAGGTACCGGAAAATCGGTTGCTGGATCCATTCCATCAGCATTAAGCTGGAAATGGTCTATGATTGTTAATGATAATAAGGGTGAAATCTGTAAAAAGTCTGCCGGGTGGCGATATAAAGAACTTCACCAGCAAATAATTCAACTCTTTCTTTCTGTTCTTGCACCAGGTGGTGCATTTTTTAACCCATTGCAGGAAATGCGAAAATGCTCATACAATGAGCAGGGGGACGTTCAAAAACTAGGATTAATTCTGGGAAATTTAACTGATACTGAATATCTGGATTCGTCCAATCCTAACATTTATTTTGTGAGAGCGCCGATTCACTTCATTAATTCTTGTGTAATACACTGCCTGTATACTAAAACTAATCCAACAATGAAAGACGTTGCCGAAATGGTCGCGCAACGCGATATTAATGCGCTAAAAGATGAAATTTTAAATACTAACCATATAGCAAGCATTAAAGAGCTTGGTATATTAACTGAAGCACAACTAAATTTTCTAACTGAAGAATTTGCAGGGGAATCCATTCATCCATTCGTAAAAAAGAATTTTGAAGCAATTGATATAGTGATGAAAAGTGAAAAGCAATTTGCAGGTCTGATTGACTCTGTCCGAACCATGCTGAATGTTTTTTATGACCCATTAATCCAAAAAATCACCTCAAAATCAAGCTTTATGATACAGGATATTGTTGACAATTATAATCCCACTACATTGTATATCATTTATGAGCCAAGCGATCAAGCGCGAGTTTCGGTTATTATCCGAATGATTGTTGAAATGGCATCCCAGTACATGGTGCGTGACGGCAACAAGCCTGTCTTTAGGCATAACTTACTTCTATTGTTGGATGAGATGAAACAATTGGGTAAGCTGGGTGAAGTACAGCGAAATATGGAAATCGGGCGGTCAGCCGGTATTAAAGTTTATGCAATTGTACAAGAAAAAGCTCAACTTGAAGACGTATATGGAAAAAACCAGATTATCACTTCACAAGCACAAATCAAAGTGACTTATCGACCGAATACCAATTCAGTTGAATACGTCCAAAAATTCTTGGTCGGCAATACAGAGAAAGAGAAAACTACGTTTTCAGAATCTTCTGATAGCGGAGCACGAAATTCAACCAGTAAATCTCGACAAAATGAAGAGAAGCCGCTTTTATCAATTCAGCAATTACTGAATTTACCGATAATTAAAAAGAAAACCATCACGATAAATTACCTGAAAAAGCTGCAGTCATTACCAAAACGAAAATATCAGATAACTAACGAAGAGTGGGTAGATATTAGTGATGCATTACGAAAAATTACGGCTAAATTTCCTAACGACACCACTGCTGCAGAACTTTATCAGTTCTTAATCAGAAACATAAATCTTAGTTATCTTTCGGAAGAATATTACAATAAATTAATGACTAATCAAAATTTTATTGATTACATTTCCCGTCCCATCGGTAAAGAAATTGCTGTTGCTCCTGGAGACGTAATTATTAACGCATCCAATCTTTCACCATTCCGGCAATACCGTGGCAAACAATTTTGTTATATGTTTGATAAAGAGTTCCTGCGACGGAGCAAGATGCAGTTGCCACCACCTGAAGAGATAGTAGAACCAATTGATTTTGTTTATGGAAAAAAATCGTGATTAGTTACTAGTTTTTATAATCTATTATGTAATTTCATGCGTTATTAGTTGGATACCACAATCACCGCAAATAATATTTAAACGTGGCTTGCCCCATATATTTATTAGACCAACAAGGGGCACAAATGTATACTTTTAAATAGTTTATGTTTTTGCGACAATTACGCTGAATAATTATTGGGAATCCAGACTATGAAAAAACTATCATTGCTAGCTTTATTACCGGCGCTAGGTTTTGCCTCTGTTTCAAACGGACCGTATGCTGGTCTTGAAGCTGGTTTATCTAACCAAATAGATATATTCAATTCCGGCACTGCCTATAATCAGAACAATTCACCAACATATGCTAATAATCAAGCTTTCCTAATGCGTTTGAATGCTGGCTATAATTTCTCTAAATACAGCGGTCTGGAATTAGGTGGTACTTACAATTTTGGCACATCGGTACCGTATCCAAACAGTTCTGCCGCAAATATGAACATTCAGGCAACAACCCTTGATTTTTCTTGGTTACTATACTTACCTACAACAGTTGACAGCCTATCTGTTTTTGGTCGCGTTGGCGGTGCTTATGACTGGTTAAATGGTAGCGGTGGTTGTAATTGTAATGGAACTACTGCGCCAGGCGGCGGAGCTTTCACCGATGTACTAGGTGCAGGTGTTAAGTACAACGTAACAAGTAAAACATCATTCCGTCTAGAATGGATTGCAAATGGATTGTTTTTCCCGGTCGGGATTAGCAATGGCTCAACTAACACAGCAAGCTGGACAAATCAGACTTTTCTGCTGGGTTTTAACCTCCATTTTTAATCATGATAACATGCCCTATCTGCAACAGTGGCAATTTAACGGAAGTCACCGGTAAATTCGGCAAATATTTCGTTTGTTCGAATCATCCACTGTGCAGAGCAAAATGCAGGTCAATCTCAGGTGAGCCAGATATTGGTTCATTGGTATCACGCTGTCCGGATACCATACTAACTTTCAACAATTCAGAGATTAAACTGGCGCTACTTAAAATAGCACAATTAGCTTATCCTGAACATGTAATACCAGCGTTTATTGTTATATTAAAGCCACGTGAATCAAGAAGAGTTCATGGATTATGGTTTTACCCCCAACAAAATCAAATATCCAAGATTTTTATTTTCAACCTATCCAGAAAATACGAATACACACTTGCAACCTGTATTCATGAACTAGCACACCATTGTCAACATATGATTGAAGGTAAAACCAATCATAAACGAGGATTCTATGAGATTCTACAACATCTACGGATCACCGCCCATAACCATGGGTTCATAAATATTGTTGAGACATATAACCAAATAGACAGTAATGACCGAAAAAAACTAGAGAAATATTTTGGCCAACCTCAAATGCTGGCTAACAATAAAGCAGATTTTTATATTTTTAGAGTAGATTTGCCAAACAGTAAATCTCCATTAGAAACCCAAGGTTATATATACTCTTATAAAGAACTTAACTGGGTTAAATCGGTGCCTACAAGTAATGTGTTTGAAGAAATTGACCTGCTCGAACATAACTATCCGGAATATACATACGAAATAATTAATAATCGTGAGCACTCAGTTGGAAGCATTTATTTTTGTATTGTAAGTGCATCACAGCCCATTCATCCAGACGTACTAAGGGAGCATGGATTTATTCAAGATGAAATTAATGGTTGGATAAAACAAATAAAAGCAAAAGACTACAAAAGAACTATTGCGCTTTGCATGAAAATAAATGCTAAACCAGTATTTAAGGGTTACGTACCAAAGACAAATACAAAGGAACGCGCGTATAAATCAATAATTGAAGTTAAAACTAAAGACCAACAGGTTTGCCCGCAGTGTAACAGTCCGTTAGTACTGACAACTGGCAAATTTGGACGATTTTACTCTTGTAGTAAATTTATTTTAGGTTGTAAGTATACTAAACCTGTAGAGGAATAAAGATGTTAATGTCTGATTTAACCCATACAAAAGCTAACAAAAAGAAGCAATTAAAAAAACAGGCGATTATGCTTGTTATACTGTTCATTGTCTCGTTAACTGATCGCTTAATAACCGATTCAGCAGATAATCAGGTAATACAATCTGTCCATTTGTTTGTGAGATTGCTGTTGTTAATTAGTTTGTGCCTTGTAGGGTGGCGGGCGGTGAAGAATAGAAGAGAAATAATCGCCATTGAAACATTAACTGTCTGGTTGGCAAATAAAAAGATTGCTAATCTCTTAAAGGGGTCTGAACTTAATGATTTTTGTATTCCCCATCATGCAGTTAGATTAATTTTTAGAGATGATAATTACAAAACTTCACAATTTAAGCATTATCTTACTGAACTAGGGTGGGTATTGACTTACCAAGATGCTTTTGCTTTAGAAACATATTATCGCTATGAGAATATAAATCAACAAAGCCAATAATAATCAAATTATTCAACATATTGTTAAATTTTAAGATCAATTTAAGGATTTAATTATGAAAAAACTAATATGGACTTTACCTATACTTGCTGTCTTTGGTTGCAGTAGTAGCAAATATCCAACTCCAAATCAAGCAAGCTTATTGCCAACAAATAGTAACCCCCACCTCCAGGCTGGCGATATTATCAATGTTATAAATTATAGCCATCTAGGAAACTCCTTTTCTGCATTGATTAAAACACCGATTAGCTTACAAAATAATTACGTTTTACCAGCTAATATTGTAATCTCCGGTGAGTGTAAAAATAATAACCCGATAATTAATAAAATCGACCACCAGCCAATCAATATCGAAATTGCAACTAAGACAAAGAGTGGTTACTCACTATCATGTAATGATACAAATATAAAGCTACTTATGGTAATTGCTGATGCAGATTTGCCGATGAAAATATTAACACAAATAGTAACCCCTTTTCGTCCGATAAAATATGAGTCATCTGGATATGACTTTCAGGTAAAGCAGGTTCTGAGTAATAATTGGCAATACAAGATAATTATTGCAAAACAAGATGATTTACCAGTAATATTTGAAAATGACGGTAGCAATGTAACTCTAACAAATTTTAGAGCTATTGAGTCTGGGACTTTTCATACTTACTTAGTTGATACTAACACACCTAAACTTACACTAATGTTTAATGGCCATCGAGAAGATATTATTGTATACAAGTAATACTCTTTACTACATCTATATAGACGTAATCTAAGCATTAAACATTTATACCAGCGGAATATCGAAATGAAACTAATCATTGCAGAAAAACCAAGCCTTGCTAGAACCGTAGCTAAAGTTATCGGCATAACTAATGATAATAGCCGGTCGAGTGGGCATATTGTTTGTAAAGATAATTACGTGATCACATGGGTCTTTGGACATATTCTTGAACTATATGAACCACAGGATTATGGCGAAAAATATAAGTCATGGTCGTTGGACTTATTGCCTATTGTTCCAACTACATGGAAATACCAAGTTAAGAAAGATGCAAAAGACCAGTTTAATAACATCAAGACATTACTGAAGTCAGCAACCACCGTCATAAATTGTGGAGATCCTGACCGTGAAGGGCAATTGCTTATTGACGAGCTACTACTACACCTGAACGTTAAGCTGCCAACTAAACGATTGTTAATTCTTGATCCCAAAGATTCGGCGATAAAAAAAGCCTTAAATGAGATGGAAGATAACAGTAAATATCGTTCCTGGTACCAAGCTGGATTACTTCGTTCTCAGGCAGATTGGCTCATCGGTATGAATTGCACTCGGGCGTTTACGCAACTGGGTTCACGCAGCGGCGTTGATGGTGTTGTTTCCGTTGGCCGAGTACAAACGCCAACACTAAAACTAATCTATGACCGACATCTAGCTATTCAAAACTATAAACCATTGAATTTTTATAACCTGATGGCAGAGTTTGCAACCAACACCGGAGAGTCTTTTACCGCGAAATTGGATTTAAAATCAACAGGACTACCGCTAGACATCGAGGGACGCTTATTAAATGACAGTGAACTTAAAATTATCAGTGAAAAAATCAACGGTAAGCTTGGCTTTATTAGTGAATATGAGGTAAAAGCCGGAGAAACATCACCGCCTTCACTATTCAAGCTTTCAGATTTACAGGCTGTTGCCAATGCCAAGCTCGGCCTTAGCGCGGATGAAACTCTGAAAATAGCACAATCACTTTACGAAAAACAACTAATTACATATCCACGCACCGCCTGTGCTTGTCTACCCGAATCATTACATGCCGATGCCGCTAAGATAGTGCCAATGCTAATACCAGACCTTATATTAGCAGTACAAATAGACGCCAGTATAGTTGATTTATCTATCAAGTCTAAAGCATTTGATGATAAAAAACTGGATGGTGAATCGCATTTTGCAATTATACCAACTGGGGTTGCTCCATATTATGAAGCCCTAACCCAAATAGAAATATCAATTTTTAATTTGATAGGATTACAGTACATCATCCAATTTATGCCAAACCTTAAATTTGAACAAACAACAGGTACAGTTGATTGTGAAAATTATAAGTTTAACTTCAGTGGTAAAGTTATTAAATCATTGGGATGGAAAGAAGCTGTTGTCAAAAACAACCTGCTAAATAAGCATAAAACGGATGAAGACAACGAAGATAATGACGATAAAGAAGAGCAAAAACTTCCTACTCTGGTATTAAACCAAGACGTTAAAAACATCTTCAACAACAATATCCAGAAGTCAACTACAACCAAGCCAAAACCGTACACTGAAGGTACTTTAATCAAGGCTATGGCTAACATTCACAATTTACTTGATGAAATTGTGAAATCCTATTATAATAATAAAACCGAAGCTAAACAAGCCGCCGATACATATAAAAAAATTCTTAAAGACACAGCCGGTCTTGGTACAGAGGCTACTCGAGCAGGAATTATCAAGACCCTAAAAACTCGGCAATTTATCACTAACAAAGGTAAGAACCTTGAAATTACTGACAAAGGTTTGCAATTTATGGGGCTTATTGCCTCCGGCAAAAATCTTATCGAGTTTAGTCAACTGACAAGTCCATTAACCACCGCCATGTATGAGCAAGAGCTTGATAATGTACTAAATCATAAACGCCAGGCTAATGATTTTTACAATGAAATTGTAAATAACTTACTCCACCCAAAACTTGAATTGATTAGACAAATACTAAATGAAATGCCGTTGCCAGCAAATAAACAATCAAGAGTGATTACTGGTGAGAAATGCCCAAAATGTAATTCAGATATTCTTGAACGCGATGGCAAATTCGGCAAATTTAAGGGTTGCAGCAATTATCCTAATTGTAAATACATTGTGCCCCGTGTCAAAGCACCGGTTGCGGTTATTGAGCAAAATTGCCCGCAGTGTGGATCTGCTATAGTTGAAAAAGATGGAAAATTTGGAAAATTTTTAGCGTGCAGTAATAATCCTAATTGCAAATGGACTAAAGTCCATGCCAAGCCTAAAAGTTGTCCAAAATGCGGTAAAGAGATGGTTAAACGCAAATCTAAAGATGGTACTAAAGAATTTCTTGGTTGTTCCGGATTTCCGGATTGTAAAAATATTGAATGGTTGTAGGATATAAAGAAAATGAAAGTAAAGAAAAAAGACCAACCGAAAGCTAGTTTTTCTGAAGCTTTTCTTGATTATATTCATCAAGTAAAAGCTCCAGATGTAACTAATTGTGAGTATGTTCATGGACTCGATAAGCCCCGGAACTTTTCGCGAATGGAAATTTCAAAGCAGAGAAAATCAAATCTTGCTGCTGACTGCAGTCGGGATAGAACATCTAAAAATAGTAGCTATAGCTTGTGAACTTAGTGATGAATTCAAACCAAAAAGAACAGGCAATATTAGAGTTCTCAAATTTATTGACAGTATATGACCTTATCGTTGAGGAAATCAACACTACAGGTAAAATGGTTAGATGTAAGACATTGGGAGATAGAAAAGGACAAAAGTCAGGAGCATACTTTTTTAAGCCAGATTTTCCATTTAATTATTATATTAGCAATTTTAGAACAGGTGACTCAAATAAAGGTAATTTTAAAAGTATACGTGGGCATATTCCTGTGGTGTCTAAAACAAAGAAGAAACATGTAGTTGATAAACAACCTAATTACGAATTGCTGCACGAGACTAAAGCTAAATTAGCAAATACACTGTTTACCAAAGCTTTAAGTATCAATCCGGAAACAGAAGGAAATTTTCAGTACTTAAAAAATAAAAAAGTACATGCTTATGATATTAAGTCGGATAGAGGTGATCTATTAATCCCAGGCTACGATAGTGACGGTAAATTATGGATGTTTCAACGCATTCTACCAAATGGTAGTAAATTATATATTAGTGGTTCAAAAAAGAGTGGTTTATTTCATCGCATTAATTTAGGCGATGTTGAACCAAATTATGCAGATTTAATATTTGTCTGCGAGGGCTACGCAACTGGAGCTTCGATTCATAAGGCGACCAAAAAACCTACAGTTATTGCGTTCGATGCAGGTAATTTGGAACCGGTTGGAAAAATATTGAGACAAAAATATCCGGTCGCTCAAATTGTATTTTGTATGGATTGTGATTTTGCTGGGATAAGTTATGGAACTAAAGCTGCAAAAGCGATAAATGGGACATGCTCGTTACCAATAATACCAGATGAGCTAATTCAATTAAAGAAGAACGACTTTAATGACCTTCATTGCTTATTTGGAATTGAACCTGTTTATAAACAAATTTTTGAGCAATATAACAACATGGAACTAACAGTTAATCAAGCACATAAATTATTTAAAAATGAAATATCTTTAAATGAAATTGATCCTAAATTTCACGATTTAGCAAACAAATTAATTACTGCATACTTCATAATTGATTTTGCTAGAGAATTAATAAAAATAACTGATACTGAGCATCAAATTAGAATATCTGAAATAAACCCAATGTACCGCGAAAAGGTAGAAAATGAATTAGTTAAACTATTGGCAATGAGTTACTTCATGAACAAAACTACCATCGAACAACATTATCTAAAACAGAACATAATCAGTCATATAAGTGATTCACTAATAAACAGTTATGCAAAAAAAATCAGCGAGCAGGACAGCCTGGAAGAAAGGAGGGCAATGTTAGCTAAGGTTAACCCTGTCTTTTTAGACCGCGTAAAAGCGCAATTAGATATTTATTGGAAACAAATTCAACTTTTAAAAGGAAGTAAATCATGAAAGGCATTAAAAAAATTACTTTGGTTGGTATTGTAGGTGATGATCCCGAAGTTGTAAATAATCCGGACGGATCCAGTTTTGCAAAATTTAGCCTTGCCATCGATGTTGGAACAAAATCCAAACCTAGGACTGATTGGGTATTGGTAAATTGTAATAAATTTCACTTTGAAATTGCTACAAAATATATAACAAAAGGCGCTAGATTATATATAGAGGGGTTTCCTAGTGCTAAGGCATATATTACTAGAGCTGGAGAAGTTGGAGTTCAAGAACAGGTTTACCCAGAAATAATCCGGATTATTTCATCAAAAAACAACGTTGAACCTACTGAGGTAGGGGGAGACGAGTATAATAATGGAGAAGAGCCAGCGTACTAGTTTTGGCTAATGTAATACTATTTTAAGGATGTTATCATGACTAATTTTAATTTAGATGAAACTTTATTTGATGAAATGCAATTAAATATTATCAAAAAACATATCGATGGTGGTTATAACCCAGAAAGTTTTGCTAATCCCAAATATGATTGGACTAAGATGCAAGTCGCTGCACATGCGGTACGTAAAGGTATTGACATCTCCAAATATTTAGACACTTTTCCAAGTGAGCAGCTGGATTTAATTCGCCTAGGAATATCTCGCGGTTTGGATATTGAACAAATGGCAAACCCGGCATATTCTTTTGATGAAATGTATCATAAACTTTTAATATTAGAATACAATAAGAATGGAAAAACCTATGATAGATGATAAACAAGTTAAACGAGCTTTAGAGCGGCTTGAGCAAAACCATATTGACACCTCAGTAATTGATACTGATAAGTTTACAAATGATCAAATAATGGTACTATGTCGCGGATTAGAGCGCCATCAAGATATATCAAATATAACTAATCCTGACATTTCAGATAATGAAATGGAACAAATTCTCGACGATGAGTTTGATATTGGTAGCAATCTTATGTTTAGTCATGGTATTAATCCGCAAAACTATAAAATCGGACAATTATATGAATTAAATGAAGCATTAAACAAGGGATATGATATTACGCCGTATAAATCCCCAGAATTTAGTGCCGCTCATATGTTTTTAGCACGGACTTATCAAGAAAATAATTTGCCTCTTGATGGCATCACTCCCCAAGCAACGCTTCCATCTATTATTGAGCGACGAAATGAGCTAATTAATGAAGCTAATGAGCGAAAAATGGAAACCGATATTGCCGCCTATAATCCAAAATATGAGCAACAATTTGATAAACTACTAGAAGTTACCGGAGAACTTAATTACATTTGCAAAAACAGTCTAAATGTTAATAGTGAAATCGGTTATTGTCTGGATCAGTATCGTAATGATCTGCTGGCGACAGGTCTTTCGCCTGAATTTGTAAACAGCCTTGAAGAACTGGCATTGAGTCCTGCCAACCAGCAATCGAATATCTTTTATCCGCCATTTGAACATATAACCCCAGATACTACTCCAGAACGGCTTAATGTGATTCGAGAAATATTTCAATATGAATACACAGCAAACGGTCCATTTTTACCGCGAAACTACACAAACGAACAACTTACGGTCTTAGAAAAGGCTCATAATAATCTTCCAAGTCGTATTTTCCAACTTGACCCAAGTCTCGCAAGCCCAAAAACATTTGAGTTATTTTTAAACGAAAAACATAATCTAGATAATCTTACTGGTGAATTTGTACTGATTAATAGGGAATTTGGGATGCCATATTCTGAAAATGAAGTTTACCCGGTAGTTAGCTACATTGAATTTAATTCAACTGAAGAGCTATTGGAGGTATTAAAATATTTTGAAAATCCAGATAACTCACTATGTGAAAAGATGCAGAACGATAGATATTTATCTCTATCAACCGGTGAAAACCTACATATCTCACAGAGTCCAAGTGAAATAGGACCGGCTTTATTACGCGAGATAGCAACTAACGAGCATTTTGCTTCTGAATATCATGAAATTATGCCAATATCTCAAATCTCGCAATCTCAGACCTATAATAAACAGCTAGAATATCGGGATTTTGTCTCTACGAAAATTCAAAAAGAAATAAATGTGTTAATAGATAATTCATCCGCGGAGACAAATAAAGTTGCACTAATCAACTGGGATAATGGCAAAGTAAAAACATTCCAAAGCGAAAAAGAGGCTTTATCTATAAAATCTCACCATGAAGACCTTGTAAAAGTAGAGCCGCGTGCGCTTGAAAAATATGCCACCCAAAAATTTCAAGAGAAAGGCAAAGAGTTTCAAAAAACACAAAGCCCTAAAATTGAAGAAGGTTTATCATTATTTTAATAATGTAAATAAAACGATGGTTTTCTTTACATTTTATTACGAACTAAAAAACCGCCACTAAACCGCCAACAGTAAGTAAATAAACCATGTAAATAAATCTATGTTAAAATATTGCATTACTTAACGAGAATATTTACATTCTGGATTTAAAAATGCTAATAGGGTATGCTAGAGTCAGTACAGATGACCAAAACCTAAATCTTCAAAATGACGCTTTAACAGCGGCGGGCTGTGAAGAAATATTTGAAGATCATATAAGTGGTATAAAATCGGATAGATCAGGATTAAAAGCGGCCATAAAACATCTCCGCAAAAATGACATTTTAGTTGTTTGGCGTTTAGACCGATTAAGCCGGTCATTAAAAGATTTAATCGAAATGGTGGCATACCTCGAAAGTAAAAATATTGGACTAAAGAGTTTACAGGAATCCATAGACACTACATCTACATCCGGTAAGCTGATCTTTCACATATTTGCAGCACTTGCTGAATTTGAGCGGAACTTAATTAGAGAGCGGACAAATGCTGGATTGGCTGCGGCCAGGGCTAGGGGCAGGCTAGGGGGCAGACCTAAAAGTTTGAATAACGAAAAACAAGCACTGGTGGTAAAACTTTATAACGAAAAGCAGCATACAGTTAAAGAAATATGCTCACTAGTGGGAATATCTAGACCGACCTTATACAAGTATGTGTCAGACGCTCAAAAATTGGAGTTACCGAAATGATAACTTTGCGAAAAAATCATCATTTTTGCGTTCTGGCAATCTATGAAGATCTATTTGGTACATGGCATGTTTCCCGGACATCTGGATGTTTTTCCTGGGCAGGAGTAAATAGTAAAAACTTTGAATTTAACGATGAATTTTCTGCAAAACAAAAGCTGTTTGACTTGGAACTGGCAAAACGAAGTATGGGTTATAAATATGAATGATTTATTAATTGTCAAAGAATTATTTTTATCAAATTTTAAATACAATGTTCCATATCTGCTTCGAAAATTAGTAGAGCCAGAGTTAGCAAATTATTTACCAAATGAATGTCGTAGATATATGACCTTCATTCTTCAAAAACAACATTACACTTCAGAAGATAGCAATAAAATTATTCAGGAAATAAAAATCACATATAGGTTTCAAAATAAAATTATGCATAAATATTTTATTTTTTCAAACAATGGATTTTATGTATATTTTGATACAAGGGATAAGAAAATTGATTTCAAAAATTATGATCAACACTCATCATGGTTAATGATACCTTTTCAATCATGTGGGTTGGGCTCATTAGTAATGTATGAGTGTATTTCATATCGTGATAAATATTGTCCAAATTTATTTTTAAGCCCATTAACTCTATCAGATGATAGCCATCATCCAACCAATGAAACGAGAAGAAATAAATTATATAGTAATTGTGGTTATAAAATTGAAAAGTATAAAGCTACTCATATGTTACCAATAAAATATCCAATTGATAAATTATTTGGATTTGATGCATTTGCACTTAAAAATTACACCGCAGATATGCACAATATGTTAGGCGATCTATTTAATTACTCAAACAGTTTGTTTTAACGTAATAAAATTCTAGAATTGGCTAGATGCAAATTTTTGGAGATAATTATGATTACCGTCTTAGAAGTACTTAGTATTTTGTACGTGTTTTTTACGATTTTTGATACTATATATAGCAAAAAACCATTGAAAAACATATTGCATTGTATTTGGCTGATGTTACTTTTTCTAGTTATAAATACTTTACAAAAAAATTATGATTATATTCATAACTTACATATGTCTTACAAGATTTTATTAATTTTGTTCATGTTTTTTACATTAGCGCTTTTTTTGTATTGGTTTATAATTGGATTTTTAAAATCAATTAAATATAAATAATTCATAAATTACATTAATTGGAATTATGATATGGATACATTGAAATTTGAGGCAAGCGAAGAAAAACTTTTAGAGATATTGTTAAAAGATATACCAAATTTTGAAGATTGGGTCAAGTCAGGGTTAATTACTAATGATCAATTAGTTGAGTTTCGAAGTAAAATAAAAGAAACGATAAAGGGCAAAAATGAATAAATCAGACATTATTGAGAAATTACAAACTTTAACTCCGAAGTTACGCAAAACAGAAGCCAAAAAACTGGTTGATAGTTTATTCCAATATATGGTTGAACAACTGGCAACGGGCAACCGAATTGAAGTCCGGGGGTTCGGTTCATTTTCTATAAAAGTCCGTAAAGCTGGCAAAATCCGGAATCCCCGGCATGGAACCTCAATCGATACCGATGAACGTCGGGTTGTTTATTTTCGAGCAGGCAATGAAATGGCAAAACGGGTTGACTATAAAAATAATTAACACCTTATCCCCATATTTTGTTAGCAACTGTTATAACTGATTGTGTTATAATCTCAATCAAAGGAGTTTTATTATGAACACTATTACTGTAAAGCATTTTGACGCGCTAGAATACGTTAAAAAATCACGAGAACTTGGTGTTGACGAAAAAGTCGCTGAATTTCAAGCTCGGCAAATAGAGCAAGCTATTGAAGTGGCAATTGCTCAAATAGAAAACAAAGAATTAGCAACGAAAAGCGATATTGGAGCGTTGCAAAAAGAGCTTGTGACAGCTGAGCTTCGTTTGGTTAAATGGATCTTAGGTACTGGCGCTGCTACTATTTTAGCAATTGCTGGTTTGTTAAAGATTATTCATTAAGGTTAGATTATTTTTAATGCAATTAATTTAGGATTGTTCGGATTTCTCCAAATTAAACATTAAAACACATTAATTATTGATATTCTATAGTTATAGAATATCAATAATGTCAATAATTTATATAGAGAGATATAACTCGCTTTTTTCTTCAACGGTTGGCATCCACGAAACCAATAAAAATTTGGTACCCTCTACATTATTTGTCAGTTCCCAAAATTTATTTAACATCCTTCCTGGTCTCATTAATTCAGTAAATTCATCTTTATCGACGAATTCCTGTGCAAAAACTCCAGGATAAGGGTAACTTGATATAAGCGCGCCTAATTGATAGTATGTTGTCTCGTAAATTAATTTATATTCTTTTAGATGTTTAAATATCATTGTATCATGCTTAGTTAAACAATGAGCTATGAAGTCAATTTTATATTTTTTTTGTAATGTTTCTCTTTTTCTCAAATCGTTGTGTATAAATCCTGGATCATATGCACCATATAAACAATTGCCCACCCGTGTTAATGCAACACAATCTCTAGCCAAATCAGATTCTGGAATTTTCTTTCCGGCCAATTTTGCCGCCTCACTTTTTCCTTGCCCAGAAATCATCCAAACTTTATTATTTATTAAAAATAAATTAGCATAAAATATTGATTCTAAATCTGGACTAGGACTAGCATTAAAACATTCAAGCATTATGATCTCTTACTTATAAAACTCTCTCTTTAATTAGGTTATATTCAAATAATACAACAGGAATAGCCGTTAGAAATACATTAATAGCATAGTTAATTTCAAGTGCAGACAATGTTTTCTGTAACCCAACCAACCAATATGCCGCAAACACAATTACTGACAAAACATTTACAATCAATGCTTGTGTATTCCTTGTTGAAAAACTAAACCCTATCGGAACAATTAGCAAAGCCGCAATTTTCCACCAATATTTGATTTCTAGCGGTATTGGAGTAATACCATTAACAATCATGGATATCTCTTCTTCAGAAATAGCTTGATTACGATTTAAATAATGATATATTAAAACATACCCAGCAACAATTAATATTACTAGCGAAATGAAGTTTATTCTTGGATAATCCCTCTCTTTTCCAAACAAATAAATTGAATAACTAGACAAGCAGAAAAACAAAAGAAACCCGGCACTAAAAATTAAATTATAAATCTCTGCCACAACAAGACCTCCAATCTTCTTATACAATCTGGTATTCTAACATATAAATAATTATAAGCCTAAATCATTATCCTGTTGCCGCTGTTTTTGTTGAGTTTCTTTTTCTCGCGCCCGGACTAACTGAACCGCACGTAGGCTTAAATCTTTACCAACTTCTTTAGCTTTAAACTGTTCATGGATAATTTCCTGTTTAATTTTGCTTTGTGAAGTCTGAGCAACAAATATTGATTTCCCTTTCTCCAGTCCCTCGAGTGAAAGATTATTATCCCAATAGACAAATGGTTTGTCGGTACCAACATCCAGTTTAATAAAGTTGGTTTTCTCGCCCTTAATTGTCCTGGTACCAAAATCAACAATAATACCAGCGTGCTGCCGATTATAGCTAAAGCCGTCCTGCTGCCGGCTGCCGGTATTAGTTTCATCATCCAAATACTCTTTTAATACCTGTTCATTATTTAATCTAAGAAGTTTATAATCCTGAGCGTTGTCAATGATTTTTATAACCTCTGAAACACCCTGTTTTTGCAAGGTATCATTAAAATCTGTTTTCTGCCCATCAATTGCCTCCGGCATTGCAATATAGACCTGTTTTCCAGCCTCTAGCAAGCGTGTGGCGGCATTATTGATAATCTTATCAGCTTGCCAATCTTTAAGGTCATTATCCAAGCATAATACGACCGTATCATTGACTTTATCCAAATCTATCCGGTTAAAACCATTTTTAGTTAATGCTGATTTTACATCGCAATCCGGGAACGCAGATTTAACACTTAATGAGGTCTCCAGACCTTCCGCAACCATTGTAATGTTTCGGCTAGGTTGATCACTGTTCAAATTGATGTCAATAACTTCAGGTACCGGACCAAAAACTATTTTAGATTTTTCTATCTTGGCTTTACCTTTTGTGGCGGAGTCTAGAATAGTTGTGTGTACTGATTGTACCTGATTATTTTCGTTCAACACCTTAACAACCATTGCCGGGAATGTTTTGTTATATTGTTTGATGTACACTTCCGGACAGAATGTTATGCTTGGCGGTAATTCAGCAGTAATTCCACGAGATTTCAGATAATCATCCGCCAGCGTTCCATTACCTGGTCTGGTTTTTTGTGCTATCCCTTGAGCAATTTTAATCATGTAATTCTGTTTGTCATCAAAACCATTAACTTCAACAGCTTTTTGAATAACTTTAATTTCCTTGGTTTTATCCAGTTCTGACAATCCGGCTAGTGCTGCCGAATAATCCAATGCAGCTTTATAATCAAGCCCCAATTCTCGTTGTACAAGGGTTACCAGCCCCTTACCACCCTCATCATGCTCAAAGTCATACCATGACCCTTGTTTGGCTCCAGAAATAGTTACAGACAAGCTTCCTTTCTTGCCATAACGATAAGTATGACCAACCCGAGTACGCTTACCTTGCAAGATGCTGTCAAGTACGCTCTCAACATTTTTAGCCAGTTCCTGATTAATGTAATCCACATCCCAATAACTGAACTCTTTCTTGACTTCCACTGTTTTAGTTTTAGCCTCAACCGGCTGCGGTTGTTCTACCGCTTCAACCGGTTTTATTGGTTCAACCGGTAGCTCTGTTTTTGGCGCACCATTTATCTGTAGTTTAATCTCCTGTGTAGCACTGGTTAATTCAGGTAAACGTTCGCAATCAAATCGTTCATTGCCGATTTTGGCCACAATAATCCCATCACCGATTTTTAGCTCGTTGCCAACTATCATTGCCTTTAATTTATCGCCCCAAATTCGTTGTTTTTTACCGCTAATATCCGTTAGCTCAATAAAAAAAGATGATTTACCCTCTGAAAATTTATGCTCACCAAAATCATTTAAAATACCGGCAGTGGTCTTACTTTTGTCAGATAAATCGTTTCTACCAATTAAGATGTCCCGGGCGACAGTTTCTTCATCGCGGACAAGCTCAAGATTGATAGCTTTAATTACAAAATTATTCTGGACGATTTCTTTAGCCTCAACAGTTTCTCCAGTTTTTCCGATGTAGAACATTTTATTTTTTTCAATAGCGTTTGAATCAATTAGTTCCTTAAAGTCTTTGTTCCAATATTTGTTGTAGTTATCAAACAGAAGCTCCCGCGATTTATCCTGTAGCTCCTCTGGGATTTCGACCGCAGCAAAGACATTCATTAGTCTTGGTTTTCGACCGTCATCGCTTTCAATTATCTGCTCACCAACTTTGGCAAGATAAATATTCATGCCGGTCGCGATACTTCCTTCCTGAGCTAACCGCTCGAGGTCAATACCCCAAACTGTTCTTTCCCCAAAAGGTGTTTGTAGTTTGACATAATAATTTTCTTTTTCTTTCTCATTTTTAGGATTAAATTTACCAACACCATGTTCAATAACAGTACCGACATTATGTTTTTCTAAGTTGTATAAAGCTATATTATTTTTTTCACAAAATTTATTCTTGAACTCCAAAACTTCAGGACTAACCCGGCGGGTATTTTTCTCTTCCAGCATGATATAAGAAGACATCTGCCCCTTATTTAAACCATGTCCGAACGAAACTACTGTACCAATAATTTCCTTAGGCTTTGAATCTACTGCATTGAGATCAATTTTAGCTGAAGCAATATCACCGTTTAGCAAATCCTGCTTTGCTTGTTTTTTAAATGAACCATCGTCAAGTATTTCAAAAGAGTAATCAATGCTTTTTGTCTCAAGATTTACCTTAGCAATAACAGATACCACATCGCCATGCTGATAATTAATTGCTTCCAATTTTTCTTTAATGTTTGCTTGCCGTAAATTAAAATACTCATCAGCGTACTTATTCTGGGCTTTACCCGGAAACTCGACAATTAACTTATCATTCTGAATAAAGTCAGATATCAAAACTCCGCGCTTGAGGTCATCAGTGTATTTCTTCCAGAAAAACGGATTGACTTTGATGCTATTTTGCTTGGTACCATCAATGGTTAAAACGTCTCCCACATGAAGATGTTCCATATTGATTAAGTGATTTATTTGGCTTGAAGCAACCTTGTATTCTTTATTGGTTTCTGTATCACAAATTGTAATTTGCTTAATTTGTTCAAAGCGTCCTTTACTATTAATAACATCAACATCTTCAATTTTCAGCACAATCAAATTATGCTTGAGCTTATAGTTGATGTCCAAAAAATTCCGGCTGCCATTTTCACAAATCTGCATATTCTCGGATAATTTAGCTAGATATTCTGCTTTATACTGCGCACTATATCTGTCTTTGAAATCAACTTTTAAATTATTCTTGACCACCATTTCAACTACTTTACGGCGAAATGATTCGCCTCCATGCAGTTCAATTTTTCGTCCAAACTTACTCATAGCTAGATCTAGACCAAGGCGCAATGTTTCTTCTTCAGAGGTCATAAAATCTAACCGCTTGCCAATATCTTTAATGATGACTTTATCACCCAAGAAATATGAGATAGTGCCATCCATGTTTATTTTGTGTTGAATATTTAGCCTATATTCATCATATCTATCTACATGCTTTATTGAGCCTGATTTTAAATACTCATCAAAGTTGACGCGCAATCTTCTTAGTTCATATAAAGCAACTTCATCGCCAAGTTCAGCTTTCTCCAGTAAAAATGCACGATATGAGTCTTGCATTTCTAGGTTGTATTTATTCTGTATTTCTTCAAGCTCTTTATCTCGTGCCATTGATAGCGAAGCTTTATCCAGAGCTTGATTCATTTTAACAATCTGGATTTGCTGCTTTTGTTTTTGATAAGGGATGTCTGCTTGAGATTTAATCTTGGCAATATCATTTTTACTTTGATTGACAATAGTTTGAAATTTTTCTTTAACCGAGTCGCGGAGGATTTTTAATTCAGTATCTTTGCGATTTTTATATTGTTTGAACCACTCAGAATATTCAGAAAATAAGTTGACTGGAGTAGGGTGAGGCTCTATTACCCGGTCAATTTCCCGCTGCATTAATTCGGCAGTCCGTAATAATTTAAAACTTTCATCCCAATTTAACCCAAGTTCTTTGCGACAGAAATCAATTACTGAGTAATTATGCTCGCCGCATTTTATTCTATCTTCACCACTAGTGTTTTTAGTTATTGAGTATTTTTCTGGTATAACACCATTAGTTTTTTCCGTTAATTCTAGTAGTACATCTGCTTTTAAATTTTTCCGGATTTGTTCAGTTTCGACCTTAAAAGATGTTGCTTCAATCTTATGATTGATATAATCCTGAGTTATGCTGTCTATAACTGTACTTCGTTTATCTCCTTGACTATTGAAAGAGTCTCGGATGTCGTTTGATCTATTGTTACTAATAATTCTTGCATATTCGTCTCTGGCTCTGTCCCTTCGTTCGCGGGTAATAGAGCAGCCTTGATCTCCGCTAAGGTCTTGGCAATGGTTGGTAAAAAATTCAAGATTAGTTCCTGCTGATTGCAGATTGTTAAAAGCAATTCCTCGGTAGAGACTGAGGAGTTTATCGAGTTCTGATTCTGAGACATAAGGTTTCTCCCAATATTTATAGTAAAAATTATTCCTTAATTCTTTAACATATAACAGTTGTTCTTCTTCAGATAATGCATTATATTTTTTTAACCGCGAGGAATTACGCGAAACATATTTTCTTTGATCTGAAATCTTGGTTTTCCATTCATTCATCCGCTCCATATAGATATCCGGGATGTGGCGTTCAACGCCAGCCGATAAATATTCTTTTTGCAGTTCTTTATTTTTCTCAATTAAATCTAGTCGACTTTTACTATCTAATAGCTTCAAATTTTGGTATTGGGCAAATAGTAATTTATCATTGTATGACATCCGTAAATATTCGTCAGAGAATACGAACTCCTTTAGATTGATTCCCTTTTCTTCATCATCAGATTTGATATTTAGATATGACTTTTCTGGTATGCCTTTATTACGAATTTTAACATCAAAACCCATTTCTTTAAGTTGCGTAATTAGTTCATTTCTCGAGGTAATATTTTTCTCTGCAATTAATTGATAGATCGCTTCCTTTTGTTCTTTACCTATTCCTGCAAATGAATCACCTTTGTAGCGGCTAATTAACTCACTTCGTTCATTAATTTCAAATCGTGGATTATCCTTCGGTGATTCTAACCCATATTTACAATTAATATATTCTTGGAATGCATCTCTATATTGAGTATTGTTAATTTCAACATGCATAAATTGATTATTACTTAATAAATTATAGCGCGGTACCACAATATGTATATGAGGTTTACGTTCAACAATTTCTCCAGTTTTTTTATCTTGATATGATTTAATCTTTGGTAAATGTGCCTCAGCATAAAAGCAAATTTCATCATCAATATATGAGCCAAAATAATACTCTTTAAACTCTTGAGTAATTTTCTGTAGAGTTTCAGTGGCAATTTCATCTTCTTTAAATGATAACGTATAATGAGAGTATCTATCACTTTCAGTATCAATCTGATTTACCAACTCTTCAACCACATCAAGATCACCAAAAAGAACAACACGTTTGTCTAATTGATCGCGACTAAAATATCGGTCTTTCATCTGACCCTTTTCAAGGTATTGCTTAATCCCCGAATGAGCACCTTTTACTCTTATTAACATTTTAGTCCTTCTTGTTACGGATACCTAGTAAATCTAAAAACTGCCTTTGCTGATTTTGTACCGTATTTAATTGGCGTAAATATTTTTCCATTAAATCTTCAGTTACGATACTTTCAAAGAATGCTTTATTTATCCCATGTGCAATTTGGTTAAGATTGTTTCCCATTTTATTTAGATGATAAATTACTTTGATAGCATCCTCTTTTTTTACAACCTGAGTTTTATTTTTTAAAATAACTTCACGAAAAAATGAACTAGCAGTGTATCCTGATTCTAGAATTTGCTGTTCAAATTTTTCAGCCTCATCTTCTGTTAATCGAAAATGAAACACCCTTGATTTGCTTTTCATTGTTCTATTATATCCTCTAATGTTCACAAGCAAAATGTGTTAAAATATAGATATGTATTATACACTTTTGGATTCTTAAAATGTGAATATTAAAATAAACAAAATAAGCATTTTTGTAAAAAATGCGTTACCGGGTTTCAAAGGGTATCCCTTTGGCACATGCAAATGTTACAATCGTAGATTGTATACATTTGCCAGCGTGCCTTAGCTTACTGGTAGTAATATCAATTTATATACAAGATAGGTGTTAAATAAAATCAAGATAGAGTATTTGAAAAAACAAATAAAATATATAACCAGATATTAAGTGGTACATTTATAATTATAAGAAAGAACACCAACAGTACAAATTTGTAAAATATTAGATATATATACGTAATAAGTAACAATATCCTATAGTACAAACCTAGATTATGTAGTTAATTACAACGGAATTAACTACAGTCAGCGATATTTAAATATAATAATTAACATTTGACTGAGCTTATTGTAATATGATAAAATCAGACTGAAAATGAAATTTGGAGAAATATTATACATAATGAACAAAAAGTTGGATGATAAAACTCGCCAAAAATTAATTACTTTAATTCCTAAAATGGAAATTTTAAAGAATGGCGGATATACTTATAAAAAAATAATTGAATATATTAAATTGGAGTATTCAATTAAATTGCCTATTTCTTCGCCGGAATCATTTCTAAAAACATTTCTTAGTCCAAAACGCTATGAAAAATATAACTCTAGTTTTTCAAACTATGTTATTTTACGAGAGGTTTCTGATTTAAGTATATTGCCATGTTACATTACAAAATATGGTTGTATATTCACTCTTCGTGAATTAATTAAAGATGATAATCTTCTTTTTATCAATAAAAGGAATGTTCATTTATTTAATGATTTATCATCTTGTTTAATAGCTAAGAGGATTATGCGATTTCATGATATCTCTGATGATGTGATTATGCTTGCAAGAGAAAGTCTTGGTTTAAGCAATTCATTTGATCAAAAAATAACTCCAGATTATATATCTGAAAATATCATGGATATATTTCATGATTTTGAGATAGAATTTACTAAAGAATTTATCAAGTATAAAACCCACAAATCTTTTACAACTTCATTTTAGGAGAAAATAAATGGCTAAAAAAAATACAATTACGACAGAGCAATTCAAGAAGCTTGATGCTTTTTTGGATAAATTACCTACTGCTAATTACACGATTGAAACAACAGTAATGAATCTAGCGCCAAAGTTAATTCAAAAAATTGATGAAGATGGTTATACTTATGAATCTCTAGCTGAAGTAATTCAAACTGCCTTACAGATAACTATTGCGCCTAGCGCTTTACGGCTTTATCTTAACAAGTATCGTAAAACATTAAACCAAAGCGAAGTTTCTAGCAAGGAATAATTATGAGCCAATATATTGTTGCGGCAATTAACGCCTATCAGAAACAATTAGCTTCTTTAAATTCTGCAGTTGAGAATGAATCACTTACGAAGATTGAGGCAGATTCTAAAAAGAACGAGATTAATTACATTTTAGATACTTTAGAAAGTGTATTAAAATCCGCTGGAAATAGTATAATACTTAATGAAATTTTAGCTCAAATAGAAAAGAATAATGACCTTAATAATGAAAATAAAAATTACTTAATTAGCGTCATTAAATCATCTCGTCAGCTTGATAAGCCAAATTTCTTTTACAATGAAATTTTAGTTCAAAAAGTCCGGGAAAAAATTCCAGATGGAAGTAAGTTTACTCTTGAGCAAATAATTAATGAATTAATTATAATTTATGCTGACTTACAGAAATATTATGAACAATATATGGATGTATTCAGATTTACGACTAATATTCAAAATGCATTTAATTCTAAAATATCTGGATTAAAAGAGATTCTAAAACACTCAAACAGAGGATCATTAACTCGCGAATTATCTCAGTCTATAGTTGATGCTCGTTTGGAACCCATTGTTTTTAACTTGATAACAGCAAAGCTTAAACGTGAACAATATGATGGGTTTAAAGCTATCGACAAATCTGGGCTGTATATAGAGATTTATAGTTTTCCGCCTGAATTTAGCGAACTTGAGATTGAATACATTCAAAAAATAAAAGAATTTTATAGTGATGACTCACCGATTAAATTTGATAATCAAACGTTATTTAACGATTTTACTTTAACAGAAATTGCTAGCGAAAAACAAACCCAATCTTTAAATAATGATACAAATAAACAATTACCTTCAGTTAAAAATGATGAATTATTAAACCCCGAAATACTTAAACAAAATTCTACACCCGATGAAATTAAAATTAAATTAGAAGCGTTGTCAAAACTAATAGAAAGTTTAATATCATCGAACAAAGAATCTGTTTTATCAAATCAAAAAATACTTGAAACTATTAATAGCCTAGGCAATGATGAAGAACACTATTTAAAAAAATTAACTGATGAGTTATCTACTCATTTAAGTAACATATTACAACAGCTTGAAAGTAATAAATCTGAGTTTAATCAATTATTGAGCGAATATAGTTCAAAAGTATCAGCTTCTTCAAATAATGATTTAGTTAATACTATAAGCGAGCTAAATAATAAACTTACTTCAATAAATAAAACATCTGAAAATTTAAATAATGTTACTTCTTTTCTTACAGATTTAAAGGCTAATATTACTGATGCATTTCAAAGCTCTGTTACTAATTTGACAGATTTAGTTCAAAATGCAGTACAGAAAAATATAAATTCTGATATTATATCTAAGTCAGTTTTAGATATGATTTCATTTAGTAATAAATCAGCTACTGATAAAATAGAAAAAGTTTCAGACTCTATAAAGTTAAATTTATCTGAAGCTGTCACAGAGTATAATAAAAATGCTGAGGTATTAAAAAATGAGATAGGTGATCTTGGGCGGTCCATGGTTGAATCATACACAACAAATGTAGATAAAGTTAATAAAGCCATTACTGATTTTAAAACTGAACTAAATAAAAAACAGCAAGCAATCGATGTAAACGAATTTAAAAATGTTCTTACTGCAGTTAAAAATGATGTTGCTAATGAAAAAAATGAGCTAGTCAATAGCAACGATGAACTTAAAAAATATATAAATGATAAATTTTTAACCAGGCTAGCAGATTTACAGAAAACTATAAACACAAACTCTGGTTTTCTTGATACTAATAACCGTAACAATACCCATCGCAAAGGTTATTTTTGGTCAGTAGTTACTACGGTATTTTCGGTGCTTATATTTTTATCAATGCTCACATTAATCTACACAATAAAATCTAATGCCAATGACGCTAATGATTCAATTGAATATCATAGAATATTAAATAAATTAAATTCTATTGACCAAAAAAATCAATCAGCAATAAAACAAGTATTGGAAATAAAGTAATTTTCGTTGCAAAAAAGCCGCTTTACAGCGGCTTTTAGATAGATTTTTCTGATTAAGCATGCTACTTATTCTTTTTGTTAATATTTATCGCGACTTAATTTTTATCTTTCGCATAAAAAATTGCAAGATAAAATTTAAAGGTCTAAGAATTAAATAATTAAGACTTAGCCTTATTAATACACCAATAGTAAAAAGTACTGGTCTACCAATCGGTGGGAAAAAACATAAAAATATAAATGCATACATGACTTTCGCCCAGAGCGGCGTTCCATGTTGTGTAACATCATTAATTATATGTTGATGTGGCATAATTAATCCATTTATTTATTGGGTTATTTAATTAGTTTCTCGAGTTTAATTTATCGCCTACCTTTAGGTACTGAAACTGACTCTAAATGATCTTTAATTTCTTCGACTGATAATTCATTAACCATGAGAATACCAATTCTAACTATTTCTGACTTATTAATTTTTACGCCCTTTAGCATACATTTAAGAATAATATCATCTATTGCCGTTAAGTATGACTCAGGGAAAGAGTAAGCTACGCTAACAACCTTCTCTTTAATTGCACCTCTAGCATTATCGCCACCCATTACGCTATCTGCTGTGGCAAATTTATCATGTCCAGGATTAGCAGCTCCAGAACTTATTTTTTTTGAACGATTTAATTTATCTTGCAAATTACCCATGGTTTAATTGCTCCAAAATGTTTATTCCAATATTATATATCAATAACTATCAAAAGACAATAATTATATATAAACAATAATTATATTAGTTAAATTATAATATTTGAAGAACTTCGTCAGTTAGTAAAGCAATTTCATTTTTAGCTGCCGAGATATTTGAAGTATATACCGACGAGCCTGTCAACATTGTGACACAATAAACTGCCCGGGATTTGATCTTAGTTCTTAATAAGGTTATTTCTTGATTTTCATTGAAGTATTCAACCACCTCTGATGAAATTTTTCTGTTATCATGGCGATTAACTAGGGCATATATTTTTAAATCTGGATTATACTCAAGCGTTGTATTAAGTAATGGAATTAATTCATCAATTGCATTCAAATCAATTGGAGCTGGATTGAATGGTATTATTGCCAAATCAGAAACCAACAAAATAGATGCATTTAATTTTGCTTCCTTATGGGGAGGGCAATCAACAATTATGTAGTCATAAAGCCCAATAAATTTTTTTATTTCTCTGTGAGCATTCCCAGATGCGGTAGCAAGACTAATTACCGTGCAAGGAAATTCTGAACCTTCTTCTGCGTGACCAACCCATTTGGTTGCGCTACCTTGAGAATCTCCATCTACGAGCAATACTCGTTTATTATGTCTTATGGCTAATGTCGCCGCTAGATTGATTGAAAGGGTAGTTTTCCCAACCCCGCCTTTTACATTTATAAATGTAACTATTTTCGTGTCTAACTGATTCATAATAATCTCCAAAAATAATTAAATGAACCTCTTATAAACAATCTATAAATATTATACTTATTAAATATAGATAAATATAGACATATTATAAGAAAGATAATAAAGATATTATATTAAATAACAATAGTTATTGTAACACAAATAAAACAATAACACAAATAGTTATTAATATTATTTAATATAAATAACTATTGTAATTAGATAAGTAAAATAATTATAGAGCTGCAATATTTATATTAATACAATAACTTATTAGCAGGATAGCGACTATCATCTGTGATAAAATTCAAATAAAAAACAAAAAAGAAAATTTTATTATGCCTATAATATCCTATGATTCCAATATACATCTTGATATTAAAGTAATATCTCAGTGGTTAAATGAGTATCGCTACAACCTTAATACGTATAATAACTATCGCAATATTGCACATTATTTTATAGTATGGTTAATTGAACATAATCTATCAGTTAAGAGCATAACTAGAACCACAATTCATAATTATCAGGATTATTTAATTGATTTTCTAAAAAACTCAACAATTAATTTACATATAACAGTACTTGGTTCGATGTTTCAATATCTTATAAATATTCAATATATTTATGTCAATCCTTTTCGATTAAGAAAACAAAAATTACCAGTAAAGAAAAAACTTACAAAATATTTAACAATTTCTGACTGGGAAATATTGCTAAATTTTATTGATAATCCACAAACAAAAAAAGAATACCGTTCACGTTGGATTTTTCTACTTTTATACTACACAGGCTGCAGAAGATCAGAAGTCGTAAATGCAAAAATGATAGATGTTACAATTAAGCGAACTGGATGGTGGATAACGGTGGCAGGGAAAGGCAATAAAACCGGAAGTATCCCCATGCCAAATATTTTAATTGTAGAGTTTATCAAATATCGTAACAGTTTAAGTTTACCCGATATCCCACAGGTAAATGAAACTAACCCGCTTATATCCTCCATTTCTGATCCACTTCTTTCTATTACCGCTTCAACTCTATATCGAATAATAAAAAAAACTACACGTAAACTGTCAGAGCAACTAAAAGAACATGATCCGGTACGTGCTCAAATATTTAAAGATTTTTCTCCACATTGGCTACGCCACACTTCCGCTACACATCAATTCGAATATGGGATTGATTTACGTACAATTAAAGAAAATCTTCGTCATAGTAATATCCAAACTACTCTAAGTTATTCACACCTCGACCAGGACAAGCAACATTCTGAAACAGTAGAAAAATTTGGTAATTAAACCTAAACTTATATACTATAAAGCTTAAAAAACCCTGTAGTTGTTGCTTTAACTGTGGATAACTTAATTTGGTCAGTAATTTAGATACCATGGGAAAACGGGATAAGAGGATGGGATTTCGAGTTAAAACGAATGGGAAAACGAGATAAATTAGCTTTGTTATATATACTACCATAATACTAATATACTACTATATAGGCTAAAAGCCTTGTAGTTGTTGCTTTAACTGTGGATAACTTAATTTGGTCAGTAATTTAGATACCATGGGAAAACAGGATAAGAGGAAGGGATTCCGAGTTAAAATGAATGGGAAAACGAGATAAATTGGTTTGATTATATATACTACTAATAAACTTGATAAATACTATAAATGTATTAAACTGTTTGTAATAGTTGCATAAATATTTATCTACAGACATGGTTATATGTGCTATAATTTCAAGATATGGAGGAGTTTGTGCGGTTTCTAGAGTTTTGGTTCTATTTTTTAAGATTTATATAATTCACTATTATAACAATAATAGTGAATTTTATGTTTAATTTAAACCTAGGTTTTTCAAATTAGCAATCAATCCTGTGGTATTTGTCTCATCTCTCGACATGGAGTTCCAAATGCCAATGTATTGGCAGAAATATTTTTAGTTACTATACTACCAGCACCGATTACACTATTATTTCCTATAGTTACGCCAGGTAAAACAATAACTCCAGCACCAAGCCAAACATTATCTCCAATAACAATTGGAGCAGTTATTAATTTCCATGTATTACGCTCTTTAACATTCAGTGGATGAGTTACGGTAATTAACTGTACGTTAGGGGCGATTAAAACATTATCACCGATAGTTACTTTATCAACATCCAAAATTGTCAAATTAAAATTAGCAAAGAAATTTTTACCGATGAAAATATTTTTCCCATTATCACAATGAAAATTAGATTCTATAATAATATCAGGATGAACACTACCCAGTAACTCTTTAAGAATGTCATAGCGTTCAGTTAGATTGTTTGAGGCAATTTGATTATATTTCAATGTTAGCTCTTGGGCTCTATAGCGAACTTTGGCTTCATCAATACTCATTCCCTCAAATGGGATTCTTTCTAATTTTATCTTATCTTGAGAATTCATTTTCTAGCTTTCATATTTCTTTGGAATTAAAAACATCACATTAACCCCTACTCTTCTAACCTAGATAAAGTTTTAGTCACATGCTCATAAGCATTATTCAATAAAGGCTCACCATGTGCACTGAGTAAATGATGAAAATCAAACTCTTTTAAGCGATGTAATTCTGATTTATCAATTTGAGTTGCTTGCATCCATATGTCATTAATAGTCGCACAGCCGAATATTTTCTGCTTTTCATAAAGTGACGCCGTAGAATCGCTAAAAAATTCATCAGGCGCTAACCAGTTTTTTATGCTGTCACAAGTTATTAATATTCCATTGTCTTGTCCAATATGTAAAACTGCCTCTGGAAATCTGGATGAGTTAAATATGAATACTTTACAATTAGCAAATGGCATTAATCCATTAGGCGTAAGAATATAGTCTGCTTTTTTATTATTTTCATGAATCATATCAGGTAATGCCCATAATTTTGCATGATAGTGATCAAGGTAAAATGCATCATCCCGCCCATGAAAGCTGCCTATTCTAATAATGTTTTCAATTTCCCCAAATGAACTCAATTCATCTAAGCCACTTTTAGTTAATCTAACCGTATTTATCAGTGAAAGCTTACCCTGATTTCGAATAATTATCATATTACGACTATGTTGCAGGATTATTCCCTCGTGTTGAGTTATATTCGCACCTGTTACAAAGAAAATATCTGAAAAAATTTCTTTTATCGGTGAATGTGACCATGGAGGAGAATATTCATTAGGCATTTCATGTACTCGCTATTAGTAAATATGATTAATTATCAATAAGCTACATTTATGTGTTAGTGCAGCTAATTACCATAAACATCTTTGGCACACGCAGGCGCCAGTAAATTATAGTATTGATCATGGGGTGGATTTTTAAGCCATAAAAAAGGCTGACAATAACGCGTACCATACATCCCATCAATATGACTCCACATTTTATTTTGGATAATTCGTTGCAATGCAGCAGTTGGACTCTCTTGCTGAGCTGAATAATCACTGGCAAATAAATCATAGACTTGCTTAGGTGTTGCCTTAGCATATTTTTGGCGATAATAACTTTCGCGTTTTACTCGTTGCAATAGATTAATTTTTCCAGCATCAAAACTTAGTAATCCCCGATCATCACGATCAGCGTATGGCAATGGATTAGCAAAATTATATTGAAGCGCCCCTCCAACTATCTTAGCCTGATCTAATGGACAATAGGTCAACCCACTAACACTATATTTTTTTACCGAATTAATAGTCAGAAATTTGCAGTGAATATTACTATCAGCATCCATAGTTCCACCACTACCACCCCACACAATAAATATATCTTGCGATTCAATCTCTGCTTTAGCCATTATCATCAGTGCATAGCTATCGCCTTCTTTACCCCATGCAATTATTTTTTTGTTAAACAATAACTGATCGCCATCATTAGTTTTTTGAATTTCAAGCGCACCATAACGGCTAGTTATGGAAGTATTCGCTTGAGTATTGCGATAGTCAGTTACCTCAGCAGCACCAGCTTGCCCAATATAGCTAACACCAATAATTGCCAGCGCAACAAAAAGAGAATTTAATTTAGTTTTCAACGTCTCTTAACCTTTTAAATTTGCTAATAGTTTACCAATTTGTACAATATCATTAACACCATTACATTCACTCATAAAGCCAAAATAATTATCAGCTACTGCTGCAAAAATTGGGTCACTGCGAATTTTTTCTAAATCATAATTGTTGAATGAGGCAAGATATTTTGCTTCTGCCTTTGTTTTGGCTTGCTGAGGAGTGTTGCGTAATTTACCATAGTAAACTTCAGTTAGCGCGCGAGCATATTCAATAATTGCCGCTTTATGAATTAAAACCGGATTAGTTAGACTACGGATATAATAGCTCATCAAAGTAGATAAAACCTCATCCGGATTTTCCAAACTGATTTTAAAATCATGATACTCACCACTATCATTAAGTTGGCGGATAATTACTCCCTCAATTTGCATTGCAGCATCATTAATCAATACATCGGCAGAAATTAACGCAGCATAAATTAGCCCACGCATACGTAAGGCATACGGAACATCATTTAGCTTACTAGCAAAGCTTTTACCGTTAATATTCCCGAATTCATCCATTACAATGAGATAACCATCAGCAAATAGCACCTTATCTTTGAAATTTAATTCAAATACGTTTTGATTGCGTTCTAAGCGATAAACTAAACTCATTTTCACTTCTGATGGCTGCTGAGCTTTATAGTACCGATATAAATTATGGTAGTACGCAAATTGCCACTCACCGATATGCTGGTAGCCAAGTACTCCCTTTAGCTGTAAATAGTTTACTAATTCATTCTGCCCTACTTCTGGATATGTTTCAAATGCCTGATATATACTATTTGCCAAATAACGTTTGGTTAAATCAAAGCTTTCATTGTCTGATAAATCAATTTCATTGTTATAGGCTTTAACTCCTAAAATCTGGAATAAATTATTGTTAGTATAACTAAAAGTATTTAACAGCGTTTTGCTATCCACCTGAAGAAACTTTTGCTCTTGTTGGGGAGATAATTTCAAAGGCGAAACCTTCGTAAAATCCCAACGTAAATCAGTGTATTGATTAGCACTAATTGTTGATAACTCTTGCCATAACCATGAATAATTAAGCTGCGGATTATGATAAAACGGATGTAATGAATGTTGCTGAACAACATTTTTATAATCAAATGTTTGCTGTGTTAAGTCGCTGCCAACCCAAAAGTCACTAAAGCTCTGCCCTAAGGTATCTAAAAGTAAGCCAAGTAATGGAGATGGCTTAATTGTGCTATTATCAGTTTCTTTACGACCAATATAGCTAAAGATTATTTGTCGTTTAGCAGCAAGAATCGTATCTAAAAAAACCTGTTTATCTTCATTGGTATAATTGCGATCAGCTAATGACCAGTCATGCGCCAATAAACTCAATTGATTGGGACGAAATGATCGTGGAAATTGACCAAAATTCATTCCTAAAACATAAATATGCTTAAAAGGTAAATTGCGCATATACTGTAATGACGCACAAGTAATTTTTCCATTGAAAGTAAGCTTACTCTTAAAGTCGCTGACATACTCATTAAAAAGCAGATTTACAATTGATAAATCTATAGTTAATTGACTATTATGATTATTAATACTAGCTAAAAAATCATTACTGATGCTAAAAGAATCATCATCATTAACCAGCTCAGTTTGTAAGTTACTTAATATTTCATGTAGCTCTGCAAAACTAAATTCACGATAAGTAAGTGCATCAAGATAAAATTTAGTTTTTAAGTCTTCAAGTAGTGAAATTAATTTAATTAGTTTATTCACCAATTTAATTTGCGCATTATCCAAATTATCATAAGGAATATAGTCACTTCCTGTTAGACTATGATAAAGAGGTAATCTGTTATCTGTGCTAATAGTAGCATTATTAAGGCACGCACCGAGTACCAGATTATTCAAAAATTGTTTAAAACTATGTACTGAATAATTATTATAGCCTAGCTCGGCATAATCATTGGCATCATATCCGAAGTATACTGAATTAGCACTAAGCCAACTCTTAATCAACTCAATATCGTTAGTATCAATTTCCAGATTAAGCTGAATTTCACTTTGTGCCAAAATTTCCAATAAATAACTGACAGGTAAATGATAAGGCGTATTTAAAATAAGCTGAAATGTTTCGAGAATCTTATAGTTTTTATGTCGGCGATTACCTGTTAGGCTGTATTCAAGACGGCATTGTTGACCATCAGAACGTTGGACAAGCTCATTATCAAACACCGCTTTAATATAAGGTGCGTAATCATCAATATCTGGTGCCGTTACCAGAATATCACTCAACGCTGTATCCCGATTATTATTCAAGATATGCGCAAGCTCGTTAAACATTACCTGAACTTCGCGCATTGCATTATGGCACACATTAATCTTGAGCGATAGCTGCTCGCCGGGAGCTAGATCATAAATTTCCTGTGCATCATGTAGATTAAGCTTCAATGGATCAGCATAAAACCTATCATCAGAACTTAGACGATATTCAGAACGTAAACGATAGCTCAATGTATGAATATCATGCTGGATAACTTCAAGCATCGTCGCAGAAGGAGGTAACTCTTGTGCTGAATCACCTTTAAAATTATAAACATCGATATCTTTTGCTTGCAATAACTCAATAAACTCTCGCGACTGTTGCCCAAGATTAGCTAAAAGAGGATTGCCATCCAAAAGATAAAGATCATCCAAACTTAAGTCCGGTTTACGTAGTAATCGTTGTTCTAATTTAGCACGAGCTTTACTGCTTAATAAGTCACCATAATACTCATATGAACATGGCTGATAATACCAATAAATCGTAATCCGACCTGCAAGCTTTTGAACTATTTCAAGCTGTGAAGGATAAACGCTGGTCAAACCAAAAATAAATAGCTTCTCAGGTAGCTTAAGACCAGCAGAATTTAGGTCTAGCTCTGCGAAATAGGAATATATATCCAAAAATGTAGCTTGCTTACCTATTTTGTTTACAACATGCTGCCAAATTATTTTCTGCCAATTTTTAAACCGTGCAGATTTTAAATTTAACAACTCACTCGTGCGCAGATACAAGTATTCATGAAAAATTTGCTGAAGCTGGCTGGAGAGCTGATAAGTACGTAGCTTATTTAATGTACCATCAGTATCATAGATATAATTATTTAATTCTGCTGCATCATCACAGTCAATCTGATGATTGCATAAGAATTCATAAATTACGTACTTAGCCTGATTAAAGTCATAAAGAACTGCTTGTGGATTATTTGCCAGATAAATATTCTGCAGCACAGGACCAAGCAAAACTACACAGTCTAAGTTAGCACAAATTCCATCGCGACTAGCAATAAGGTCTTTTACCCAAGTTGCCATTGCCTGATTTGGAACGACAATTTGCTGTCGAGTAAATAAATTTGTGGTCTCATCATTTTTAATATGTGTAAGTAATAAATCAGCCAAACCCAACTTAGCTGAGTTACCTCCGATTTCGGTACTCTGAAAAAAAACTAATTTATCACTCATTTATCATCTCTGTGTAAAATTAACCAACTTGCCTGAAATAACCTATTTCCAAGGCTTTTTGCTATAAATTAGTCAATACTTATCCACATTTTTTCATAAAAATTTAATTATTTAAATTATTTTTCTTGACAAATCATAACATATTGTTTTATTTTGATAATGCATTTTTAAACACTTGTAATAAATCTCTGTAAAAGCTTGAAAACACAGACTTTTTCTTGTCAAGAACATTTTTATACACAGAGTTATCCACAGGAATTGTGCATAAGCAAAAAATCTTTAAATATTGGGTGGTTTAGAAATTCGGACTAGTCCTAAAACTTAGTTGATGAATATACATAACCTTGTTTACGCTTGGCTATCTCCAGATCACATAAAAGCAGGGATGCATCGTGTTCGTTCGCGCACATAAGCAGCTCACTACCAGTAATTTTATCCGGTAATATTCCATATACTTTTTTGACATACCAAGCTCCTAATAAATCTTGCTCAATTGTCAACCAATAAAATTTTTGTGTTTTGGCGTGCTCCATGAAGATCATAATCTATCCTACTGCTTATAATAATTAGTTGTTTGTCAAGCCTAGGACTTGCTTGTATTTTGCCGTCGCATTAATTCGCTCAGTTAACCCGATCACACTACTATCAGGCTTGTGAATACTTCCACAGTTAATTAATTTACTTACTGCAACAACATCATCCAAAAGCGCAAATTGTCCAATTTGATTAGTTTGCCAATACCAGATAGCAGATAAAATTGCACCTTCATCAGTACGGATAAATTCGGTAATCTCACTCAAGGACAAACGATGCCCATGATTATTAGCAAACTCAAGAAATTTACAGTAATTATCTTTACCAGTTAACTGCAGTAAGCCACCGCCGCGAAAATTAAAACCGTCATGATCGTTAACTCCATCGAACTGATTTCCCATCCGAGTACCGTAGACTAAATCAAAGAGCCATGGCTGCGGGCAAAAACTATCATCAGTTGCTTGCTCCTCGCGCTGTTTGGCTTCAATTTGCGCCTTATATTTACCAAAAACTAGTTTAGCACTTTTATAACGATAGTTAGTTGATTCACTGAGGTGTTTAAAGCCTGCGGACTCATGTTCACATTGCGCCAGAAAATGCGCTTGCTCAAGTGGCGAATTTATATTACATTTTATTAATTGCTTTAAAATCAGCTTAATATCCATAATAATATTTACCTGATAATATCTGTCTAAGCCTACATCTTAACACGAACTGATAAATCTCTTGCCAATTAGTAACCAGCCCCTAGAGCTGTACTTAAAGCATATCAAACCAAGTAATTGCAATGTGGATAAGCCAACGCTCTAACGATAATAATATGATAAAATGAGATATTAATAACTTCATTTTTACAAAATGATGCTTATTAATACTGTTACACATGAAATCGTAAAAATTGTCAATAATTTATCAAGATTGAATATTTAACATGCAAGATATACATATCATAAAGCAGAGAATTGAAGCATTAAGTTTTCAGATTAAGAATATTTCAAAATCTAGATCTGATAACGTTAATGAAGATTTTAAAAGATGCGCCATAGATAAAAATTATCGCTATAATTTGGCAGAAGTTATTGCAAATATTATAATAAAAGTAAACTTTGTTGATAATAGCATTACAAGGTTTCAAAAGGTTATCGATGATTACAATAATCAACACAGTACAACACTAAATTATAAATATTTTATAGATAATTGCTTAATTCGAGAAATTCTGGGTAACGTTATTATTCCTAAAGTGGTTGTTTTCTCCTTAATAAATACAAATGTTCTAGAGATAGATACTGACTATTATGATTGCTTACAAGGGTATTATAATGATTGCCAAAATCGCAAAAATTTAATAACGTCACACGACATTTGCGACATAGTTACCAAATTTGGTAGAGGCTTATTAAGCATTAGTTTATTATGTAATGAATTATATATAATCGAGCAACTTGACGGTTCTGATGACTTTGCATTCCGGATAGAACATAATTCTTATTTATATTTTCTAAGTAACGAAATATCTGCTCGCATTCTTATGCTTCAAGGTATGTATTGATGCAGGATCTATTGATTTTACAATTAATTTTGGTAGCAAAAGACTTGCATTAGCAGAGGCTTTGATTCATAGTGGTGAAGTTTACGCACAAGAGCATATACTTAAATGTTTTAAATATGATCCCACCCAGCAATTATTTTATGTTATTGTTTATAGTAACAATGCTGATTTAGATAAAGCATGGGAAAACTATCAAAAATATATACAGGGTGCCGGATTTGAAGAAAAAGTCTCTTTATTAAAAAATGATATAACTAATGGATTCAATGATCTGAATAAAGATTTTGAATATGGGCGTGACATTAAGGTAGGTAAAACACAACATAATAGCAATGTTGAAATGTATCATATTATGATTAACTTAAATAGTAACTGAGCTAGAAGATTATGACCTTGTTAAAAACTCATAGAAACATTGGAAAGAGTACTTTAGCCACACCCACAAGCAAAGAGCCTACTAAATCAGGTATAATAACCTACTCAAAAACATACAAAATATAGGAAATAAATCAATGCTTGAGATTGAACACATCAATGAAATCGCTAACCTACCGGCAATCCTAACTACACAACTTACCGAACTACGGGGGTTTCTTTGACTACACAGGCAAAAAAGCCAAATTAGATGAAGTAGAAAAAGAACTTGAAAATCCCGAAATCTGGAACACTCCAGATAAAGCACAAGAATTAAGCAAACAAAAAAAACAACTGGAAACAGTAGTAATGACCCTAGATCGCTTGGCTAATAGCCTTAGCGCATGTAATGAGCTCTTTGAATTAGCTCAAATGGAAAATGATGAAGAAACCATGCTAGTTGTCGAGAGTGACTTAAAAGCGGCACAGCAAGAGCTTGATAAACTTGAGTTTCGCCGGATGTTTTCACACCCAATGGATCCGAATAATTGTTTTATTGATATTCAATCTGGTAGTGGCGGTACAGAGGCGCAAGATTGGGCGGATATGCTCTTCAGAATGTATTTGCGCTATGCTGATCGCAAGGGTTTTCAGGCAGAAATTTTGGAGGAGCAATCTGGCGAGGTTGCCGGAATCAAGAATGCCACAATTAAAATCTCAGGTGATTATGCCTTTGGTTATTTGCGGACTGAAACTGGTGTACATCGCTTAGTACGCAATTCACCATTTGATTCCAATAATAAACGTCATACTTCATTTGCCAGCGTGTTTATTTATCCTGAAATCGACGATGATATTCAGATTGAGATCAATCCAGCTGATTTACGTACCGACACCTATCGTGCATCTGGTGCAGGTGGACAACATATTAATAAAACGGATTCTGCAGTGAGGATTACGCATATTCCGACCAATACAGTTGTGCAATGTCAAAATGACCGCTCACAGCACAAAAATCGTGATGAAGCAATGAAAATGCTTAAAGCCAAGCTTTATGAGCTTGAGCTACGCAAAAAAGAAGCGGAAAAGCAAAAGCTAGAAGATAGTAAAACGGATATTGGCTGGGGACATCAAATCAGATCTTATGTCTTTGACCAATCTCGAATCAAAGATTTACGCACTAATGTAGAAATTGGGAATATTCGAGGCGTAATGGATGGGGATCTTGACCCATTTATTGAAGCTAGTCTAAAACAAGGCGTTTAATATGATAAAAAAATTATTTAAAAATAAATCATTGCGCCAGCTAGCAGCTTTAGCGCCACTTGGTATGATGCTTACGGCTTGCCCGAGCATTGCTACTATGCTGCCATCGATGGTACCCTCAATGGTACCCTCCATCAACTATAATGCAATTGATATGAAAAACCCTAATCAAATTAGCTGTAACGAAGGAGGTTTGATATCTTCGGAGTATTGCTCAATTCCAATCAGCAGATTTGTTGCCATCACTAGTAGTAATGCTGATCCATATTACGGAAATATATTATTACTTTACGGAAAAGATCACAATTTTTTCTTTGACAATATCAATAAAACTGAAATCTTGGAAAGTATTAATCAGGCATTCATTAAAAACTATCCAGATACGCCACATTTTGCTGCTTTACCTGATGCATTGCAGCATCTTTATATTGTTACTAAAGAGCGCGATATTCCAGAGCATAATTATCAAAAACTTTTTGAAACATATATTTATCTCTACACAATTAATTCTATGGATTTTGCAACCAACAGTTGTGATGCCGTAACGCAGTCTTACTTAAGTGTGACTTCTGCTAGTTATCAACAACAATACATGCTTTATAAAGTATTTAGCATTCAATATACCAATGATATTTTGCATCATATTTCAGGATCATTGACTGGTAAATATGATAGTGAGCATGATATTTATAATGCAATTTACGCCGAAGTACTGAAACTTGATCCGTACCAATTGGAAAATATGGCACAGGCAATTTATGCGCGTACTAGTAGCAATTTACCCGATTTTAACGAGAATTTTTATACTACGGGTATAAAATTTGGTGAGATTGGGACTTTTAGTTGTACGCCGATCGGTAGCACTTGGGAAAAATTCGGCTACGAATTTTTTGGTCGTGTAGTTTCAGGTCTACCACATTATGTCAAATTTAAAAATAAAGATTCATTTGCGAGCTACGATGACACAATGATTCCAGTAGTAGATAATACTCAGGAGTCTAAGTAGGAAACAAGTGATAATTCAAGTTAAAGAATAGTAATAACGTTTAATGGGTAATCTCTTGTGATAGATTACCCATTATTTTAAAGTGACTAATTACTTGCGTTTGAATTACACAATGAATTACCATCTGGTAATTCGCGGCTAATTCCGTGTGGATAACCACGATAATTTACACCAAATAATTGATTTAAGTAAGCCAAAAAGCCATTCTCTCCGCAACCAAGTCTGTTAGCTAAGCTTTGCCAATCTAATTGTTTATTGTTTATAGTCACCCAATTTGGAGACCAACCAGCTTCAGCTAATCCTGGCATTTTTGGTAGAGCCATATACATCAAATGATCAAAACTCGGTAGATTCTCTGACCATAAAGTACCTTCGATACCAATAATGTTTTGTGGATTTTTAGTTTTAGACTGAGTTTTACTTGCTGTTTCTGCCATACTTAAACTACTATAGGTATCAGAATACCCTGTTGCCCAAGTAAATCCAGGCTCATACATACTTGGAGTATATGCTAAATCAAAATAAGTTTTGTCTGCATACGCCAGCACAGTTGGATAATTATTATTTGCTAAGCTAGCTGCCTGTTTAACTCCTTCAGAAGATGGATTCCATACCCAGACATGTCCGGTTTGATTGGCTGCAACAATATTTTTACCTAAAGTTTCGTTATCATTCTGAATAAATTGTTGCCAACCAGAAAAAATTAACTCGCTATTAGACGCTGCCAGTTTTTGGAAAAACAAGTGAGATTTCTCCAACGATGAAAGGTTACCCCATTCATTACGACAGCTGGTATCATTAGTCCAGGCATGTGAACTTACTTCATCGCCTCCCACGCTAACCTCATTATTAACAGCATATACCGTATTTTGGTTATTAAATTGGGTTGCAATATTTTGCATAATGGTGTTCATTGTCGGCGTAAACTGGCTTCCTACGGAAATATCTGTTCCATAAGTACATACGGGTAAAACATCATCACTGTAACCCTGAACTGAAACAAATTGGGAATTATCATTAGGATCAACCATAACCTCAGGTAGAGCTTTAATCAATGCTCGCGCATGCCCAGGTAAGTCAATTTCAGGAATAATCGTAATTTGATTTGCATTTGCGTAAGTAATCAAAGTCTTGATATCTTCGGCTGAATATGAGCCACCATATATAGTATTTGCCAATGGATAAGCTTTTTGAGTTAGATTAGTAGTATCCAGATTATTTTGTGGTAACATATTAGGACCTAATGCCTGCCCTAAGCCTCGATTAGCAGCAGTCGCAGTCAAATTAGGATATGATTCTAAACCTAAACGAAAAGCTTCATCATCCGCAAAATGAATGTGTAAGGTATTTAATTTTTGACTAGCCATAACATCTAGCAAAGTTTTAATTTCAGCTACACTAAAATAATGTCGCGCGGTGTCCAGTAAAACTCCACGATATTTAAACCGTGGATAATCTGTGATAGTTAGACTAGGAAAAGTTTGCTTATTTTGCGCCCAAATTTGACGTAATGTTTGCAAGGCATAATATGCACCAGTCTGCGTTAGCGTCTCGATAGTTATATTGTCGGTATTAATTGTTAGACGATAACCCTCAGGACTATTGGCAATTGATTTTGGATCGCTAATTTCGGTGATAATAATACCAGTGTTTGCAGCGGAGTTGTTATCAACCAAAACAGGCTTTTTCTGTTTCCAATCACTCTTAATCGTCTGTGCCCACAAACTTGCAACGCTGTTATTGTCATTTAATTGATTATGGATAGTTAATTGTTTCGGTGGTGTAAATCCATCGTTACCAAGAGCTTTAATACTAACAGGTTGCGGTACGATTCCCGGTAATGAATCAGTTGTAAAAGTTTGACTATTTTGCCAATTAGCAGCTAGCTTGTCTTTAATCTGAGCTTCAACTTGATTATGGTCGTAGCCAAGCAAAGAATATTGAGTAAGCTCAGTATTGATAGTATAAATTCGCGGAACACCTTTTTTACTATAGTTATCGCTAATTAAAAATAAATTTTGCGGTAGCGCTGAAATATTTCCTGCTGGCCACTGATTACTATGCGCAAGCCTGATATAATAGCGCCCTTTTTCTTTCAAAGGAAAGCTATTAATTGGTTCTAATACTGTAAAATACCCCTGACTTTGATCAGGCATATTGAAGGCCGCTTTGACATAATGCAGATTAGCACATCCCCCATCAGCATTACACACCTGCATTTCCAACGCAGGATTGATATTTTGCGCAGCTAGACTATAGAAACTGCGTGGCATATAAAATCCAATTTGCCACTTGTTTATATCATCGCCATTATTATGAAAATTAAACATCACTGAATACTGTGAGGGCTCGGTATCACCATCCATTTTACCTATTTGAATTTGATCTGTAACTAAATCAGATTTTTCAACTAATGCAGCAAATGCACTACTACTAATTAAGCCAGTTAAAATTAAAACTAAAGTTTTTTTATTTATCCGCATGTAAATTTCTCCAAACATTTTGACTCCATTATATACCAATAACTACTATAAAATCACTGCAATTAGGCAAATTTAGTCAACAATACCTACGATTTATTCTATAATTGACGGTTAATAAAATTAAATCTGCTTGCAGATATTCATTAAGGAGCTATTATGGATCGGAATATAGAGAAGCTAGAGCCACAAATTGTCTGGAAATATTTTAAAAATATTACGCAAATTCCTCGCCCGTCTAAAAAAGAAGCAAAAATTCTGGCATATTTGATTGAAGAAGCTAAACGTTTACAACTTGATTATACAGTAACACCAATTGGTAATATTGTAATTCGCAAAAAAGCAACAGACAGCACCCCAACTCGTAAGAAAATTGCCCTCCAAGCTCACATGGATATGGTTCCATCTAAAACTAAAGAATCTAATCATGACTTTGAAAATGATCCGATTGATGCATATATTGATGGCGAATGGGTAACCGCCAATCAAACTACGCTCGGCGCAGACAATGGTATGGGAGTTGCAATGGCATTAGCAGTGTTATCATCAACAGACATAAAGCATAATGATTTAGAGGTACTAATTACTACCGATGAAGAGGCTGGAATGAGTGGTGCTTTTGGAATTATTGGTGATGAATTACAATCTCAGGTATTATTAAACTTAGATTCAGAAGAAGACACTGAAGTTTGCATTGGTTGTGCTGGCGGAATTAACACCAATATCAGCTATCCTTATACACGAGTAAATGGAAAAACAGAAGCAGTCACTTATAAAATTGAACTAAAAGATTTATTTAGTGGTCATTCTGGTGTTGATATCCCATTGGGGCGAGCTAATGCAATTAAAGAGATTGCACATTTGTTGATTCAACTACATAATAAGTTTAATACTAACTTAGTTTCAATAAGTGGCGGAAAATTGCGCAACGTAATTCCGTCATACTGTGAAGCAGTTATTACTGTTACTAATCACGAACCTGATAAAATAAATAATTTTATAAATAATTATGCTAAAGATCTAATGCAAGAATTTGCCGATACGGATCCTAATTTGAAATTAACTATTCAAGAAACTACGCCAGCAACTCAGATCATTGCAGAACATAACGCGCTACATTTTATTAATGCTCTTGCCAGTGTATTTAATGGTGTATGGCGAATGAATAACAAACTGGGAATAGCTGAGACTTCAAGCAATATTGGCGTAGTTAGCACTACTGATACTCATTTGAAGGTTATAACTTTACAGCGTAGTGCAATACACGCACCAAAAATAAAAGCAGCTAACAGCGTAGCTGCAGCCTTTCGTCAAATTGGTGCAGATATTGAACACTCGGATAATTATCCAGGATGGCAACCAAATACAGAAAGTCCTGCACTCGCGGTAGTTAAACAAGTATATCAAGAATTATTTAATCATGAAATTCATGTAGGTGCAACTCATGGTGGACTTGAATGTGGTCTGATTATGGATAAATTTCCATCCCTTGATGCAATTTCAATTGGTGCAACGATTCGATATCCACACTCGCCAAATGAGAAAGTTAATATTCAATCGGTTGCCAAATCGTGGAAACTATTAACCAAGCTAATTGAAACCTTATAAAAGCATATGCTTCTGATTAATCATGAATAAAGGTTAACTTACTGAATTTGAAAGAAAAACTTCACAATAAAGCTTCGTTATATACGAGGCTTTAAATTCAAAAATCTGTTCTCACCCTTAGTAACGCATAAAATTATCCATAACGGATAGTTATATTTTTGTGCGTTATGCTACAATTTACTTAATTAGAAACTGTTCGGTCATTTGATGATCTTAATAGTTCTATTATGGTTGTAACTACGATTAGGCTATAGAAATTTAAACAAAAAATGACTTATAAAAATGAAATCGCAGCATTCGGTACAAGTATTACTATTGCTGAATGTAAAATTGCAGCGCCACAAGCAGATGAATTATCATGGTATTGCGATGATCAGCAATTTTATCTGCAGATAAAGGACGTTGCGAATTATCAGGTAATTCCAGCACAAAATATAATAAATATTGAAAAATCCCCTGCACTGCAAGATGAGTATTTAATCAACACTTGGCTTTATGGTACAGTTTTTGCTTACTTATTACAGCATCGTGGTTATTTGGTTTTACATGGCTCTGCCGTTTTGGTTAATGGAAAAGCTGTAGTTTTTAGCGGTGATTCTGGAGTTGGTAAATCAACCCTAGCTGCAAATATGGTTGATAGTGGTTATCAATTAATTACTGATGATGTTGTAGCAATTAGAGCTGATGAAAATGGACAATTACTTATTGAACCAGGACCTTCTCGTGTTAAATTATGGTCGGATGCTCTAACACAAGTCAAAAAATCTAGCAATGGCTTACAAAAAGTTATCAATAAAGAAAATAAATACGAGCTTCCTATTGCTGACTCTCACCCTCATGCTGTGCCACTTGCAAAATTCTATGAATTGAATCCGACAAAAGAATCTGAAAAAATTAAAATAACCCAACAGCAGGCAAATGATAAAATAAACACCTTAATTAAAAACACTTATCGTTATCAGATGCTAAAGCGAATGGGGAGGATTGCACAGCATTTTCACCAAATTATAACACTGGCAAAGCAAATAGACGTATACAAAGTAGTTCGCCCAAGTGATCAATATTTGTTAAATGAATTAACCAATATGTTAATTGCTCAATTTTAAATAAATGATGGAATGACAATTCAAATAATTTGTAGAAAAGAACAATGACTAACAATCTAACACTAACTTCAAGCGTACAACGCAAAGACAAAGATGTTGCAGAAACAGAGTTTGAAAATAATGTAATTTTATTACACATTGAACATGGTAAATATTATAACTTTAATGAAACCAGTTCAGACTTGTGGCGTTGGCTACAGGAGGTAACTACCGGAGAAAATTTAGCTGAACAGTTACATCAAAAATATGACTGTAGTCTCGCACAAAGTCAAAGCGATGTTCTGAATTTTTTACATGAATTACTGCGTGCTGATTTATTAATTCATAAATCATAAACTATACATGCAAATCTTAAAACGGCGGAGACTAAGCTGGAGGCTAAAATTATTTCTAGTATTATTATTTATTCTTTTAGCTTTCATGAGAGTTGCGATTTTAACTATTCCCTTCAGAATATTGGTAAAATTATTTTTACAACCTAAAACATCATCTTGTAGCTCTAAGCTACCAGCAGAAAAGCAGATTATTTATGCACGGGTTATCGGTCGGATGACAGCTATGATAGCCCGGCATACACCTTGGCAATCCAGATGTTTGGTACAAGCTTTGGCATGCCGGTTGGTGCTTCGTCATTACGCAATTGCTAATGTCTTTTACTTAGGAGTAGCTAAAGATGAGGCAAATAAGTTTATAGCTCATGCTTGGATTAATTGCTCAAGTGAAACTATTGTTGGAGGTAGTGATAGTTTTGAACGTTATAAAATAATTTCACAATTTGAAGATATTTAATGCAAAAACTATCCAGTATGCACAATAAATATTCACCAGAATTAAATTTAATCATGCTTATTTTGCAAGATCAGCTTAGTAACGCAAAATTTATGCAATTATCACCGCATATTTGCTGGGATTATTTATATACTTTAACTATACGTCATCGCATAATCGAGCAAGTTTATGATAAGCTAATAAATATCCCTCATATACCGACTAACTTTATGGCAAAGCTCAAACAGTCTATAATGTGCCCCATAGTCAAGACCAATTTATCCCAATCTATAGAAACCCAGTTTTAAATTACGCAGCATCTTTTAGTTCATTGAATGCTGCTT
>RXJX01000009.1:0-89056 GCA_003963245.1 Neisseriaceae bacterium
AATTTCAAAAGAGTTTCTAATCGGATTCGTTTCTCTAATGTTAATCTTTTTGCCATAATGCCTCGCGAAATACAACCAATAGTTTAATCTATTTCTTTGCATTTCGCACTTGAATTCAGGTCCTTATTCTTACTACATAACAGAAATTAATTTTTTGCATTTTATCTCCATTGGTAAGTAACTAACGCATTGTGAAATTAGTAACGGCACAGATTGCCGACAACCTAAAATCAATAATTTTGTATGACTTCATTATTATAATGGATTTCTCTAAACTTAACAGCTAAAAGATTCACAAATTTAAATGTTATTTAGTTAGTTTCGAGATATATTACTATTTGCTGTTTAAACAATAATCTGATTTCAAAACCACTACACTTTTTGATCTATTTTAGCAATATTACTTATACAAAACAAGCATAAAACAATAACCACACCAATGGTTATATTTGACATAACACTATCAGAAATAATCAAGGTATTATGCATTACTACTAAGTTTAAAGTATCAAATAAGAAACAAAAGAAAACAATTCCAACACCACTTCCCCAAATCAAAGAAAATATATATAATTTTAGATCATTGATTTGATAATGAATTAGCTGGTTAATTGTTTTAATAATCATATTGAACAATATCGACATAAGGAAAAATGAGCAAATTACAAAATAGCTTCCCCCAGGCATTAAGTCAATAATAAAGTCACATAAAATAAATAACAGTAAAATAATTGCTAACCAAATCCGTTTATTAATTTGATTAATAAATACGTTATAAAAATAAACAATTAATAATGCAATAACGTTATTAACCACAAGTAGTAAATTGCTAACCCTAGCATCCCAACCGGAATAAATATAATTTTGATTAGGTGTATTAGCATACCACTCAATCATAAAAGCACCAATAGTCAAATTAGCAGTTAAACGCGTTAATTGTTCTTTCCAAGAATACCTCAATGATCGCATTACGTGACTTAAGCGTTTAATATCGTAGGAATTAATTTTAAAACAAAACTGTCGGCTTAATAAAATTGTGATTACCCCGAGAACTGTTATAGGTAAGAAAGAAAAAAATACCCGGAGATCTAAATCAACAAAATAATTAGTTGCATCATGAATTGCCTTTGCGGAAATAATACTAACTCCAACAATCATAAAAAACATATTAGCAAATGAGCGGTATTGTACTCTAGTCCTAATCATATTTAATAAACAGAATATCGTCAATAACTGCTCATAAATATGGAGAAAAAGAAAAATGACCATGAATAAGAGAAGTAAGCTAAACCGCAGAAAAAATAATTTTGGAGTGAGCAATAAAAACATAAAAGAAAAGGCACACAATGTGGTTGCTGAATAAATGACGTGCTGTGGTTTAGCAGATAATTTGACAACTAACTTAGATTTTATTGCAAATAAAACTGCCAAATTACTTAACAAATAAATTCCACCAAATATAAGTTCAAAGTAGACTATCGCTGGATATTTATCATCTGTACAAAAAACTGTCAATGCAAGTCTACGTTGATTAAATAATATCAATAATAAACAAGTATATTCGATAATTAACCCCAGTGCCAAAACGTGTAGACGTCGCACTTTACCAACTGAAATATTGATAGGTAACCTTCGAGATAGCATCATTAATTCCATCTTGAAATTATAAAATTATGTCATTTTAGTGATTTTCTCATATAACCATCTGCTTATGTTTACTTTAAACACTAAAGTCACTTACTTTCAATAAATCAACGGATCTACGATACAAATACGTCTGGGAAGTTGGAGTTCCCAAATTATATACTACTAAATGAATTAAATCTAGCGATAGACAAAAATGTCTATTGTTTGATTTTGAAGATAGATGCTATAATGGTCAGCAATTGTAAATATAACTCAGTATTTGATAAGGATATTATCATGAAAAAAATTATCTTCGCTCTTTTATTCATTAGTAGCAGTGCTGTTTTTGCCGATAAATTGGTCAACTTACAGCAAGAAAAGATCATGTGCAGTAACTACCAACTAAAAGCTAGCTCTACCATTGAAGAGATTACTAAATATTGCAAACCATATGATGTGGATCATGACCATCATAATGGCAAAGTAGAAACCGAACTTGAGTTCTATGCTTCAGCTCCACACAATTATGAGATGAAATGTAACTTCATTGAAAGTAAATTAGACTATTGCAAAATTGATGATTAAGAGATGTAGTGACTCATCCGATAAAAAAGCGCTAACTTCCATAGCGCTCTTTTCATAAATTTTAGTATATCCAGTTAAAAATAAGCCGAGGCTGCAACATATTACCACCAACATTGTCAGGTTGTTCCAGATAAACTAAACGTGTCCAGACATTCATATTAGTGTGAGGAATCCGATATAACAGCGAGGCATCATACTCAGTAACATTTGTCGCTTGCCCAACGTAAACCTGATTAACAAAGAACTGTGACATCGATAGATTAAACTTTAGTGAATTATCCATAAACGAAGTACTGTTGCGTAAAGTATAAGCATAACCAGAGCCAAGTTCGGCTAAGGATGTCAATGCGGGAGTTGTATAGAGCGGATCAACTTCCATACCATAGGTATAAGGCGTTACCATACCGCCATTTAAAAATGACCCACTTGAACCAAAAATATTGTTATAGGAAATACTTGTAGTATTATTCGCAACATTCAGAGCTATTTTACCTCCGACACCATTACTGGCAATTACTCCGGCAGGTGTAGTTTGCCCAGGTAAGGGAAATTGGGTTGTAATCGCAGAACCTGATGATGATTGCATAAAGCCTTGCACACCAAAATCAAAACTAACTTCATTGGCTACAGCAACATGATAGCTATTATCAGTATAAATCATTTTGGCATAATCAGCAAAATTATACAACCACAACTGCCCTGAGTAACTATCCACAGGATTCCAAGTTAAACCCAAGCCGCTTGGCCCATTGGTAGGAGTACTTCCGATGCTCGCGAGTACACCACCATTATTATAATAAGTTTGCTGATTACCCCAGCTATTTGGATATTGGGTATAAGCCCATGCACTAAATCCAGTAATCAATAAACTAGGTAGTGCCTGAATATTAACCAATGCTGCCTGATAAGAGTTATTTCCCATAGCATAAGTAGCACCAGGGTTTGAACCAAAACTATTAACCCAAGGTGTAGAAATAAGAATATTACCAGCAACAATGTCTAACTTATTACTGTATTGGTAATCAATATATGCCTGACTTGGTGAAAAAACAGAAGTTGTACTAAAGGTATTTGGTTGTCCTATTTGTTTAAAATTAACAACTGCAGTACCAGCACCACCCAATGCAAAGCCTCCAAAGCGCTCAGTCTGCCCCCAAATTTGGAAGATATTAGTATTAATGGCAGTATTTTGTCCATTCATCGGACTATTCATCCCAGCGATAACGCTGGTACCTAAATGAAAAGTTCCGGTTGACTCAGCTTTGGCACTTGAGCCCATATTTAAAGCAATGGGATCTTGTAAATAATTATATGGTGAAATATATGATTGTTTCAGCTGCTTAATCTCTTCTTCTTCAATTAAAACACCAACATCATTGCTAAAATAGTCATCACGAGTCTTATCAACATCATCACTCAATTTTACTTCACTCTCATTATCTTCATACGAAATTTCACTAGCATATGCAAATGGTGCTGCTGACAAAGTTAACGCTAACACAAGCTTACGAGAAACACTATTAAACACGGAGCACCCCTTCAAGCATAATTATTTTAAGAAAAGTCTGATTATATCCTAACTAACTTTATCAGTACAACGGCAAAGCTTACCACCCAAATATTTACCACCCCTTAAACCGTGCTATAATTAATTGAAATAGCAAATAGCAAATAAGAAAACCCACCAAACTGGTGGGCTTTCAGAAGCTAACTTTGTAGTCTTAAATCTAAACTTAGATCATTCCTTTAGATTTTAACAATTCTAACATTGTTGTACCTAGTTCTGCAGGCGAACGAGTATAAGCGATTCCAGCTTTTTCAAAAGCCGCAAATTTTTCTTCCGCAGTACCTTTACCACCAGAAATAATCGCACCCGCATGTCCCATACGTTTACCAGCAGGAGCAGTAACCCCAGCAATATAACCAACCACAGGTTTAGTTACATGAGATTTTACGTATTCCGCAGCTTCTTCTTCGGCAGTTCCACCGATTTCACCGATCATGATGATCGCTTCAGTTTGTGGATCTTCTTGGAATAGTTTTAATGAATCAATATGTGAAGTACCAGGAATTGGATCACCACCAATACCAATACAAGTTGATTGACCAAGACCTAATTTAGTCGTTTGTGCTACTGCTTCATAAGTCAAAGTACCAGAACGCGATACGATACCGATTTTACCCGGTAAGTGAATATGTCCTGGCATAATCCCGATCTTACATTCACCTGGAGTGATAATCCCTGGGCAATTTGGTCCGATAATCCGTGAACCGCTAGATTCAGCATAACGCTTAACTTTTAACATATCTAGTGTTGGCACACCTTCAGTAATAATTACAATCAAGGCTACCCCAGCATCAATCGCTTCAACTGCTGAATCCAACACAAATGGAGCTGGTACATAGATAACTGAAGCATCTGCTTGCGTTTCACGCACAGCTTCATTCATTGTATTAAAAACTGGCAAACCTAAGTGCTGGCTGCCACCTTTACCAGGAGTCACACCGCCAACTACTTTAGTGCCGTAAGCGATCGCTTGCTCAGAATGGAAAGTACCGTTTTTACCAGTAAAACCTTGTACTAAAACTTTGGTATTTTTATTAACTAAAACACTCATCTTAAATCCTTATTAATTTATTGGGTCTTTACTACGTAAGCGCAGTTATTTTAAAGTTGCGACAACTTTTTGTGCTGCATCAGCTAAACCTTCAGCAGGAATCAATGCTAAACCAGATTCTTTCAATAATTTAGAACCTAATTCTGCATTATTACCTTCCAGGCGCACAACCACTGGCACAGTTACATTAACTTCTTTCACTGCATCAATAATCGCTTCAGCAATCATATCGCAACGCACGATTCCACCAAAAATATTAATTAATACTGCTTTTACATTGCTATCAGCTAGAATTAATTTGAAGGCTTCAATAACGCGCGCTTTAGTAGCACCACCACCAACATCAAGGAAGTTTGCAGGTTGACCGCCGTATAATTTAATAATATCCATAGTTGCCATTGCAAGACCCGCACCATTTACCATACAACCGATATTACCTTCAAGAGCAACATAGTTAAGATCATGTTCAGAAGCTTTTAATTCACGTTCATTCTCTTGTGATTTATCACGTAATGCCAGCAAATCAGCGTGGCGGAACAAGGCATTTGAATCTAAGTTAATCTTAGCATCAACACACACCAATTCACCATTTTCACGAACAGCCAATGGATTGATTTCAAATAAAGCAAAATCATTTTCCACAAAAGCCTGATATGCACCCAACATCATTTTGACAAAATTAGCAATCTGTTCACCGCTTAATCCCAATTGGAATGCAACCTCACGTGCGTGACAGGGTTGTAATCCAACCAATGGATCTACTACGACTTTAAGAATTTTCTCAGGGGTATCATGAGCAACTTTCTCAATCTCCACACCACCTTCAGTTGAAGCCATAAAAGTTACTCTACGGCTTGAACGATCTACTACCGCACCTAAATACAATTCACGAGAAACTGGGTATAGATCTTCAGAAACATAAACTGAATTAACTGGCTGACCATTGGCATCTGTTTGATATGTTACCAAATTTTTACCGATCAAGCTTTCAGCAACTTCCCGTGCTTCATCACGAGACTTAACTACTTTCACACCACCAGCTTTACCGCGTCCACCCGCATGTACTTGTGCCTTTACTACCGCAAATTTGCCACCAAGTTTGTCATAAGCGTCAGCTGCTTCATGACCACTGGTTGCCAGAACCCCGGTTTGAACTCGCAAACCATAACGTGCCAACAATTCCTTAGCTTGATATTCATGTAAATTCATTTGATATCCTTATAGACAATTTATAAAAATAAAGCGCCTGTATTTTATCATATTCCTGAGGCACTTGCGTAAGTTAGCGCAGATTGATACTTATTATTGCCGTGATTTTCTATAAACTCTGAAAAACTTCTTTTGCTGCAAACATTGCATTTAACGCAGCAGGAAAACCTGCATATACTGTCATTTGAATAATAATTTCTTTGATTTCATCTTGTGTACACCCCACATTTAGAGCTGCCTTGATATGTACTTTTAATTGAGGTATCGCATAACCTAGCGCGGTAAGAGCGGCAACGGTAGCAATTTCTCGTGATTTCAAATCAAGACCTGGACGAGAATATATATCACCAAAGCCAAACTCAATAGTCAATCTAGCCATATCGGGTGAAATGTCTTGTAACGCTTGAATTACAGCTTCTCCAGCCTCTCCATCTATTTCTTTTAATTTAGCTAAGCCTCTTTGTAATTTATCCATATAAAATCCTATCTATTTAACAATATAAATTTGAGCTGAACATTGTATAATAAGCGTTAAGTTGTAGATAACCGTATCAAATACGGTAATAAGGATGACATGAATAAAATAACCAGCTGGGCGAATTTGGATTTTAATAACCATCTATTCTTTAATTCTGTTACAGAAATAAATGAATTGATTCAACCCATCGATAAATACTTTGGCTTGGATAGCTTCAACTATCATAAGACATTCAACGATAACAGTCAAATTCGTTTAACTAATAAAATTGATTGGTATAAACACTATTTATCACAAAAACTTTATTTACAAAGCATATTTGAATTGCCCGCATTTAATTACTCACGCAGTAGGATTATTTGGACTAATATTAACACTCACAGCGTAATTCTTCATGATGCAGAAAAATTTGGCATTAAACATGGGATAACTATAATAGAACCCAACCATGATGGCTATGAATTTTTCTTTTTAGGTACAACCACTAATAACAGTAGCGCAATTAACAAATACCTTAGCAACTTCCAATTATTAGATAAATTCATTCAAAATTTTAAATTAGCAAATCAAGATTTACAAGCAAAACTTTATGCAAACAAGACTATTGCGGATGACTGGTCTGGCAATGAATTAAAATTCGAATCAATAAATGAGATTGATAAATATAGTTTTTTAACAGAACTATATCAATACCGTCTTACAACAAGAGAAATTGAGTGTTTACCATTATTAATAAAAGGCTATACATCAAAACAGATTGCTGAATGTCTAAAAATCTCTCACAGAACAGTTGAAGATTATGTCAATAATATAAAAAGTAAAATGAATATAGCAACTAAAAATGAACTAATCTTACTATTAGCTGATCAATTTGCATAGCTTTTAGCGCCTTATCTACCAAACCAAACCTGACACGGTATGAGGCTATAAAAACATAGAAATAAAGTAGAAAATTTGTGGTGCACCCGACAGGGATCGAACCTGTGACCTTCAGTTTCGGAAACTGACACTCTATCCAACTGAGCTACGGATGCAAAAGATAAGGGCATTAGTGTAACATATCTGTTATGAATATGGAATATAGGACATGAAAAAACCCAGCGAAAATTCTGGGTATTGTTAAATCTTATTCACCACGTGGCGGACGGGCTTTTTCTTCTTTCCATTTAACAACAATTTGGCGTTTCTTTTGTACGCTTGCGTTTAGATTTTCTAAACAAGCTAGAGCCTCTTCATGAGTTGACATTTCAACAAAACCAAACCCACGACTGCGTTGATTTTCATCCGTAACTACTTTTGCATATACAACCGTACCAAATTGTTCAAAAATAGTTTTTAATTCGTCGGTATTAATTGCCCAATCTAAGCCAGCAATAAATAATTTTTTATTCATTAATAAATCCATAGATAAATAAAGGTTAAACACAATGATAATTTATCCATAAGCCATAGCAGACAATCTACAATAAGCCTACTTACTACTTAATAAATTATACTGTGAAATTATAGCATACCCTATTGGAAATACCTAAAATTTAGCATACAATAACATGATAAAATGTATACCTTATTGTTAAAATGCAACACTATACTCTTCGTCTTTGAATCTTCGACTTTGTCGGATTTCAAAAAAGACTCCTTATGTAGTTCTAGCTACACTGCGTCGTCTTTTTTATCAATCCTTCGCGTCCAAAAATCAAATACTATGAGTATATACTCAGAATCAAATATTTTGAGTGTAGATAAAAAAAATATATGCAACACACAATTGACAACAGAATATAACAAGGAACTTACTTTAATGCAAAGAACCAATTATTGTGGACTAATTACCGATGCCTACCTTAACCAGCAAGTTACAGTTAAAGGCTGGGTACACCGCCGCCGTGATCTCGGTGGTTTAATCTTTTTTGACCTTCGTGACCGAGAAGGGTTATTGCAAGTTGTAGCAGAACCTGAAAGTAGTTGCTTTAGTGATGCCAATGAGTTAAAGCACGAATATGTGGTAGAAGTAACTGGAACAGTCCGTTCACGACCTAATCCAAACAAGGACTTAAAAACTGGCAATATCGAAGTATTAGCTAGCAAAATTACAATCCTAAATACCGCAATTCCAACCCCAATTTTGGTTGATGATGAGAGCGTTAGCGAAATGAATCGCATGGCGCATCGGATTATTGATTTGCGCGGTCAAAAAATGCGCAATAACATTATGTTACGCACTAAGCTTAGCCATGAAATTCGTTGTTTTTTAAACGATGAAGGCTTTTTGGATATTGAAACACCATTTTTAACTCGTTCAACGCCAGAAGGTGCACGGGATTTCTTAGTACCTTCACGAGTACACAAAGGTGAATTTTATGCTCTCCCTCAATCGCCACAATTATTTAAACAGTTGCTGATGGTTGCTGGTTTTGATAAATATTACCAGATTGTCCGTTGTTTCCGTGATGAAGATTTACGCGCGGATCGCCAACCTGAATTTACGCAGGTCGATATTGAAACTTCATTTTTAAGCGAATTAGAAATCCGTGAAATGGCTGAACGTTTAATCCGGCAGGCATTTAAAAAAGTCCTCGACGTTGAATTACCCGAATTTCCAGTAATGACTTATGCAGATGCAATGTATTACTATGGCTCTGATAAACCTGACTTGCGCTTGGAAAACTTTAAGTTTATTGATTTAACCGATATATTTAGTAAGATTGACAATGATAAACTAAAGGAAAGCTTATATATAAATGGTCAACTAACAGGCAGAGTTGTAGCATTAAAAATTCCAGCTGAGATAAAAATATCTAATAAAGAGTTTAAAGAGTATGAGGAATTTGCAAAAATATATGGAGCAAAAAATTTACTTTCATTAAAATTCTTAGATATAACAAAATCAGGCGAAGAAGCAATTAAAACACCTCTAAAATTCATTTATGATGATAAAGTAATTACTGACGTTATTAGTAAATGCAATGCTAAAAATGATGAATCTCTAATTATTTGTATAGATGTTAAAGCTAAAGTTGTCAATGAAGCAATGGGTGCATTACGCCTAAAAATCGGACACGAAAAAGGTTTAGCACAAGGCGAATGGAAACCATTATGGGTAATTGATTTCCCTATGTTTGAATATGATGATGAAGCAGATCGCTATGTTGCCTGTCACCATCCATTTACGTCACCTAAAGATGAACATATTGATAAACTAACCACTAATCCTGCCGAATGTCTGGCTAAAGCTTATGATATTGTTCTAAATGGCTGGGAGTTAGGCGGTGGTTCAATCCGGATTTACCGTTCAGATATTCAATCTAAGGTTTTTGATGCGCTAAAAATCAGCAAAGAAGAAGCTCAAAATAAATTCGGTTTCTTACTTGATAATTTACAATATGGCGCGCCACCACATGGCGGAATTGCTTTTGGGTTAGATCGAATTGCCTCAATGATGTGTAAAGCTGAATCAATCCGTGATGTGATTGCTTTCCCTAAAACAACCAAAGGACAGTGCTTACTTACTAATGCCCCCAATGAAGTAGATGATAAGCAATTAACTGATCTGGGAATCGCGAGATTACCACAGAATTAGAAAAAGCTCAGGGATTAACCCTGAGTTTTTTTATTATATGTTGGTCAATCATATTTGCATATTTGTGCAAATATGATACAATACAGCACTAGCAACATTAGTAACAGTCAAATAATAACAGCTATGCTCGCAGTATATAAAAAGAAGATAACTACATGGAAAAAATTTTTAAAGCTTTAGGTGAGCGAACAAGATTAGAAATACTATTATTGATTTCATTAAATCCAAATATCTGCCTGTGTCACATTGAAGAATGTTTTCACTTATCCAATTCAAACTTATCACGTCATCTTAAAGAGCTAGAAAATAGTGAATTGGTCATGGCTTTTAAGTTAAGTAAATGGAAGCACTACCAGCTCAGCCCTCTCGGTAAGCAGATAGTTGAATTGATAAAAACAATTGATAATGAAAATCTTTTTCAACAAGTAATTAAACTTAATCTGTTATTAAACAAGGAATCACAATGCTAAATATATTATTTTTGTGCACCGGGAATTCTTGCCGCAGTCAAATGGCAGAAGCAATTGCACGTAATTTATATCCTCAGCATAATTTTTACTCCGCCGGCATAGAAACCCATGGCATGAATCCATACGCCATTAAGGTTTGTAATGAACTTGGTTTGGATATGTCACAACACAGTAGTAAACATGTTGATACTTTAAAAGATGTCAAATTTGATGTAGTATTAACTGTCTGCGACCACGCCAATGAATCGTGTCCACTATTCACTGGATTAGCTCAGAAGTTACATCACTCATTCCAAGATCCACCAAAATTAGCAGCAAATTTGGCATCAGAAGAAGAAAAGTTAGTCATCTATCGTAAAGTTCGTGATGAAATCAAAACTTTTTTACAAAATGAGTTTCCTCAACTTGTTAAGGAGTGGAAATGAAAAAACTAGCTTTTGTTGAACGCTACCTAACTTTGTGGATATTTCTAGCCATGTTTATCGGTTTAATGTTAGGCAAATTTATGCCTTCATTACCAACATTAATTAATGATTACAGTGTTGGAACTACTAATATCCCAATTGCTATTGGTTTAATACTAATGATGTATCCGCCATTAGCCAAGGTTAACTATGCTGAAATGCCGTTAGTTTTTAAAAATGCCAAAATACTCTGGGTTTCACTACTCCTAAATTGGATCGTTGGTCCAATATTAATGTTTAGCCTTGCATTAATTTTCCTACATAATGAACCAAATTACATGGTTGGTGTAATCTTAATCGGTTTAGCTCGATGTATTGCAATGGTAATTGTGTGGAATGATTTAGCGAGTGGAAATCGTGAATATTGTGCTGGTTTAGTTGCTTTTAATAGTATTTTTCAAGTGCTTCTATTTAGCCTGTATGCTTGGATTTTTATTTATTGGCTGCCTCAGTTTTTTGGCTTACATTCATATCATGTAAATATTGGCATCGGTCAAATTGCAGAGAGTGTTTTCATTTATTTAGGCATACCATTTCTTGCTGGATTTATTACTCGATGGGTACTAACTAAAATCAAAGGACAAGCCTGGTACGAACAAAAATTCTGTAGCCGTATCGGCTACTTAACGCTCATTGCATTGTTATTTACCATCATTGTAATGTTTAGCTTAAAAGGTGCCGTAATATTGTCTATCCCACTAGACGTTATAAAAATTGCTGTTCCATTAATTATTTATTTTGGCATAATGTTTTTATTGGGATTATTTATTAGTAGAAAACTTGGTGCAGATTATTCAAGGTCAGTAACACTTGCATTTACTGCTGCTGGGAATAACTTTGAGTTGGCGATAGCTGTTGCGATTGCTACATTTGGACTAAATTCTCCTGAAGCCTTTACAGGCGTAGTCGGTCCATTAGTGGAAGTTCCTGCATTAATCATATTGGTAAATGTTGCATTAAAATTGAGAAAATTATTTCGATAGTAATTTACTCTTCGGATGTTGAGGACGTGCATTTTGTGTTTAAGTCCTCGCCCCCAAATCAATCATAATTCGATAATGCCAACACTTAACAAAAATTAAATGCTAATGCGAATTTTGAACGCCACCATTTAGCTTAGAATAGATCAAAAGACTATGTACGTCAATATCAGCCTCAATTTTACGAATAATATCAGTACTACCATAATCATAACTACGGTGTAGATCACGTAATAACTTATGTTGAAAAGCAATAAGTTCTTCAATCGCACGCAACCTCTGCCCAATATATTCTTTAGTAATTGATTCTTCAACTACATGATAATTGAGTTCATCAACAATTCTTTGCTTAACATCATCAATAACAGTTGATGGATAGTAATTAATCAGTTCATTGTCCAAATATTCAAGGCTTTCAATAAAAAGCTGCTGACGAAGTTTTCGTTCAAGTTCAATCCGCTCTTCATAATCCGGAGTTAGCTTTAACTTTTTAATAAGCAGAGGTAAACTTAACCCATGCAAAAGCAAAGTAACACTTATAACTATAAAAGCCAATAAAACAATTTCGTTACGTTCTGGAAGCAAGCTACCATCGAGTAGAGTTAAGGGCAGCGCCATCGCAATTGCTAGAGAGACCATCCCTCGCATTCCGGACCAAGCAATTATAAACAAATATTTATTTAAGTCCCGTCTAACTACAATCTTTGTCTTGCTATATCTATTATGTAAGGCAATATTGATATGTGCCATAGGAAAAACCCAGATTATTCGTGCAAGAATTACCACTAGGCTAATAATCAAGCCGTAAAGAATTAAGTGCCATAATTGTTGTGATGCAAATTGCTTGGTTAACTCCGGCAACTGCAATCCAAGTAAAATAAAAATGATACCATTAAAAACAAAAATCAATACATCCCAGAATTCTTTTAACTTAAAACGTATTTGGAATGAAGTTATTTCCGAAACATACCAAGACAAATGTAAACCACAGCTAACGACAGCCAAAACACCCGAAATATGCAATTTCTCAGCAGTAATATAAATAATTAATGGCAACAATAAAGAAATAACAGTAACAATAGTTGCTTCTTCCAGTTTTTTAAGTAAACGGATAAAGATGAATGAAGCACATAACCCAAGCACTACACCTCCACCAGCCATAACAATAAAATTTAAAGGAAGATTAATCCAACTTAGTTTACCACTGGTAATCGCCAGAAGAGCAAATTGATATAAAATTAGGGATGATGCATCGTTAACTAGACTCTCCCCTTCTAAAATTATGCTTATATGCTTTGGTACCGGAAGATTCTTCGTAACGCTAGTCGCGGCAATCGCATCAGGTGGTGCCACGATTGCTCCCAATAACAACCCACTTAATAAAGAAAACTCTGGAATAAGGAAGTGAACGGTAAACGCAACACATAGCGCAGTAAAAATAACTAGACCAATAGCCAGAAAAAATATTGGGCTTCGGAATGCTTTAAATTCGTGCCACGAAACAGTAAACGCAGCTTCAAATAATAACGGAGGTAAAAAGATCAAAAACACCATCTCTGGGCTAACACTAACCAGAGCATCATTTGAACAAAAACCAATAAATAAACCAGTTATCATAAGTAAAATAGGCAAAGCAATTTTGACTTTATTTGCTATAAAACTAACTATAATAATAACAGCGATTAATAAAAAATAGACTTCTAAGTCATGCATACAAAAAATCCAATATATTAAATAAGCTCAGGCAAATATCTCAGCAATACCAAGCCCCTACAAAAATTTGCCTGCATTGTAACATAAAAATGACTTGATACTTACAGATTAAGAGAGATTATAAATTTTAATAATTTAACATACATCATCTTGACAAAAGCTGCTTACCTTTGCTAGAATCACCTCGTAGTTTATTCAAACTAATCGTAAGCGTTACCGTTATTCAACGCACTTTTATAATGCCGTATGGTATTGTATTGTGCGGCTATATTTTTATAGAAAGAACGGTAATGATTAAAAAAATTCCCGCAAAATATGTTAATTTCGTAATGCCTTTAATTCTATCCCTATTTATGACGTTCATCGTCTCAGGAATCGCTACATTCAAAAATTTAGGCATTAACTACAACTCATTATACCCGTGGTTTAGTGCATGGGTAACTTCTTTTCCGATTGCTTTCCCGGTATTGCTAATAGTATTACCTTTTGTGAAGAAAATTGTAATGTTAATTGTAGAAACACCTAGCAATCGCTAGTTCTTGGAGGGTTACTTATCATGTTCTATAACAAACATATTTTCTTTTGTACAAATTTGAAAAAGAATGGTAACGGTTGTGGCGATATAGCTAGTGATGAAGCTTTTAACTTTGCTCGAATCAGCCTCCGCGCACTAGATACTCACAATCAAAATAAAATTGGTATTAGTAAAGCAGGATGTCTTGGGCGCTGCACTAATGCTCCTGTATGCGTAATATATCCAGAAGGAGTATGGTATACCTATGTTAATCAACAAGATATTGAAGAGATCATTAAATCTCATTTATTGAATAACAAGACTGTTGAAAGATTAAGAATAGGATAAGCCCACGCTCTCTTTTCTCTGCTACGCAATTAGTAGTTATGCTACCACTGCATAGCAGAGAATCATACCTAATTAACCAATTTGCCCAGTAATAAACGCTTGTGACCAATCAGCAAACGATCCAACCGTAATTACAATTAAGGTAATAAATAACACAACCTCAAATTTATTATCAAATAATGGTTTAGCCTGTTCTTTTCGAGCAATAAAATAAAATATAGCACCGACTAAATACAATAAACTCGACAAAGCTAAAAACATCATACCACCAGAATAAACTAGCCAGATTCCATACAATACTGCCAAAACACCTTTAATAAATGATAAGCGATCAATTTTACCTTCGCTGATAACCAACTTCAGTGCAAACATTGCTGATAGCAAATATGGTAATAAAACCAAACTCGTAGCTAACTGAATCATTGCCAAATAAACCGCATTAGTGAAAAAAGCTACCACAATAAAAACTTGCGCGGCAATACTACTGATGACTAACGCATTAATTGGCACGTTATTTGCATTTACTTTCATAAATGACTTAGGCATAGTTTTATCTTCAGACGCCAAATAGAACATATTGCTTGCCAGCAAAGTCCATGCAAGTAAAGCACCTAAAACACTTATAACTACTGCAGCACGAATTAAGTTTCCGCTATTTTCCCCATAAAGTTGTGTCAAAATCCCAGCTGTTGATGGAGTAGATAACTCACGGATTTCCTGTGCCGATAAAATACCAAATGGTAAAACTGAAATTAACGAAGTAATCAAACAAACAACCACTGCTGCGAGCATCGTTGCTTTAATTACATCCTTCATACGTTTAGCGCGAAGAGCAAAAATACATGCCGCCTCAATTCCGGTAAAATCCCAAACCGTTACCAACATAGTACTTTTCACTTGGGTAAACCAGTCACCAAGATGTGGTTCAGCATGTAGATTAGACTTAAATTTTGTCCAATTAAAAGCTAAAACAAAAACAATAATAATACTGGCTAAAACCAATACTTTAATAATAGTTAAAATCACATTCACAATTGATGCTTCTCTAATTCCATTCCTAACTAGGAAAAATACAGCCCAAATCATTACAGACTCTGCTACTAGCGAACTTATTGTATTTCCATTACCAAAAAACTTGAAAAAAGCAAAATTCCCTAAAGTTGCACAGATATAAATTAAGTAACTGGCATTCGCTAATAACGCATTCAAAGCGTATCCCCATGCCGAGTTAAAACCCACATAATCACCAAAACCATGTTTGGCATAACCATAAATTCCACTTTGAATATCTGGACGTTGATTAGATATATACGCAAATGCCCAACTTAACGCTAAAACCCCAACTGCAGTGATAATCCAACCAATACTAATTGGAATAACCCCCGCACCATGTGCCACATTTTGTGGAACATCAAAAACACCACTCCCCATCATTGAACCTACAATTAGAGAAAACAACGCTACAAAAGATAAATCCCTAACATTTATCTTTTCATTAGTTGATGGAGTCGACATAGTTATTCCTTAAAAACCTCTTAAATTATAAATTACTTGGTGACATAATAAGTTTATCATATCACTTAAATCTACGATGCGCGAATATATCAGATTTACACTAAAATTTATTTCAAAAATTCAGCTACGGGCTAATACCTTATCTAACTGCTGGGCAAATAATTTTATTGCGCTAGGATTCATCGGTGGTGGTCCACCTGAAATTTGTTGATTATCACGAAGTTCAGATAATAAATCGCGGGTTGCCAAAGCTTGTTTAATATTATTTGCATCGTATAACTTTCCGCGCAGATTAATTACCCGCGCCTGTTTTTGAATTACCAGATCAGCCAGAGGGATATCATTACTGATTACTAAATCTCCAGCCATAACTGCTTCAACAATCCATTTATCGGCTTCATCAAATCCTGCAGGAACTTGTACCATCGTAATAAACTGAGAATTAGGTAACTGAAAGAAATGATTTGCTACCATCAATACTTCAGTTTTAGTCCGTTCACCTGCCCGATAAATAATTTCGCGAATAGCTTTGGGACAAGCATCTGCATCAACGTAAATCTTCATAATCTATCTTTAAACATAATTCTTGACTATAATCCCACTTCTTGCAATCTGATCCGCCAAATTAGCTAAAAATTCAGGTGAAACTTGAGAAATATTATTCCCTTCTGGCAATGCTGGATTTCTAGCGGTTGAATAGAGTAATACTCCAGCGATATATGGTTTTAGTTGCACCATAAGATCAACAAATTCCGCGGCTAATTCGGCAGCAGGCTCAATTTCATCTACGCGAAACCAACAACTTTGTACATAAGTTGTACATAGTGAGCTAGCCAGCTTTAACCGCTTAATAACACCATTAAGATCTATGCTCACCTGATTTACCAAATTAATCGCATCGTGGTTAGCTCGGTCAATTTTAAACCATAGCTCGCCATTATTTTCCGAAATAATTGTGAGCCCTTGCTGAACACTCTCTTTCAAGATTTCACTACCATTGCTGATTAATACCGTTTTCACATCTGAACCAACCGCGTATTTTTTGCGCAGTTCAGCAATTATCTGACAAACAGCAACAAAATCCTCGGATAAAGTTGACTCACCATTCCCTGATAAACAAATATCATTAAAGCGCTGTAAACCAACTGGTGCATATTCCTGAATGAATTTACCGTTGACAATCCAATCCAGCATTATATCTAGCTCAAATTTTAGACGTGATAAATCAATCCGTTCCGGCTTACCCCGCACCAGACCTTCGACCTGGCAATAGACACAACGCCAGTTGCAAGCATTATTAATATTTAAATTAATTCCCAACGAGACACCTTGCGAGCGTCTGGACACTACGGGATAAACATAAATGCAATCCTTAAAATGCCGAGAATGATCACTAAAGGTCAATATATTATTCTTCATGTATAACACGCTTAAAATAAAAAATGGGCAGCCTCAGCCACCCACTCATAAATTCTACTGATAACTGCCAGAGAATAGTTATTAACTTTGCTTATGTTTGGTGATAAGTAATATAGGAATCTGAGTTTCATGTGCCAAATCTTCAGCAATTCCACCAGTAATAAAATGAGAGAACGATCCCAAATGATGTGAACCTAAAATAAATAAATCTGCTCCAAACTCTTTCGCATCTTCGGCAATCAGACTGCCAATATCAGAACCATAATTTTCAATTAATTTAACTTCTGCTGAAACACCTTCTTTAGCAATGCGCTCTTTTACTTGATCAATCAAGGTTTTGCCAATGTTTAACAATGCATCTTTCAATTCAGCAACACCAACCATTTCAATCCCAAAAGTAATCTGCTCAAGATTAACTACGTGGCTAATTCTTAACTCTGATTTTGTCGCTTTTACTAAATCAATTGCTTCTTGTAATACTTTATCAGAAATATCTGAATTATCAATTGGAACATAAACTTTTTTAAACATCACAAACCCCTCTTTCGGATACAGTTTAATACTACGTAATTATAACAGAGCTGCTTTAATTATGTTAGCTTGGATTAAGATATTTTATTTCAAATTTAATTGCCTAGAATAAAAAAATTCGCTCTATAAAACCCAAGCTCAGAAAATGTTATAATTGTGCCATAATTCTTTTAATAGTTTTTAGATTTGGCTGGCTTATGCATTTAGCAAAACTTGAAAGTCAGCCCGTTGCCTGTATTAATTAAATCTCAAGGAGACTCATATGCATAATTTTACATACTATAACCCAGTTAAGGTTCTATTTGGCAAAGGACAAATTCAGCAGCTCGGACAATTAATCAGCCCTAATGCAAAAATTTTGCTTACTTATGGTGGTGGTTCAATCAAAGCCAATGGTGTTTATCAACAAGTAGAACAAGCACTACAAGGCTATAAAGTCATTGAATTTGCAGGTATTGAAGCCAATCCAGACTATGACACACTGATGAAAGCAGTCGAGATTTGCCGGAGTGAAAAAATTGATTTAATCTTAGCTGTTGGTGGTGGTTCAATTATTGATGGTAGCAAATTTATTGCACTCGCTGCTAAATATAATGGTGATGCTTGGGATATTTTAACTAAGGCTGATGCAATATTTACTGAAGCAATTGATTTAGGCGCAATTTTGACGTTACCTGCTACTGGATCAGAAATGAATTCAGGGGCAGTGGTTTCACGCCGCAGTATTGGTGCTAAGCAAGCATTTATGAATCCACTGGTTTTCCCTAAATTTGCAATTTTAGATCCGGAAACAACCTATAGCCTACCAAAACGACAGTTACAAAATGGTATTGTTGATCCATTTATTCATGTTACCGAGCAATACCTAACCACTGACATAAACTCATCAATCCAAGATGGATTTGCAGAAGCAGTGCTTAAAACCCTAATCAATGTTGGGCAGGACATTGTTAATGGTACTCAAGATTATGATACGCGGGCTAACTGGATGTGGGCAGCTACTAATGCGCTAAATGGAATTATTGGCATTGGTGTTGATCACGACTGGGCAACTCACATGATTGGACACGAGTTAACTGCGGCATATGGACTGGATCATGGGCAAACATTAGCCATAGTTGCTCCACAACTATGGCGTCAGCAAAGTAATAATAAAAGTGCTAAGCTTCTTAAATTCGCGCATAACGTTTGGGGACTAGAAAATAACCACCCCGATGTTGCAATTAAACAAGCGATTATCAAAACAGAAGAATTTTTCCACTCGTTAGGTGTAAAAACTAAACTCGCTGATTATGGAATTACCGTTGATGCAGAGAAAATTGTTGCTAACCTATTCAAGTATAGCAGCAGTAATTTAGGTGAACATCAAAATATTGATGCCACGGCAGTAAAAGAGATTTTAGCTATGGCTCAATAAACGTTACGTTTATAATAAAAAAAGCCCATGATATGATATCATGGGCTTTTTCAGAGGCAATGTTATAATGCCATGCGACGTAGATCTGACAAAATCTGAGACAAATAAGTCGTAAATTTTGCAGCCAACGCACCATCAATGATTCGATGATCAAAAGATAATGACAATGGTAACATCAAACGTGGGGCAAACTCTTTACCATTCCAAACTGGCGCAATTGAAGATTTTGAAACCCCTAAAATTGCCACTTCTGGAGCGTTAATAATCGGAGTAAATGCCGTTGAACCCAAACCACCAAGGCTAGACACAGTGAAAGTACCACCTTGCATATCAGTTGGTTTTAGTTTACCATCACGTGCAGCTTTTGCTAAAGCCGAAGTTTCTTGCGCAATTGCTACTAAACCTTTTTTATCTGCATCTTTAATTACCGGAACAGTTAAACCATTTGGTGTATCCGCAGCAAAACCGATATTATAATAGTTTTTATAAACAATGCTATCACCATCAATTGATGCATTGAACTCTGGAAATTTTTTCAATGCAAAAACTGCAGCTTTAATTAAGAATGCTAATGGCGTAACTTTAATTTCAGCACGTTTATATTCTTCATTAAGCTGTTTACGGAATTCTTCCATATCAGTAATATCTGCGGTTTCAAACACTGTTACATGCGGAATCATAACCCAGTTACGCGCCATATTACCACCAGAGATTTTCTTAATCCGGCTCATTTCCTTACGCTCAACATCGCCGAATTTAGCAAAGTCAACTTTAGGCCATGGTAATAGATCCAAACCAACGCCAGAACCATTCGTAGGCGCTGCTCCAGTTACAATTTGACCTGACATAACACCTTTAACAAAAGTCTTAACATCTGCTTCAGTAATACGACCTTTGTTACCACTACCTTTAACTTTACCTAAATCAACACCTAACTCACGAGCTAATTTACGAATCGCAGGTGAAGCAAACGCTTTGGCAAACGCAGCCTCGTCAACTTTAGCTGGAGCTGATGCGGCAGGTGCAGCTGCAACCGGAGCGACTGCAGTAGAAACTGGCGCTGCTGCTTGCGCTGGAGCTGGTGCAGCAACCGGAGCTACAGTAGCTCCAGCAGACGTAGTTTCAACCATCAGAATTAAATCACCCTGACTTACTCGTCCACCCAACTGAACCTTAACTTCTTTAACAACGCCACCAACAGTTGCCGGAACTTCCATTGTAGCTTTATCAGTTTCCAAAGTAATCAAAGAATCTTCTTCGGCAATCGTGTCACCAACTTTTACACTAACCTCGATAATTTCTACATTATCATGTCCGCTTAAATCTGGAACAATAATCGGTACGATTTGCGAACTAGCTGCTGGTGCAGGAGCTGGTGCAGTCGCTACTACAGGCTGTTCAGCTGCAACAGTCGCAGCTACTGCTGCTGGCGCAGCCACTACAGCCTCACCCGCAGCTTCAACCTTGACAAAAACATCACCTTCATTAACTTTAGAACCAACCTGAACCAAAACCTCAGTAACTACCCCAGCCTTTTCAGCAGGAACTTCCATGGTCGCTTTATCAGTCTCCAACATCAACAAATTATCGTCAACATTAACTGTGTCACCAACCTTAACGTAAACTTCGGCAACATTAACATCGCTATGACCACCAATATCAGGAATTTTTAATTCAATTACACTCATTATTCAACCTTTTTAATTAGAATAGTTACCGCGGGTACACACACCGCTCTCATCACACGCGCAACCTGTAGTTTTATACGCATCGCAAGAAGGATTATCTCCTTGAGTACAAGCTGCCGACAAATTCTGGCATAAGTTATTCACCGCACCCTGATTACGTCCCGGATCAGCATAACAGACCACTGCACTAAACATAGCAACACAGAAAAATAACTTACGCATCATTTGTATCCTTATTAAACTTCCCAAGGATTAGCTTTGTTTGCATTAATACCATATTTGGCAATAGCATCAGCAACCACTTGAGCACTAATTAAACCAGCATCAGCCAGACCTTTTAATGCAGCTACCGCTACATAATAACGGTTAACCTCAAAAAACTCACGCAATGCTACGCGGAAATCAGAGCGTCCAAAACCATCTGTTCCTAAAGTAACATATTTGCCAGGTACAAACTCACGGATTTTATCTGCAAAATTACGGATATAATCAGTTGAAGCAACAGTCACTTGTGCACCAGTTTTTTCTAACTGTTTAGTTACAAATGCTTTAGCTTGTGGCGCAGTTGGATTAAGCATATTATGACGATTAACCGCCATACCATCGCGGTGTAATTTATTGAATGATGGAGTAGAGAACACATTCACTTTCACACCAAAATCCTGTGCCAACAAATCAGCTGCAGCAATAACTTCGCGGAAAATGGTACCGCTACCCATTAAGTTTACTGAAATATTAGATTCTCCAACAGTTTTGAACAAATAACAACCATTAATGATATCTTGCTCAACACCTTCAGGCATCGCTGGATGAGTATAATTTTCATTCATCACAGTTATGTAATAGAACTTATCTTTATTTTCTACATACATTTCTTTCATACCATGATTCATGATCACCGCTAATTCATAAGCAAAAGTAGGGTCGTATGACTCACAAATCGGAATTAGATCAGCCTGAATATGACTATGACCATCTTCATGTTGCAAACCTTCACCATTCAAGGTTGTACGACCCGCAGTTCCACCAATAATGAAACCACGAGCACGCATATCACCAGCCGCCCAAGCCAAATCGCCAGTACGTTGGAAACCAAACATTGAATAATAAATATAGAATGGAATCATTGGTACGCCATGATTAGCATAGCTGGTTGCTGAGGCAATCCAAGTACACATTGCACCTGGCTCATTAATACCCTCTTGGAAAATCTGACCAGTTACTGATTCTTTATAATACATTAACTGACTAGCATCTTCCGGCGTATAATTTTGTCCCACATGTGACCAGATACCTAATTGACGGAACATTCCTTCCATACCAAAAGTGCGTGACTCATCCGGTACAATTGGCACAATATGTTTACCTAAAGCTTTGTCCTTAACAAGAACATTTAACATCCGCACGAAAGCCATAGTGGTTGACATTTCGCGCTCACCGGTATCCTTAAGCATTGCTTCAAATGCACTTAGCTCAGGAATAGGTAAGGTTGTTACAGCAGGTTTACGCACAGGATAGTAACCGCCTAATTTTTCACGTTGTGCGTGTAGATAATTGTACTCAGCAGTGCCCTCTTCCAGTTTTAAGAATGGCAACTCTTCGATATGCTCATCAGTCAACGGAATGTTAAATTTATTACGAATATGTTTTAAGGTATCAACTGACATTTTTTTCTGTGAGTGAGCTGTATTTTGTGATTCCCCCTCACCTTTCATACCAAAACCTTTAACTGTTTTAGCCAAAATAACCACTGGTTTACCTTCAGCATTATGTACAGCTTCGTAATATGCAGCATAGATTTTATCCAAATCATGACCACCGCGAGTCAATGCCCAGATATCATCATCAGTCATGTCGCTAACTAGAGCTAAAGTCTCAGGATATTTACCAAAGAATTTAGAACGAACATAAGCACCATCTTTAGATTTTACATCTTGATAAGTACCGTCAACAGTTTCCATCATCAATTGTTTAAGTTTGCCAGCAGTGTCTTTTTCTAGCAGGCGATCCCAACCTTTACCCCAAATAACTTTAACTACTTTCCAACCAGCACCAGTAAAGACTGCTTCCATTTCTTGGATAATCTTACCATTACCATTCACAGGTCCATCCAGACGTTGCAGGTTACAACTCATCACAAAGATAAGATTATCTAATCCTTCACGCGAAGCAATGTTCAAGTTACCTAAAGTTTCTGGCTCAGAAGATTCACCATCACCAATAAAGCACCATACTTTACGTCCCTTAGTATTAGCAATTCCACGATCATCTAAATAATGCATAAACCGCGCTTGATAAATCGCCATCAAAGGACCAAGCCCCATCGACACCGTAGGGAATTGCCAGTAATCAGGCATTAACCATGGGTGAGGATACGAAGACAAACCTACCTTGGCTGACTCTTGGCGGAAATTACTAATCCGATCTTCACTAAAACGCCCTTCCAAGAAACTTCGTGCATAGATACCAGGTGAAGAATGTCCTTGGAAAAATACCATATCACCATGTTGCTCACCATGTGGAGCTTTCCAGAAATGGTTAAAACCAACTTCATACAAATAAGCAGAACCAGCATAAGATGCAATGTGCCCACCCAACTCACTGCTTACCTTATTTGCACGCATCACAATTGCCGCGGCATTCCAGCGGATGTATGCTGAAATTCGTTTTTCAATGTCTTTATTTCCGGGATAAATCGCTTCTTTATTGGTTGGAATAGTATTTACATACTCAGTATTCATATTCTGGTGTAACTGAATCCCTGTTTTATCGCTCAAATGCTTTGTCACTGCTTTTACTATATATGCAGCCCGTTCCGGCGAATCATATTCAATTACGTTATCAACTGAGTCTAACCACTCTTTGGTTTGCAATTGATCTAAATCATTACTCATTTACAACTCCCGCCGCGACAGCGACAAAACAATGTTATTAAAATTCTCCCATAAGTATAGCATAAGATTTTTAGATTACTCCCGAGATTAATTATTGCGCTGCACTAAAAAAATTCTGCCTAGACCTTAAAGCTCTCGGTATAATAGATATTTGAAAAACATACTATGAAACAAGGATATTTACAATGACAAGCAAAATTGCAGCGATTAAGCAACATGGACAAAAAATCTGGTTAGACAATATTTCACGTGAGTTTTTAGCATCTGGAAATTTACAAAAAATGATGCAAGAAGATGGCATTGCCGGTGTAACATCGAACCCCGCAATCTTCTACAAAGCTATTTCAAGCGACTCTCGCTACCAAGAACAGCTAAACGAATTAAAGAAAACAAATCTTACACCACTTCAGCGCTACGAAAAAATGGCGGTTGAGGATATCAAACAAGCTTGTGTAATTATGCAACCATTATATCTTTCGTCAAATGCAGAAGATGGCTATGTTAGCTTGGAAGTGTCGCCTGATTTATGTCATGATACCGATGGAACAGTAAAAAGCGCATTAGAATTATGGAATGCAGTCAATGCACCCAATCTGATGATTAAAGTACCAGCAACCCAAGCTGGTGTTGCCGCGTTTGAACAATTGGTAATATTAGGACTTAATGTCAATATTACACTACTATTTTCACTGCCCCAAGTTCACGCAATCTGGGATGCTTATATTAGCGCCTTGGAAAAACGGGCTGAACAAGGTTTACCAATTGATAAGATTAAAACTGTTGCCAGCTTCTTCTTATCTCGGATTGACAGTGCAGTTGATCCTAAATTACCGGAAAGCCTCCAAGGTAAAACGGCAATTAATCTAGCTCGTAAGGCGTATCTAGCATACCAAGAAGTTTTCAATTCACCTCGTTTTAATAAACTGAAACACTTGGGCGCCAAAGGTCAATATTTACTATGGGCTAGCACCGGAACTAAAAATAAAAATTATTCTGATGTATTGTACATTGAAGAACTAATCGGCGACGAAACAATTAACACTGTTCCTGATGCAACACTAGATGCTTATCGCGACCATGGTAATGCAGCAAGCCGTTTAACCAATGGAATACAAAATGCCGGAACAATTCTAGCCCAAGTTGAGCAAAATGGCGTTAACTTGATTGAATTGGGTGAAAAACTACAACAAGAAGGTTTACAATCATTCATCGAAGCATTTGATAAATTAATTGAATTAGTAAAATAAGTCGTGTACTATCAATTTCACAGCGTCCTGTCGCCAGCCAAGCTCAATTTAGGTCTCAAAATTGTAGGAAAGCGACTGGATGGCTATCATTTGTTAAAAAGTGTATTTTGCCTGATTGATCTGTATGACAAGATTGATATACAAATTACACCTAATGGTAAAGTATCATTAATTGAACATCAACAGGCATGGTTCTACCAAAAAGATCTGGCATATAAAGCCGCAATACTTCTACAAGAGGCTTGCGGCTCTAATATGGGAGCCAATATCAAGATCAAGAAAGTTATTCCATCCGGTGCGGGAATGGGTGGAGGCAGCTCAAATGCTGCAACCGTGCTTATTGTACTCAACCATTTATGGAAAGCCGGACTAACTACTGACGAGCTGCTTAAACTTGGGGCTCAACTTGGTGCAGACGTTCCATTTTTTATTCGCGGACAAAATGCACTTGTCGAAGGTATTGGTGAAATGATTACACCGATTGAAATTCCCGAGCTTTACTTCGTAATTGTAAAACCACCGTTTCATGCTCCAACCAAGGATATTTTTGCCGCATTAGAGCTTGATTTCAAGCAATGCAACGCAAATAACGTTTCAACAACACAATTAATCACACAAAAAGAGAATGATTTAGAGGCACCCGTACGCAAACTTTACCCAGAGATTAATACTGTTTTTTCTGAATTAAATCAATATGGAAAAGCGACTATGACAGGCTCAGGAAGCTCTATCTACTTAAGCTTTACCGATAAAAATTCAGCAAAAAATGTTGCAAATATCTTGAGCGCAAGATATAATACCTTCCTCGCAACAAGTTTAGCGGTTTCACCGGTTGCTTGTGATTGAAAAGATTTTTTTATTGGGGTGTCGCCAAGTGGTAAGGCATCGGATTTTGATTCCGACATTCGTAGGTTCGATCCCTACCACCCCAGCCATTATATAAAAAAGAGCGTATATCATCCTGATTCGATGATGTGCGCTTTTTTTTTGCCTATTTTAACCCATGGCAACAACTACTCGAAGTACTTGATTTTTTGATGTGAAGGATTGATGAAAAAGACGAGGCAGTGTAGGTAGAACTACATGAGAAGTCTTTTTTGAAATCCGACAAAGTACAAAGACTCAAAGACAAAGAGTATAGTTGCTCACAACCAATAGAGGCCTATATGTATATGCGCAAGAACTTAATGATCTTCACCGGTAATGCCAATCGTCCATTCGCAGAACAAGTAGCTAAATGTTTGGATATCAAAGTTGGTAAAGCTAATGTATCTAAATTCAGCGATGGTGAGATTGCCGTAGAAATACTTGAGAATGTCCGTGGTTCTGATGTATTTATATTGCAACCAACCTGCAATCCAACTAATGATAACCTAATGGAAGTTTTAGTTCTGGTAGATGCATTAAAACGCTCTTCTGCTGCGCGGATTACCGCTGCTATCCCATATTTTGGTTATGCGCGTCAAGATCGTCGCCCTCGCTCTGCACGGGTACCAATTTCAGCCAAGTTGGTTGCCAACATGTTAACTTCTGCTGGTGTAGATCGTGTTTTAACAATTGACTTGCATGCCGATCAGATTCAAGGTTTCTTTGACATCCCCGTTGATAACATCTATGCATCACCAGTTTTACTTAAAGACATCAAATCGAAACACTATGATGATCTAATGATTGTATCGCCTGATATGGGTGGAGTAATGCGTGCACGTGCTTTTGCTAAAGGTTTAGGTACAGAAATGGCAATTATTGACAAGCGTCGCCCTAAAGCCAATGAAGCAGAAGTAATGAATATTATCGGCGACATTAGTGGTAAAAACTGCATAATTATCGATGATATGATAGATACTGCCAAAACACTATGTAAAGCTGCTGAAGCGCTTAAAAATCGTGGTGCTAAACAGGTTTGTGCCTATGCAACACACGCGGTATTTTCTGATGATGCGATGGAGCGGATTGAGAACTCTATTTTGGATGAAGTAGTGGTGACTGATACTATTTTACACGCTAAAGTAAGCAATAAGATTCGTATTGCCAGTATCGCTGATTTAGTAGCTGAAACAATTCGCCGGATTAATAATGAGGAATCAATTAGTTTATTACTTAACGACTAGTGAACTAAAGATAAAAAATGCGACATTTATCAATGTCGCATTTTTTATTGGTGTTAATTAAACTACCATCGCTATGGTAGTTTACCTTCTTGTTTCAGAAAGCGAATAAATCCTGCGCTAGCACGAAGAGCAATTTCACCAACTTCCGCAAAATCTTCTTCGCTGCCATAATAAGGGTCAGGAACATCATAAAACTCTCCAGACGCTTCATCAAAAGTCCTAAAGAGGTAAACCTTATCATGGTATTCTTCATGCTTGGCATAACCTAGTACTGCATCATAGTTTAAATGATCCATAACTAGAATATAATCAAATTCTTTAAAATCATCAGCCTTAAACTGACGAGCACAATGCTTAAGCGTAACACTATATTTCTGAGCAACTTTCAGCGCACGCTTATCAGGACAATCACCAACATGGTAATCTGAAGTACCAGCAGAATCCAAAATAAACTTGTCCGTTAGATTTTGTTGCTGTAAATGGGCAAAAAATACCCCTTCTGCTAAAGGAGAACGACAAATATTCCCCATACAAACAAAGAGTACTTTTAACTTATAATCAGTTGTAGACATAGCTTACTAATAAGAAATTAATGAGAGAGCTATTTTATCAAACTTACGCATCACAGAGTTTTTTTTAGTAAACTTAGTACTTAATTTTTAGCAAAAATGGAATTAATTAATGTTTGAATCATTACGAGCACCCTTACGAATTAGCTTACTTCTTGTAATTACAATACTTTCCAGCATGCTTTGCTTCACTATCTACTGGGTTCTACCTCGCAAAACATGGAGTAAGATCGTGCGCATCTGGGCGCTTACCACGACAAAAGCCAGCGGAATTAATTTAGAGGTCGTAGGAAAAACCAACAATGATTACTTCCTAAATAATTACATGGTTATTGCCAACCATATGAGCTGGCTTGATGTAGCACTACTATATAGAATATATTCAATCAGCTTTATAGCTAAAGCAGAGTTACGCTACTGGCCATTGCTGAACATCATGATTAAATCAGGTGGAACTATTTTTATTAATCGAAATCGCAAAAGAGATATTCTACCCACCAACCAAAAAATTAGCAAGCTATTAAGTAGCGGAAACTGCATTGGCTTATTTCCAGAAGGAAGAGTTAACAATGGGTATGAAATATTCCCCTTCAAGGCACCACTGTTAGAAACTGCGCTTCAATCACAAAGCAAAATAATTCCGATTGTATTACTTTATTTTCGTGAAGATGGACAATTAGCCCGTGAAGCACTTTATTATGGACATAATTTATGGCAAACAGTATGTAACACTGTCAAAGCAAAACACTTAACTGTAAAAGCGATTATTTTGCCAGAAGTTGATGCAGGTCATTTCAAATCAAGACAAGCCTTATCCGAACATCTACATCAGATGATGAGTACGGTATTTAATGAAAATTTAGCAAAAATTAAGCTTAAAGAAACTAAAGCACCCCTAAAATAAATTTAGTTACTTGAATATCACGTAAATTGCCAGAGCACCGTAAATGACATTAAGCAGGGCAAATAACAAACCACTTTTAATCCCTTGTCTAAATAGTATAATGCTATAGCAGGCAGAGCACACACCGCCAATTGCATAACCAATAGGATTCAGAGTCGCATAGCCAAAAACAAGCCCTGCTAAACCAGTAAAACCAAGTATCGTAGCAAAATTACGGTATGCAGAATTTTGAAGTAATCTCAACGCTGTAACGAAAAAAGATAAAGTTAGTGCCGTCCATGTAATTACTGGACTAACCTCCGCAATTTGGAGCAATGTACCAAGTAAAACAATCAGTTCCAGATAAAGAAAGAAGGTGTTTCTACCCTGCCATGCATAAATAATCAGAGCTGAAATACCAACGACATTAATAACATTTTGCGGTGCGCCATGAGAAAGAGGAATAGCAACACATAAAGCAATCAACCCCAATACACCCACGATATTTTGTTTAATTAATTCCATTTAATATACCTCCAAGTTTTAAAATATTTCATACTGGAACAGGTTCAAAACACCGATAGGTGTTAAGCTACGAAGCTTACAGGTATATAAGTGAGGAGCTTAGCAACAAATCTACTAGAATCTATCCGTTTCAGTATGACACAGTATAGATTTTAGCATATCACCAAGGTCAATTATTTATGCGACTGAAAATTGATAATGCTCTGCCCTGCTGGCAGCTCAATTTTATTGCGATCCTTCCAACCGTGTGCAACAAAGACTTCCAGAGTTAGTTTAGACTTATTTTTAAGTTGATTGGTCAATTCAGTAAATTGTCCCTTGCTTATTTTACGGCGTAAGCTGGCGTCATTCGCTGCTCCGCAGGCAACTAAGCGAATATCCTGAAGTAACGTTTGCAAATCATCATAATCCAGCGTAATATATTCAGTGTCAACCACCGGATTGCTAAATCCAGCATCAATGAGCATATCACCAATATCGTGCATATCTGGGAAACGGTAACTACTCAAACCAAACGCACGTAATTCTTTGAGTGAATCAACCCCCAAGCCAGCAAAACAGAAGGCTCCACCAAGCGCTAACATGCGACGCATTTCACGAATAAATGCCGGAATATCACTGATATATGGTAATAATAAATTAGAATAGAAAAAATCAATACTTGCGGTCGCTAGGGGCAAATGATAAGCATCACCACAGACAAACTGCCGACTAGATAATTTACGCCATAACGACCATTTAGATTTAGGTGGTAATTGAGGACGCAAAACTTCTATTGCACAATCAAGCTCGATTAATAAACTTTCAGGATATTTTTGTGCAAGTAACTCACGATCAAATCCCAAGCCACTGCCACAATCAAGTATCCTCTTAGGCGTTAACTTGATATAATCTAATCTGGAAATTACTCGTGTAGCTAATTCTTTAAAAATAAAATCCAATGCTCCTAGCTGGCTAGATTTACGGTTGAGCACTTTGCGGATTATCGGAGTAGAAATACTTATGTTATCTGTCACTAAATTATATCGCTTATTAAATAATTACATTGATAAATTGATTATTCCAGAGCCACAATGTGTACTATGCACTTCAGTTAGCCAAGAAGCAATTTGCTGTGACTGTTATCAGGCACTAGTAAGGCTACCGCTTCAATCACGCTGTCCGCGCTGCCTATGGACATTACCCCCCAAGGAAATATCGTGTAGCAATTGCAAAGAACATCAATTTCAGTTTGATCGAATCATTGCATCATATAGTTATGCATTTCCTTTAGACAAAGTACTGCAACAACTAAAATATCATGAGAAAATTGAATACACTACTGCACTAAGTCAATTATTTTGGAGTGCAATCGCGCCACATCTAACTAAACTCCCAGATGCAATTATACCAGTACCACTTCATCATAAAAAACATAAAATTCGTGGGTTTAATCAAGTGCATGAACTTTTACGTGAATTTCATCAACTAAATCCCCAAGTTCCAATTTTAAATATTACTCGCCATAAAGAAACACAGCCACAAGCTACGCTTAATCGTTTACAACGAGCGCACAATCTTGCCAATGCCTTTGAAATTAAGGCTGATTTGCGTGGTAAGCATATTGCGTTAGTCGATGATGTTGTAACTACCGGAACTACAGTCAATGAGTTAGCAAAACTATGCAAACAGCGAGGAGCTACTCAAGTTGATGTCTGGTGTTTGATGCGCGCATTGGAATAACGATTATTCAGGAATGCATATTTAGCATCCAAACTAAAAATAGAGAACTTAGTGCCGACATCATACATGTCCAAACCTTCTGCCTTCTTAAGTTTGCCCGCCAAAGACAATGACACGGGTAAACCACAAACTTCAATAAAGACTTTAATTGCCCACATGGTAGCGTTAAATACCACTAAATCATGCAGTGGCATTGTACCGTAAAAAGCTAAAGTCCCAAATAAGAAGCTATCAAATAAAGAAGCAACTGCAGTTGACATTACAAAGCGCAACCACATCATTCGTCCGCCAGTTTTGAGTTTTAATTTTGCCATGATAAATGAATTTAGCGGTTCAGCACAGAGATAGGAAACTGTCGAAGCAATGATAATCCGCGCATTAAACCCAAGCAGACTATCAAATTTAGTATTAGTATCCAGCGCATAATCCGGACTAGGCAAATGAATAATCAATTGCCCATAAGCAACAAAGATGAAATTAAACAAAAAGCCGACCCAAATTGCTCGTCTAGCAAATTTATAGCCATAAACTTCGGTAATCAAGTCGGATAAGATAAAAGTAAACGGAAAAATAAGTGTCCCGGCATCGGTTTCCAGTGAGCCAAGGCGTATCATGCGAATATCAAACCAGTTAGCCAATAAAATTACAGCGGTATATGAAAGCTGAATAAACCAGAGATAGCGCGGGTATTGCGCAATTGAATTTTGTTGCATAAAGATATGTCCTGTAGGATTAAAAACAGTTAAACTTACAGCGATCTGATTATGAATCAGGTCAAAGTTGTTCCGGCAAATTGCAATGGTCACACAAAAGCCGAAGTATTAAAGGTAGAATTATAGCAGTTCCTAGAGAGCTAAATTCTAAATTAGAATCTAGCTACTAATGTCACAAAGATCAGTTACTAATCAATTGCAATGCTACAGGGATTTGCGGCGAAATAGCTTTTTTATTAGCAATATCTTTACTAACCTCAATTGCCTTTTCACCGATTAATTCGGGTTGCTGGGCTACCGTTGCTGATAATTGCCCTTCTTTGACTGATTTTAAACCGTCTTGACTACCATCAAAGCCAACGATGATTATATTTTTACCAGCACTTTTGGCTGCTTCGTAAGCACCCAAAGCCATTTCGTCATTTTGGGCAAATATTGCCTGAATATTATCATGTGCTTGTAAGATATTTTCAGCTACAGTTAGTCCTTTTGCCCGATCAAAATCAGCACTTTGACTAGCTACTACATTTAATTCCTTATCCGCGATCAGATGAAAGCCCTGCCCACGTTCACGAGTCGCGGAAGCACCAGGAATCCCCTGCAATTCAGCCACTATTGCTTTTTTACCGAGTTTACTTATGATAAATTGTGCTGCCATTTTACCGCCTTCAACATTATTTGAAGCAATAAAAGTAACAACATTCCCTTTAGTTGCCGATCTATCAATAGTAATCACCGGAATCCCAGTCTGATTAGCAAGCAAAATTGCCGAAGAAATGGCATCAGAATCGACCGGATTAATTAATAAAATATCCACACCTTGCTGAATCAAATCCTCAACGTCATTATTTTGTTTGGCAGAATCATTCTGTGCATCAGCGATTTTCACTTGCATATGTTCTTTATTTGCGGCATTCATAACCCCGGTTTTTATCGCAACAAAAAATGGATTATTGAGCGTGGATAACGATACCCCTATTTTTAGATTATTCGGGTCTATTTCATGTTTGGTTTTCGCCCATGCTGGAGGTTCCATACTACAAGCATTAATCAACAGTAATAAGCTAAAGGCACACAATAAATTTAGGATTCTTTTCATGATGTCGCCTTTCTACGATCGATAAATACAGCGATCAGGATCACTACCCCTTTAACAATTAGCTGATAAAAACTCGAAACCCCAAGAATATTTAGGCCGTTATTTAGCGTACCAATGATCAGTGCACCAATCAGCGTGCCTAGAATCTTTCCATGTCCACCAGTTAAGCTCGTACCACCAAGCACTACTGCCGCAATCGCATCCAGCTCATATGAAGTGCCCGCAGTTGGTTGTGCCGAATTAAGCCTTGAAACAACGATGCTTCCAGCCAATGCAGCCAGCAAACCATTAATCGCATAAACCATAACCTTTATCTTATTTACCTTCACCCCAGAAATTATCGAAGCTTTTTCATTGCCACCAATCGCATAAATATGCCGTCCAAAAGGTGTTTTATTGAGGATAATCGCAGCAATCACGAAGGTAATTATTACTGTAATTGCCGGAATTGGTAAACCAAATAAATACCCCCGCCCAAAGACTTGAAACCAGAAACTATCGCTTAATCCAGTAATAGGGTTACCATCAGTATAAACCATGGTTAGCCCGCGATAAATCGTCATTGTCGCAAGGGTCGCGATAAATGGTGCAATTTTACCTTTGGTTACGAGTATGCCATTGAGAGCACCGAAGACCGCCCCAATCAGTGAGGCAATGATTATCGCAACAATTGGATCACAGCCATGGAGCATAATTCCTGCCATCAGTGCACTCGATAAAGCCAGAATTGCACCAACCGATAAATCAATCCCACCAGTTAAGATAACAAAAGTCATCCCAAAGGCAATCAGCGCGTTTATCGACACCTGACGGAATAGATTAAGAATATTCATCGGTGCCAAAAAATCATGATTAATACTACCAATTGCACCAAATAACACAATAAAACCGATAAACGGCAAAAATTTCTCAATGAGCTTTTTATGTAAATGCATTAGCTTCCCCCGCTGCCAAACTTATTATTTTTTCCTGAGTCAGATTCTCACGCCCTAAAATATCAGCTAGTGTACCTTCATGAATTACCGCCACCCGATCACTCATACCAATGATTTCGGGTAATTCGGAAGAAACCATGATTATGGCAACTCCAGCTTTAGTTAATTCATTCATTAACTGATAGATTTCCCGTTTGGCATTTACATCAATGCCACGAGTTGGTTCATCCATTATCAATATTTGCGGTTTATTCCCAAGCCATTTGGCAATAACCACTTTTTGCTGATTCCCTCCGGATAAACTACCGACATTCAGATTGACTGATGCCATCTTGATTAGAAGCTTGTCGGTCAATTCCAGGATAAATTTATCTTCTGCCTTACTATCAATTAAACCGGAACGGACATAATTATGCATATTATTGATCGCAATATTATCGCGGATTGAAAAGCCTAAAATAACACCTTCATCACGGCGATTTTCAGTAATAAATCCGATGCCATTTTTTATTGCATCACTGGGAGAATTTATCTTTAATTCCTGCCCGTTGATCTTGATTGTCCCATTGATTAATGGATCAAGCCCAAAAATTGCGCGCATGATTTCCGAGCGACCAGCCCCCATTAAGCCAGCAAAACCAAGAATCTCACCACGCTTTAGCGTAAAACTAATATCTTTAAATTTAGCACCAGTCAAACCTTCAACTTTGAGAATCTCATCACCAATACGAGCATCACGAGCGGGGAAACGTTCGGATAGTTCACGCCCAACCATCTCTTTAACCACCTGATTAAACGAAGTGTCAGCAATCGGGCTGGTGCTTACACTTACACCATCACGCATCACGGTAATCCGATCACAATGAGTAAAAATCTCTTCCATCCGATGAGAAATATATACCATCCCGACCCCGCTTTGTTTCAGGCGCTGCATTACCTGAAAAAGAACATTGGCTTCCCGTTCGGTCAATGCTGAAGTAGGTTCATCCATGATTAGAACTTTTGCATTAGTCATCAAGGCTTTGACGATTTCTATCATTTGCTGTTCACCAATCGAACAGTTACTAACTAGCTTATCAAGCTCCAGTTGAATACCTATCTCAGCTAGTTTGCCATTAGCCAGCTTCTTCATCTGCTGATTGTCTAGTAAGCCTATCCGGTTATGGATTTCCTTCGCGAGAAACAGATTTTCAAGCACAGTCAGATTTTGCCAAACATTCAGTTCTTGGCGAATAAAAGTAATGCCGTACGCTTCTGCCTGTTGCGAGTTTGCAAATTGCATAGTCTTACCATCAATAATGATAGTACCATCATCAGCAGCAAACATCCCCGTCAGTATATTCATTAAGGTAGATTTACCAGCGCCATTTTCACCCATTAGTGCATGAATCTCACCATCAAGGAGTTCAAAATTAACGCCACTCAAGACCACGTTACTGGCAAACTTTTTATGTATATTGTTTAATTGTATTTTCATAGTGATAAATTAAAAAATCACGCCAGCATGTAAGATAACATTAGCATAGGGAGTTGCTTCACCTGTACGGATAATCGCGCGTGCCGTGTGGGTAAGCTGCTTAAATTCTTCGTGGCTTAATTCCTCGAGCGGTATTGCTGTACCAAGAGTTGTCTGTAGTTTCTGATACGTAACAGAGTTTTTGGCATGAATCTCACGAGCAATCGTCGCTTTCTCAACCTGCATATATTGAGCTAGTAACTCGACTACTTCGATAAATCCGGGAGTACCAATCTTCAGTGCCAGATCAATCTTTTTCACACCTTCTGGTATTGGTAATCCACAATCAGCAATTACCACCGTATCCGTATGCCCCAGATCAGCAAGCATTTTACAAATTGCACTGTTTAATATTCCATACTTATTCATAACTTAACATCTTTTCTACTTCATTACGATAAGGCATCCCACCCTGCGCACCAAGTTTCTGTACCGACAATGCCGCCGCCGCATTAGCAAATCTAATACTCTCATCAAATGATTTTCCTTCAGCAATCGCAACCGCAAAAGCAGCATTAAACGTATCTCCCGCTCCGGTAGTATCTACGACAGATATCTGAAATCCAGCAATCAGAATCTGTTGTTTCCCATCGTGATAGAGCGCACCATCTTTACCTTGTGTTACTATCAACTTATGCGGATTTCTGGCTAAAGCCGCTCCTAGAGATAAACTCGGGAAAAGAGCAGCTGCCTCATGTTCATTTGGGGTAATGTAGCTAGCTTCAGAAATAATTTTGCTTGGAATCTCTCGAATTGGTGCAGGATTAAGGAGTAATTTCACACCCAAATCATGGCAAATTTTACTAACATGTTCAATAACCGAAATAGGAATTTCCTGCTGAACCATAACGATATCTGCATTATGAATAACTGCAAGTGCCTCATCGATCATTGCAGGAGTTAGCTGCATATTAGCGGCTGGTATGACTACAATACTATTATCATCCTCAGCCAAAATTATATGCGCAGTTCCACTAGCTATATTATCGAGTTGATGTAGGTATTGAGTATTTACTTGATTACGGTTAAAATTATTAACAATTTCGTTTCCGTAACTATCTTTACCAATTGCACCTACAAAAACTACTTCTGCACCAAGCCTTGCCGCTGCTACCGCTTGATTAGCCCCTTTGCCTCCGGGTGATAACACCAGTTCTTTACCAATCACTGTTTCACCTGCTAGCGGGCGTTTATCCGATATAACCGTCAAATCAATCGATGCACTACCAATGACAACTATTTTTGCCATAAAAAACCTCACTCAAACCATTTATTAACTATTTAATGTAATAACCACAGGCGTATGATCCGAAGGGCGCTCCAATTTACGCGGTGCAGTGTCAATAATACACGAGCTGACACGTTCCATCAGCGCTGAGCTTGCCAGTAAATGATCAATTCGTAATCCCTGCTTACGGCGAAAAGCCATATTACGATAATCCCACCAAGTAAATTGGCGCTCTTCCTGATTGAAATGACGAAAGCTATCAATCAAACCTAAATTTATCAATCCCTGAAAAGCTTCTCGCTCTGGTGCACTACATAATACCTGCCCTTCCCAGATTTGCGGTGCGTAGGTATCACGTGCTTCAGGAGCAATATTATAATCCCCGAGCAGAACCAGCTCAGGATATATGGCTAATTCTGCAGCTACATAGCGCTGTAATTGCGAGAGCCAAGCTAGCTTATACTGATATTTATCACTGGTTAAACTCTCTCCGTTAACAATATAAGCACAAATCACACGCACACCGTTAACTGTTGCTGCTATTACTCGTTTCTGAATATCATCATAATCAGGAATATCCATTACGATATTCTCTAAGGGATGCTTACTGACTAATGCCACACCATTATAAGTTTTTTGCCCGTTATAGACATAATTGTAACCAAGTGCGGCAAATTCAGCAACTAGCTTGGCATTGGCAGCATTATCCATTTTTAGTTCTTGTAACCCAAGCACATCACAACCAGTTGTTTGTAGCCAGTCTAGAACATGCGGTAATCGTACCTTTAATGAGTTTACATTCCACGTTGCTATTTGCATGGTTTATTTATTCCTTTGATTTATTTATATTTTAGTGTGTAATATTAAGTTAATCACGATCTGGTGCTCCTAAAGGAAAGTAATGCCGAAATGGGCGAGCTTCTTCTACTGCACGAGCAAAAGATGGATGAGCTAGCAGCCTTGCACGGTATCCTCGCAATAGTGGAAATTTTTCTGGAATTTCAAGAACCCAGTCTGCATAAAACAGCGAAGGAGCTGCAGCGCAATCAGCGAGCGAGAACATTGAACCTGCAGCCCAAATCTTGCCAACAAGATGCTCTTCAAGCCATGTATATGCACGCTCTAATTTTTCCACAGCTAGTTTTAATGCTTCTTGACGTTTAACTAAATCACCCGTAAGCGCACCACTTACAGCCTCTTGAACTGGAGTCATTACATACAAATCAAAGAAACGATCAAGGAAACGCACTTCCAAAGCTTCACTTGAATCAGCAGGTAAAAGATGTATAGGACAAATATAATTAAGCTGCAAATACTCAATGATAATACTCGATTCAACAATATGATGCTCACCGTCTACGAGCATCGGAAATTTTCGCAATGGCCAACGGCGCATCCATTCTGTTGAATGTTCTGGTTTATCATTCCCGATACAGCAAAATTCATGAGGGATATTATTCTCGTACAACGCAATTAACACTTTTTGAGTGTATGATGAAAATGGATGTCCATAAAGTTTGAGAGCCATATTTAGAAACCTTCCACAAAGTAAACATTTATTGAGTAGCTGAATTTGCCTGTCGATTTTAGCATAAATAAATTTTTAGAAAATATTCAACATGCTTAAAAATTTTATCTCTTTTTATAATATCCCAAATAGCTATAAAGCGTTATACATAGATACATGCACTGTAATTGTTACAATGCCATAGATTGGTGTAAGATTTACTATACTGTTGTGGTATCTTTATACATTGATCACTGGCATTGTCAACGATACCGCTTCATTGGGCAATGCGGTTGCGCTATAACTAAAAATAAATTTACTTGAAGTCGTTGATTGAAAAAGCTCACCAACTTTATTGCTAGCTGTAAAAACATTAAGCATGATTGTTTTTTTCCGCTAAAAGCTGCTGTAGTGTCGGGCGACTAGACTTATCTTTAATGACAATCTCCAAGCTTAAAAGTTGACAAAGAGTAATTATCTTATTGATACCAATTTCATTTATCATGCCATTTTCAATAAGTGATAATGTAGTACGACCAATACCAGCCATACTAGCTAAAGCACCCTGAGTCAGCTTAAGTTTTTTCCTTGCGGTAGCTATTAACTGCCCGATTTCAACTAAGTCCATTTTTAATTTTGTGTTATATATTAAACATATTAAGATTTTAGCACAATTTTGTTTAATATACAATACATTGTACATCTACCTTAGCTCAAACCAATTAGTTAGACAATAATGATTTCAGCCTCTCAAATCCATACAATTCAAATAAAAAAAGTGGAATAGATGATAAAACATAAGTTTTCTGCTCTTGGTTATAAAAGATAAACTGCTTATCAAATATATGAACCTGTTCTATTTCCGCAATATCATCAGGTACCACAAAAGCATTATTGCAAATAAAATTAGCTTTTTGTAAATGTAATCGAATGAGTTCTAGCAAATGACTACGATTAATCTTTTTTATCTGATTATATTGCTTAAACTCAGGGATATATTTACCAGCTTTATTTTTATAACTATCTCCGCCTGTCTGATAGTGATAATATAAATACTGAAAATTATCTGTGATATGATTGAATGATTCAATGCTTGGATAATTAACGTATAACTTACCTTGCTCTGTCGGCTCATTAAATAGTTCAAGCATATTTTTAACGATTGACAAAGGTATTGATTCAGTAGCCGACCATGGATCAAAATCAAAGAATAAATAAATGAAAGCAAAATCCTGAGCGGTATATTCTTGCAAAAACGTATGATTATAATCTTTAAAAGTCTCACTGCCAGACTCTTTAATCAAATCAAACGTATTTATACCAAATGATAGATCTTCAATTTTAGTAAACTCATCGTCATGAATTGAGCGATATAGCTCATAAATATTAGCACCAAAAATTATTTGCACCGATAACTTTAAATCAAGTAATGCGCTTATTTTATTTATAACTGCTAAATCTGGTTTCTTACCTTCAAGAATAACCAATATTTGCTTATTCATCGAACCAGCCAGAACGATAGATTTTTTCTAAATTATGCGCCTCACGGATTTCAATATCGGTAGCATTGGCTAATGATGTAATACCATTACTATTAATTCTAAAATAACAATCCGGACGCATTAATTCATTGGTCATTACCGAGGTATTGTGCGTAGTTAAAATAACTTGGCAATCTGACTCAATTAACAACTTAACAAATTTTTCTGAAAGCTTGTTATGATAAAAAGCATCAAATTCATCAATAACTAACAATTTTATTTCGGTAATATTAATAAACCAGTAATAGACAAGCACCAATGCCAACATTCCACTGGACGCCACTATATCAAACTCGACTACGTGTTGAGGAAATTTAATCGCTAACGTTGGCTGCCCTCGTGCATCAGAAATTGCGATCAAATGATAATCCAAATCAAAATATCTCAAAAAATTTTCAAACTCTGCAAGTTTATTACTTTCAACTATCTTTTTATAAATACTCTCGTTCGTAACTGTACTAAACCCTACAAATTGACGTCTATGCAAAGCAGAGAAGAAGAGCATCTTCTCAACAAATTTCATTAATGTAACAAATAATTTTGCTACTTGATTCTCTAACTCTTTGATTTTAGTATTTTTATAGACATATTTTATGACTGAAAAATTATTGCTAGTCAGAGTATTATCAAAGTTTTCAAGCTCAGGGATATTTATGGTAAAGGTCTTTTGTGATGAATCACGATCAATTATTAACTGGTCATTAATAAATAATTGCTCAGATACAAAAGTATTGTGATCTGATTTTTCACAGATGTACACCACAGAGTGACTATTAAATAAAAACTCATATTCAAACTTAGTTGTGGATGTTGACTCATTCAATAAGTTTTGATAAAAATGATATTGTAGCGCATTGCCCTGATAATCAGTAAGTCCGCTGACAATATCAAAAATAGCAAATAATAAGTTACTCTTGCCGCTAGCATTCTTACCGTAAATAATCGCTTTATTAACAATCCCATCTTTAACGCACTTAGAATTGAATTTGTAGTTTCGGGTATCGCCTAAATCAAAGGTAATTTTTTCTTGAAAATTTTTGAAATTGGTGACTCTAAATTTTTTGAGCATTTTGCTATCCTTAAAATCTCATAAACAAGATTTTAACATGCAAATAAAGCACTCCGTAATTTTTTTACGGCACACCCAATCTAAAAAGGAATCTCTGCATTCTGCTGAGCCTTATGGCGCAAATGCTGCGCTAACTCAATTAATTCAGCATATATGTTCATTTGCTCTTCTGTTTTTGCCGTCATCATATTATTTTCTAATTCTACAAGAGTATTTGCAAAAGCACCTGAAGCGTCATCTGGAGTCCTATAAATTCTTGAAGCAAGGCTATCTAATTTTTTCCTATATAAATTGTGTTCTTGCCGGAAATTCGCACGATTTAATTGAGTTGATGATAATAGTAAATGTCTTATTTCTTGAATTTGAGACTGTAATACCCCAAACTCTATTTGAGACTTATTATTACTATCTAAAGATGGAATTTTTGCGGGTTCAATGGCAAGCAGCTTCACTATCGAATTCATATTACTTTTATCATCAACATTTTTCATTGTTTCATTAATAGCTTCAAAAATTAAATTCTGTGCATGAATTACCTCATGATATTTCATATTCTTAGAATAGTCAATACACCTTAATCCACTAATATCAAAAATTCTTGGGGTTCCAGATTCTTGTATTAACACGACAGGCTTGTCAAAAGCTTGCCTAATACCTAGTTCAAATAGTACATTTGGATTTCTGCTACTTAAATCACATATTGCAATTGGTGCATCAATAAGCTCTTTTAATATTTCAACATGAATTAAATTAGTACCTTTTGCTTCATCAACACGATATGGACTAAAATTAGATTTTTGAACTGCTGGTTTAATAATATCATCGTAAACATGCTGGAAATGGCCCTTATCATAGCCATCTGGATCACTGATTGGCATAATAACAAAACAATTATCATTTTGTTTTTCAAATTCATTTTTTTGTTTATCTATTTGTTTCATTCTAATATTCCAAATAAAAATTATAATTTACCGTGGAAAGCTTGGTCTAAGACTGATGATTTCAGATCAAGCAGGTTTTGTATTTTTTGCTATTGAGCTGATTTTACCTATTTAATTTTGGTGTGATTAATTTTGCTTTGGTATCCGCTTCACTATAAGCCATAGCCATCCTTCAATCAAACTACATTTTTACAACGATAATTGGAGTCATATTTTAACACATCACCTCTTATAACCACATCGGGATTGATGCTGCAACTGCTTCATATTACTCGATTTTTTTGCAAAACATAGCCAAGCTTATGCTATAATTCGCCCGATCAGGCAGATTGGGCTACCTGAACCCATAAAAGAGGACATCACCCACTTCAAATCATTTAAGTATTTATTCATACTTTTATATACGCCAATTATGGGTTGTGGCAAATAACATATAGGAGTTTTTTATGAATAATTCTTCACGCATTATTTCACTATCTGAAATCAAAATTCAGGCACAAATTTTACTTAAAAAGATTAATTCTTCCGACCATAAGCTTAAAACTGATGCGCTGGCAAAAATTGCGGGCTATTTAAAAAGCATCAATTTAGAGTTAGCTGCCGAAGATATCCAGCTCAAACATTGTCTGGGATATTTTGCCGCTGATTATGGCTTTGCAAATTGGGCGAATTGTAAATTTTATTTTGAACATTCACAGTTAAGCAAATTTATTCCGCAAGGTGGATTTTTTAATCAATGGTTTAGCAATTACAAAGAAGCCAAGGCGATATTGAAGGCTTCCGGCGGTTATTTGTTACCCTACCAGCAGCAGTTTTTTATTTGCGAGCGTGGTTATATTGAATATCTAGGCTTAAATCCCGATGATGCAAATTGGCAAAAAATCGCTTATAACTGGGTAGAACCAGAGAATCTAGGCGCGTGGCAGGAATTAAATCAGGCTTATGCTAATCTTGGGTAGTAATTTCAGGTGCAAGATAAATCAAATCCACTTCTTGCGCCGGAAAAACATCAGCATCCCGCACGAGATTAAGCCCATCACCAAGAGCGCACACGGGTAGCCGTAGCGCCAATCCAGTTCAGGCATGTATTTAAAATTCATGCCATACAGGCTGGTAATAAAAGTAATCGGGATAAAGATAGTAGAAATTATTGTTAGCACTTTCATGATCTCGTTCATTTTATTAGTTACCAAGGATAAATAAATATCCATGATACTTGAAACCATATCGCGCAGAGTTTCAACCGCGTCAATTGCCTGCACTACATGATCATAAAGATCGCGCAGATAAAGACGGGTAAACGAAGTGATAAATTTATGATCAGCCTGTAGCAAATGGCTGATCTCTTCGCGAATCGGCCAGATTGCCTTACGCAGTAGCAGGATTTTATGTTTTAACTGAAAAATTTCCCGTGCATTATCCTGTGTTGGGTTGATAATAATATTTTCTTCAATCCGTTCAATCTTATCACTGAGTTTTTCCAAAACCACAAAATACTGGTCAATCGTGGTATCCATCAAGCGATATGCCAAATAATCACTGCCATTTTCTAGCAGATGCACACTATGTCCGGTGCGCAAGCGTTCGCGGATAAGATTAAAAGGGTTAAACTGGCTTTCGGTAAATGATAGAACAAAATTCTCGCCGATAACCAAACTCAGTTGCTCGGTATTCATTTTATTTAGTTTATGACTCCACGTGAGAATCTTCAGCGTGATAAAAATATAATCATCAAAATCTTCAATCTTGGAGCGCTGCGAAACATTCAAAATATCTTCAATCGTGAGTGGATGCAGTTTATATTGTGCCGCGATTTGCCCGATCAAATGAATATCATGTAATCCTTCAACATGCACCCAAGTAATGTGACTATCACGCGCTCGAATCTGCTCATCGTCTACCTGAGTATTAACATATTCGTTAAATTCTTGATTGTTATATGATGCAACGGTAATAGTCGGTGTAACTTCCAGCCTATTTCCGGTATAAACAGGTGTTCCCGGAAGCTGTCCGGCCTTTTTAACTCGTTTTTGAATATCTGTGCTCATGCTGTATCCCATTATAATATACCAGAAAATTTATCAACAATAGCAAAATAAAATTGTCCATCGAAGATAGATTTATTAAATATTCATTATACATCAATCCAGTAAATCAAGATTCAGATTAATACACTTACTATTGAAGTTATATTAAAATATGGGGCATACTTTGATTAACAAAATATTCATAATAATGATGGCTCATTTCTTCGTAAAGTGTTAACGCCTAGTTATTTTATATAATACAATCGTCCGTCTAGTGAATATTAACTAACTTATTTATTTCAGAATCAGAATATCAATAATCTAGTAATATCAATTAGCACGAAAAATAAAGTAGTCACCAATTGAACAAGGAATTGATATGTCAAACGTACTATACGCACAGCAGGTTGATAATTTCTTACCTGAATACCAAGGACACTTGTTTGAAATGCTTAATGATCTCGCAATAATAATTAATGCTCACAATTTAAGATGGTGGATTGATGGAGGAACGCTGCTTGGCTTTATACGAGGTGGTGGATTTATTCCCTGGGATGATGACATGGATATTTCGTTACCTCGGAATGATTATATAAAACTAATGGATATTTTAAAAGAAGACGAGCAGTTCAATAAAAAATATAGCCTTCATCACGACACAAATAGACCTAATTCCCAACAAGTTACAAAGCTATATTCAGAAAAATACACTATATTTGAAGATGCAGGTAATGGAAAATGCCTTATTCATAAGGCTTTTATTGATATTTTTGCTTATGATATAACTAATGGACATTTAGTTACAAAGTATTTCACAAAGAAGATGGTTCGCAATTCTGGACGACTCCAAGGACATCCCAAAAATGCAAATTTGTTAACTATGACCATTCGTTTAAAAGAACATATAGTTCTAACAATTGCAAAAACCGCATACCGATTAATTAACTCAATGGCAAAACAAAATAAAATCTATTTAAAAATATGCCGCTATAAAGCCATGCATAACATCAGCGATGTTTTACCTGTAAAATCAATGAAGTGGGATAATACTGAAGTAATGGTTCCTAATAACTATGTGCAGTACTGCATTAATTTATTTGGTAAAAATTATATGAGTCTCCCACCCAAAGAGAAAAGAATATCTCATGCTTTTCTAATTTTGAGAAACTCTAGCTAACTTCAACCTATATAAAACTAGCGCGACTAATGTGTCATGTACCGTACCACAAAACTTGAACACCTTCTCTCAAGACATTGCTGCCACCACATTGAGTCTGTTATAAATTTTGTGCTCAAGTCTGATTTTAGTTAAACTAATGTTAATTAAAAGGACTTATAAAGTTGCAAAAAATCCTCATCTTACTCAAGACAAACTAAATCTATTAGCTCAAATACCTGATGTAGTAACCTATTATGTGGTTTCTATTCGTCACAACCAAACTACGCCATTTGCTTCCTTCAAGATTCTATCTCACGATAGGCACCTTTGCATAGGCTCGTTATTCCCATTGACAGAGCTAACAGCGGACTTGCACCGCCCAGATGTGGACCATATCTGGCGCGCGTAAAAAATAAGCAGAATATTCATTCTGCTTATTTTATTATCTCAATTATTTTGTAATTATTTCAAAATTACGATTACCCTTATCAAGTACACAGGTACTCCTCTGTTTACCATGAGAGGTTGTATATTTCTGACAATATCCATTTTCCATTTTCAAAGTAAACGTTGGATGATCAATTTTGCCATTAGTATTGTCTTTCATGACATAGGTATATTTAAAATTAACTATCTCATTTGGATCATACATTATAGCTACTCCATCTGTTACCAAAGCATGAGACCCCGAAGCAATGTCTTTAATTTCTGGCGAATAGTAGTAGTATGTATACTCATCTGGAAACTTGGTAGTAATCGAGTATTTTTTCCAATCATTATCACCCGCCACTATAGTAGCTTTACCATCTTTTTGTGTAATGCTGATGCTCGTGCCATCATTGTAAACTATGTATCCAGGTTTTAACTGCTGACAAGAAAATGTTGGGCAAAATACGGTTAGACCCCAACCAAAATTATTTCGGTATTTGATATAATCGTAAAACTTACCAGGAAACTCTTCTGTTGAATTATTCGACCATGCATGATAATTCACACCGAAGAGGTATAACTTAGTTTTATTGTCTTTTGGCGAGACCATTTTAATACTATAAACACCAGTCAACTGCGGCGCAGCATGATGCCCACCGGATATTGAGTTATATTTTGGACGATAAAACCGAATTTTTTGCTGACCAATAACAAATAACTCATTCTCTTCGTAGTTATCCCGTTTATCAACAGCACTTTTTACTGTTGTTAGTGAATCGATCCTGCGATTATTTGCCGCGACAACAGGAACATCGTAATAGTGCTGTGAATGATTATATCCTTCTTTTAATTTATCCGCCACTACTCTTCTAAGATTTTGTACTCTATCATTAAATCCACCTATTTTTTCACTATGATCCCAAGTAAATAAATGAACTCCACCATCATAATGAGAACGTTGAAAATTTGTCGGGATAAAATAAAGCTCACCAGCACCAAAATATCTACTATACGGATTTGGATTATAAGCTGCAACACCTTTATCAGTATAGACACTAAAAGTACTATTTTTAATTTCAGTATATGGCACTGTAAAATTATTACTTTCCCATGAAGTTAATGCGACTGACCCACCATAAATACCACTAAGAGTAAAGCCATCGAAAGATTGAATATTAAGCGAAGCTTTTGACAAAAGTAAATTAAAATCTGTCATTCCGTCAGAAATATACGAATTTGGGTTAGCAAATTTTAAACCAACTTTTCCATAGACATCCTTAATCTTATTCTGTGAGAAATTTGCAAGTATAATTGGGTAAATATACTCAGCATAATATTTGCTTACTATTTGCTGATTTTGTGCAGTAGTATTACTTTCACTAATCCCGGGAATTGTATGATAAATTTCTGAACGATAAATATCTTTATATTTGCTATCTGAACTAATCAACTGAACCGCCATTTTATCAAGCTGCTGCACCCCCATAACTGCGGATAAAATGCTTGTAAAATATAGAATGTACTGTGAGTTATAATAATTATATAGAGAAATATAATTTACCCGCTTATTATCCCGACTTTGTTCAGCTAAGAGGTTATCAAGTTTGTAATTAAAATCTTGTAAATTTGTACCATTATTATTTATAAAATATTCTAATGCTAATGTAATACTCTTGCGATCAGCCCCAATTGCTTTACTCACAAGTGAATTTGGTATCGTAGTACCGCCCTGAAACTTATCTAAGTATGAAGTAAGACTATTACCATTTGATTGGATATGTCGCTGAAGATTATTTAATGTGGTATTAATCTCTGATAATTTACCATTAATCTCCTTAGTGCTTTTATTAAACTCATCACGATTATATTGAGTATTAAAATCAGTAAGCTTCTGATGAATAGCAATAACTTGGGAATTAATCTGATTTGTAATATTAAAAATCTCATTTAATTTTGAGTCACTACTGCTTGCTCCCTTACCAATAATTAAGTCCATCATTCCACCAGCAACATCGGCAACTGGTTTGAAGCCGGGGTAAAGCGTTGCTGCCACCTTAAAAACACCACTAATGCGAATCGAAATATCTTTAGGATCTAGCGCTGAATTTGCCAACCCAGAACTACTCTTTAAACTACTAGCAGGTAAGGCAGCAAAACCGATATTAAAAACATCATCTCCACTATGATTAGCAAACTTATCTACTGTAGTTTCGCCAATTTTTTTATTACTATTATTAGCATATAGTTTTATAGTATGCAATCCAGGATTAATACTCGTGTTTTTAAAAGTAATGTTGCAATATCCACCATTACTGCAGTTTTGTACCGTTGTTTTCTTTAAACCATTGTCATCAACTTCCGCACGAATAACGGCATATCCATTCAAATCAGTTTTTGAAATGCTGAAAATAGTGTCAGCCGCATAGGTATTAGCTGCAATTAGTGCAAAGAAAGTAATTTTTCTTAGTTGCTGATTCATGGGTATATTACCTTTAAAATAGTTATTAATTTCACATATAGAGATTATAATAGATATTAAATGATAAGTATATGCACGTTTGCGTATAACAACAATGCATTTTCGTATCATAATCCTTATAGCTTAAAGAAATAAATATTGCCAGCATCAATAATTTTATTACTGGTTATTCCTTTCTGCTATTCTAACACTCTTGTGATACTATTATTAGTTGAGTATATTACTCAATCCTTACATTAATCCCTTCGGATTTTTGGATAAAGTCCAGTGTATAATATACTCCTTATTATGGTGATAGCTTAAGTAGAAAACCTTCGGTTATTTCAAAATCGGAAAATGTGCTCAAACCTACTGGGACTTAAATAATTAAATATGTTAACGAGGTGTTATTATGTGTACAAGAGTGTTGTATCAAGGAACTGAGGATGTGGTATTGACCGCTAGGGGTATGGATTGGAATGATGATATGCGTAGCAACATGGTAATTCTACCGCGCAATGTTCAATATATAAGCCATGTAGGAAAGAATCCAATCACATGGACTAGCAAGTATGGTAGTGTTGCAGTTTTTGGATATAACGCTGGTGGTACTGATGGGATAAACGAGAAGGGGCTGGCAGTTAATTTGCTTTATTTAGTAGAATCTGATTATGGCAACGATCCGCAAGCACAAGATTTATGTATTGTTCAATGGGTACAATTTTCTTTGGATTTATTTGCAACGGTTGCTGAAGCCGTAGAATATTACCGGACAACTAAGTTAAACATTGTCTCAGGAACATTACCTAATGGTCGAAGTGCTAGTATGCACTTATCGGTATCTGATAGTTCAGGTGATTCAGCAATCTTTGAATATCAAAATGGCAAGTTACAGATTCACCATAACCGCGATTATACAGTTATGACTAATTCTCCTCCATATAATGAACAATTGTCATTAAGTAATTATTGGAAAAACATTAATGGTATGACGTTTTTACCGGGCTCGATCTCCGCAGCCGATCGTTTTGTTAGGACAACATTTTTCTTAAATATAATACCTAAAAGTGTTGATAAAAATTATATTTCGGCTCTTCCTGAACAAACTTACCACCAACAAGCAATAGCCAGTGTGCTTGGAGTTATTAGATCTGCTGGTGTGCCATTGGGGATACAAGATCCCGAAAAGCCGAATATTTCGTCAACGTTATGGCGCACTTTATCCGATCATAAATCAATGGTATATTATTTTGATTCGGCTACATCACCAAGTATTTTCTGGGTTGATATGAAAAACATAGATTTTGCAAATATTACTTCAGCAATGATGTTACCAAATATTCAGAGCCAACTCTATGCCGGCGATATGTCGCATGGGTTTGTAAAATATACACTACCTAGCGCGCAAGAGATTAACCAATTAATCAAGTTCTAAAGCACTTGTACATTATTATTGCTTGCCAAAAATACCGTAAAACTGCAAAATTGAAGCTAAGGGCTTTACGGTGTTTTGGATAAGATGTAAAGATATAAAATTGAAAGGCTTAAAATGTGTAGTAGTGCAAATGAACATGCGTTAACGTGTAGAATTAAACACGTAGATTATAGAATTACTGATATAGACCGAACGATTGAGTTTTATCAGAAAGTATTTGGAATGAAATTATTGCGTCGTCTTGATATTGAAGAACTGCGAATTTCATTATTATTTGTTGGGTATGGTGATATAGAAACAAATGTTGTACTAGAGTTTTATTATAGCTGGGATGCTAAGGAACTTGAGCATGGAAATGCATTCCAGCATATATGCATAGGAAGCAACGATATCCATAGAACTTTTGCTCTAGCGGTTCAATGTGGAGCAGTGGCTATTAGCAAACCATATAAACCGACATACGCGGATGTTGAAATCGCATGGATATTAGATCCAGATGGTTATAAGATAGAGCTGATGCAAGATTAATAACCAACTGGATTTGACAAAAAAGACTTCCGTCACAGGAAGTCTTTAATTATCAGCGTAATCCAATAGAATTACTCACCACTAGCACCATAGTTAGGCAAATGACGCGCTGATGGATCATCCAGATCACAATTCGGCCATTCACGGTTTGGTAACCAGTAACCACAAATCACATGATCCTGATTCGGGAACATTTCATTGAATATTTCGCGATACATCAGACCTTCTTTGGTTAACGGTGGGTTGTCTTTGTATTTAGCTGCACCAGCTGCAAATTCAGCATCAGTATATTTAGCTTCAGCTAACTCAATCAAACAATCAACCAAACCATGACCTACTGCATCTGAGAATGCCGCCTTATCACGGAATAAAATCTCAGCTGGTAAATAATCAGTACCATCAAAAGCTTTACGCAGTAAATATTTACCCATATTATATGTATTTAGTTTTAATTCTGGTTCAATTTCCATCACGTAAGTAACAAATTGTTTATCCGAGAATGGAACCCGCGCTTCAAGACTATTACCTGCGATACAACGATCAGCACGTAAAACATCATACATATAGAGTTCTTTGATCCGTTTTTGTGACTCTTTTTGGAATTCAACCGCGCTTGGTGCATAATCAGTATATTTATAACCAAATAATTCATCACTAACTTCGCCACTCAATACCACACGAATATCACTATTTTCACGAATATATTTACACAATAGATACATCGGAGTACTTGCACGAATAGTAGTTACATCCCAAGTTTCAGTATGCCAGATAATTGTACGAAGTACATTTTTGATATCTTCCTGAGTAAAAATCACTTCATGATGATCTGTACCAAGGTAATCTGCAACTTGTTTCGCGTATTTTAAATCAATTGGGTTATAATCTAATCCAATTGCAAAAGTAGTAATTGGTTTAACAGTATGTTTTTGCGCAATAGCACATACTAAACTTGAGTCAAGACCACCGCTTAATAAATAACCAACAGGTACATCAGCATCAAGACGTTTTACAACGCTAGCGGTCAAAATATTACGAATATTAACTAAAATCTTGTCCATATCATATTGTTTACCACCGGGTAAACGGTATAATTCACAGAAAGGTTTAATTCCTTCACCATTGTAATAATGCCCAGGAGGGAATGGATAAACTTTTGCACAAAAAGCGATCAAATCTTTCATTTCAGAAGCAAAAGCAATTTGATTCTCAGCCGTATAACCATAGAATAACGGACGAATCCCCATCGCATCACGTGCAGCAATAACTCGTTTATGGCGTTTATCATACGCAACAAAGGCAAATTCACCATCTAAAATATTACATGCTTCAACTAAACGGTGATTTTCTAACACCGGAATAATTGTTTCACAATCAGAATGTGAAATATAAGCATAATCAGTATAAGTTTGCTTTAATTGCTTATAATTAAAAATTTCGCCATTACATAACATTACCCAACGATCATCTTCAAATGGCTGATCTCCGGCATGAGAAGTATCCACAATCGCCAAACGATGAAACATAAAAGTATAATCTTCAACTTGCTTGATTTTTGTAATATCCGGGCCACGATAGGCAATCTGACTCTCGGTACCATATTTGCTTGGTCTGACGCTAATTCCACACATTGATCTATAATTCCTTTTCTAATTAATCAGCTACGCACTACCAGTTTGAAATGCTTAACTCCAACATTTTTAAACAGACAACCGTATTTTCTTTATAGTGAATCTATGATTATAAAATATTTTCCCGTAATTGTGTGAGTAATTTTATGCTAAAATCATCATATATTTAAATAAAATTCAAAGGTTATAACTCTATGTCATTAAAATGTGGAATCGTCGGACTACCAAACGTTGGTAAATCAACTCTTTTTAACGCCCTTACTAAAGCCGGAATCGCTGCGGAAAATTATCCATTTTGTACTATTGAGCCCAATGTCGGAATCGTCGAAGTTCCCGATGAGCGGATGGCGGAATTAGCCAAGATTGTTAACCCGCAACGGATGCAACATGCGATTGTTGAATTTGTCGATATCGCTGGATTAGTTGCTGGAGCATCCAAGGGCGAAGGTCTAGGCAATCAGTTCTTAGCTAATATCCGCGAAACCGATGCGATTGTCAATGTAGTGCGCTGCTTTGATGATGAAAATGTGGTTCACGTCGCGGGCAAAGTTGATCCGATTGATGATATCGAAGTAATTACTATGGAGCTTGCCCTAGCAGATATGACAACCGTTGAAAAGACCATTCAACGCGAAGGTAAAAAAGCCAAGTCTGGCGATAAAGATGCACAACAATTAATCGCAATTTTAGAGCGCTTATTACCACATCTCAATGAAGGTAAACCTGCACGTACTTTGGGCTTGGATAAAGATGATGTTGAATTAATCAAACCACTATGTTTATTAACAATTAAACCCGCAATGTTTGTTGCCAATGTTGCCGAAGATGGTTTTAGCAATAATCCATATCTTGACAAGCTGACTGAATATGCCAAAAGCCACGATGCGCCTATCGTAGCAATTTGTGCAGCAATTGAATCTGAGATTGCCGAATTAGAAGATGCTGATAAATTGGATTTTCTGCAAGAAATGGGCATGGAAGAGCCAGGTTTAAATCGCCTGATTCGCGCTGGCTATAATCTATTAGGCTTGCAAACTTATTTTACTGCCGGAGTAAAAGAAGTTCGCGCGTGGACCGTTAATATTGGCGCTACTGCTCCGCAAGCAGCTGGCGTAATTCACACTGACTTTGAAAAGGGCTTTATCCGTGCCGAAGTTATCGCTTACAGCGATTTCATACAATACAAAGGTGAACAAGGCTCTAAAGAAGCCGGCAAAATGCGTCTGGAAGGCAAAGAATACATTGTTAAAGATGGTGATGTAATGCATTTCAGGTTTAATGTTTAGTATCTGATAATCGGATTCAAAGCCTCATTATTAAAAGCCATGCAAAAAAAGCATGGTTTTTTTACACAAATTCAAAACATAGTGCTAAAATACTCCTTGCCCTGCGATGTTCGTGTAGGTAGTGTAATATTCTCGAACCAATGATGATCTTATATGGGTCGGCTTTCATACAGTGAGCGTGTATTGTTTCTCGAAATGATCCCATAAGCTGTAAGCAAACCCAAATTCTTAACTAAGGTTCATCAGAATATTCTCTCATACGGCATAGGCGGGGATTTTTTACACCCCTACAAAATTAACCATATTTTTTACAATGTTTATTTATTCATGCACCAGTTTGCGCACAAACTTAATGATTATATCAACTGGCGAAAAACAGCAGAGCTATTAATCGCAAGCCTGCCCGGTGCAATTTTTGCCTATATATTTAATGATCAGTTTTGGTTTAGTGCAAGCTTGATTGCCGTGTGTGCAATTATTCCAATTGGTACTTCGCATCAAAATTTTTTCTTAGCATTGCTTCATGCCAGCTATATTTTTGCAATGAGTATCCTGCTCTACTATAATTCTGAACAATGGCTACTATACTTGTTTATTCTAACTATGATGGGGCTAATCTTTGCTGTGGTCGAAACTGACAATCCGCATTTCAAAGATGTTTCGACTTGGACTTTTATTAGTGTGATTTATATTTCAATCCGACTGCACGGACGCTACAATTTTAATGTGGGACACGTAGGTGGACTTTATTTACTAATTTTATTCAGTATTTTTGCCAGCATTATCCCATTTGCGCGTTATGACCGAATTTCAATCCATCCAATAGTTATTCACCACTCAAAGATATTACATTACTTCAAATATTTTCCGCCAATAATTCTCAGTATTTTAGTCTGGAAAATATATAACCCACCCGAAGTTGAGTGGTTTATCTGGGCAAGCTTATCCGTATTAAACATAGATTATCAGGAAGCCAAAACCAAGATGGAACAACGCTTGTGGGGTGGCGGATTTGGAATTATACTAGGTTTGTTAATAATGCCGCTGCTGCCAAAACTGGCTATTCTTAACTACGTATTTTATGTATTAATTTTAGTTAGTTTTCGTCTATTTTACAAATATCTGCATTGCTATATTTTTCGCTGCTTTTTAATTGTGCTCTTTTCTGGGGTTGAATTTCAAAGTATGGGTAAAATCCGCATAATGAGTATTCTGATTGGCGGAATGCTGGGTTTAGCTTGCTCACGGTTAATTAGCAATGGTGATAATTACCTCAAGCGTCATTACTGTCGCCACTCAGCTACACATTGAAAGCATTAGTTACAGAACACCCTTAAAAACTTAATTATCAATAGCTTAAGGCAAAAAAGTAATGTTTCTCGTTCACAATTCAACCGCAAATATCCGTTTCGAATATAGTTCAAATTTTAATAAATGCTAAAATATTAATATCTGTACGTAATATCAATAGGAACACATAAATGTTAGCTTTTTTTCATAAAAAATTTAAATTACTCGGCCCAGTAGCTTTAGTAATATTGAGCAGTTTAATTACGGCCTGCGGTGGTGTAGCACTACTGTTATATCAAACAATAGTGATGTTAACAATGGGACATTATCCATCTCAGCATTTACCAATTCAAATTTACTAGTTGGTGAATCAACTACTGCAACTATAAGTATTACAAATTCAACTTCAAGCGAATCAGCAATAGTTGCACTTAACAATAATAACCCCGCTGTAATCTCACTATCGTCAAATAGCTGTACTTTGTCAACTACAGCAAATTCATGCACAGTGGTAATCACCGCAATCGGAACTGGCTCCGCAACTTTTAGCGCTAGCTCAACTGGGATTCCATCCGCAACCTCCGGAACGCTGACAACCAGTTCAGTCACCCCTCTAGGAATCTTATTTGGTACAGAAAATGGGCTGGTATTCAATAACTCAACTTTAATGACTGGCTTAGCTCCACTAGCTGGAGCGGACAATAGTCCAATAAATGGATTTGCGATTGACTCTAATGGAAATATGTACTCTGAAACTAAGGGTGCATCGTATAATATAAAATCACCTTTTGGTTATGGCGCTGGAAAAGTATTTAAATATGATAGTTCCGTAGGGTATTGGATCTTGCTATCTGGTAGCGGTGTAGGTGGAACACTCGATAGTTCACTCCTGAATGGCGGTTATGGCTCATCAGTCAATGTTCTGGTAATAGATAATAATAACCTTTATGCCGGAACTAATGCTGGAAATGTTTTCAAATATGCCAATAATGTGTGGAACCAAATGGGTACTAATTTAGGTCAACCAGTTACAACATTAGCTCTTGACGAAAGCAATAATCTTTACCTCGGTACCAATAATGAAGCTGACGTTAGAAATGTATATAAATATGTTAAAGGTTCTTGGATTTCACTTGGTTCTCCAGATAGCACAGGTATCCAATCAATCGTAGCAAATAGCAGTGAAAGTATTTATGCGGCAACCGCAGGTAATGGTGGAAACGGACAATTATATCACTATATCCAAGATACTACTTGGACTAGAATTAGTAACTTTAGTGATGGCGCAGTAAACGTAGTCGTGGAAAGTGGTAATAATCTTTACTCTGGAACGGCTGCAGGTACGGTACACAAATACCGTGGTACTGGTGCATTATGGAGCAACTTAGGTACACCAGACAGCGGTGCATCACCCGTAATGACAATGACTCTTAATGGATCAGACTTATATGCTGGAACGTACGGAGGCGGTACAAGTGGCCAAGTCTATCACTACAACGGCACAACATGGGATCAAATGAGTAATTTAAATAATGGTGTTATCTCAGTAATTGCTATAAAAAATGCTAGCATTTATACAAGTACTGCCAATGATAGCACTGGGATGGTTTATGCTTATGCTGCAAACGCGTCATGGTCTCCAATCGGTACTGGTACACTAGATGGCACACAAGTTTATTCTACAACTATTAGCAGCGATGGCACCATTTACATTGGAACGCAAAATAATGTCTTCAAATATTTGACTAGTAATGAGTTATGGGTACCATTAGGAAGTCTCTATTTACTAGATAGCAGTGGGGTTGCAACATTAACCATATATGCACTTGGTGGAAACATATATACAACCACCAACGGAGGTAGTTGGCAACAATTAGCAAGCAATTCTAATTATATTACCTCAGATCTCTTGGTCGATAAAAATGGACAATTATATGCCAGCATGAATTATAATGATCCAAACGATCAGATCGTCAAAGATGGTCGCGTTGAGAGCTATAATAGTACGACCGGAGTTTGGACAACTCTTGCAGGGACATCTCCACACAGATCAATAGATGGAACACAAATACAATCAATAACGATGGATGAATCTGGAAACATTTATGCGGCTACTACAGGTAGCGGCAATGGCGGATTTGTTTGGGAATACCCTACAAACGGAAGTGCATGGGTCATGCTCGGAACAGGAACTTTAGATGGTACATCAGTAAATTCTGTGATAACAGATAGCAGCTTGAGTGTCTATGCCGCAACTTCTGCTGGTAATGTATTCAAATATAATGGTTACTATTAGATGCAAATTAATACTAATCCTCTAGATACTATGGGAGTTAGTAGTCTTAACTTTGACCATCAAGGTAATCTTTATGCTGCTACTTATGGTGGAATGGTTTGGGAATACATAAATAATACCGCATTATGGGTAAATACTAAATATGGAATTGGTGTTTCGATTAATATTACTGGTAGCACAAGATTTTAATATTCTGCTGCTGTAAAAAAACAGGCTGTTACTTATTATAACAGCCTGTTTCTCATCTATGTATAAATCTAGCAACAAATTAATTGAATCTTTCTTGTATGAAGTTTAATTTTAAGAATAAATTTCATTTCATAACAGAAAGATGACCGTGATTATTTTAAAGTATAAGAAATGAATAAACATGACCAGTCAAAAAATGGTAAACTAAAACCTATTAATACAAGAGGTGAAATAAGAATATGGCTAGCCTAGTTGAGAAAATCTTTCCCCAAAATGCGAACAATGATTATAAAGGACATAAAATTGCAGCATACGTATTCTTGTTATTGGCAACAGTAGGAATCGTCCGTAGCTGTATTCACTTTTTGGCTCCTGATGGGGGCGCTGGAACCATTGCTGGTATGGATTTATCCGTAGCGGGAGCGGCAGGAATAATCTTCGGCTTTTCGCTATGGGGTAGCTCGCAGCTTCTCTACGCAATCATTCAACTAATTGTCTTTTTCCGTTACAAAACACTAATACCATTTATGTACATTTTAATGCTGTGCGAGACTGCAATGCGAATGTTTATCGGACACATCAAACCAGTTCATTTTGCTCATACTCCACCTGGTGAGGTTTTAAACCACATCATGATTCCGCTCACAATTATCATGCTTATATTATCCTTATGGCACAAGGATCAGCAGAAATAAAAGCATACAAAATAGCATGAGCAAGTGGACTCAAAAAATTTAACAGAATTTAAGGATAAAGCAGCATAAATTATTAAGTCATAGAACAAATACCTTAGGTGTATAAGCCTAATTAAAATAGAGTGTTACTATCACTTGCTTCAAATTATATTTGACTTGATCAGTATCTTTGAGCTCAACTGATTTCATAATAATTTTCTGACCAGTATTAGCCTGCAAATAATCGCGAATATTATTAGCCAGCGTTTGCATCTTAGTTGGATAGCTAATCGCCGCACGTTTAACTCGTCCTTCATTAATTCCATCAACAATTTGATTGAGCTGATCCTTATCAAACCCAGTAAAAAACACCGGAGCCCAGCCGCCAACCATTGGTGAGCTGGCATCCTGTTTTACTGGAGCAGAAGACACCTTCTGTACACTATTTGTATTATTGATAACCCCACCACCATCATTATTACTACAAGCAAGCAAGCTTGTTGCTGCGATCAACAAAGAAAATTTTTTAACCATCGCTAACACCTAATCAACTATCTATGTGAAAAACATTCTTGAAATTAAATTAATTCATACTGTCATCAAATTTCACTTGTCCATTGCTTGCCACCAAACCAATTTTGGTTTCACGACGAATAACCCGACACTGATTTTTCGGATTAATGCAAATTCTAACGAAATCTTGATTCACATCATTTACGCTTAGATTGAACATGCTTCTAAGCAGTGGAGATGTCCGTAAGTCCTCTGCTGTAAATGAACCATGTTGTTCCATATCTGAACTAAACATAATCGGTTGCGACAAAATATTTTCCGCAGCACTGATCCTAAAACTAACACAACTAAGTAACAAAATACTTACTATAACTCTTTTTAACATACCAAATCCTTCACCTACTTTATATGTTGTAAAAAACAACTAGCTTATTCTTATTTTTATTATATTTCATACTCAACATAGACACTTTACACTAGAAGACACCCTCTAGATTAACCGAAACAAGCTGTTATAACAGCAATAGACATAACTATACTTTATGCTATATAATTTTAACATATCCTCTCAAGTTACAATCCTGTAGTATCAAGATAATTTTCCAATTTAAATATTTGTATAATAAAAATGACTGCCATTTAGGCAGCCATTCTACATTTTTTGTTAGGGTTACACTTACACTACTCTAACGACACTTACGCAGCTATTATTCGCCGCGCAATTTCTTTCACTTTAGCTATTACCAATTCTTCATCCATAGAGACCAACTCTTTATTAGAGAGTAAAATCTTACCATCAATAATTACAGTATCAACATCAGAAGATTGTGCAGAATAAACCGAGGCTGACAGTGGTTCCGTGATCGGATTAATATGTGCGCCTTTGGTGCCGAGCATAATCAAGTCAGCTTTTTTACCAGCTTGAAGAGCTCCAGTTGTATTTAGACCTAACGCCTTGGCTCCGTTGGCAGTTGCCATCATAATGGCTTGAGAAGAAGTGAGTGCTAATGGATCTTCTGCAACCCCATTATGGAGCAATGCTGCGAGATTCATTTCTTTAAATAAACTGAGATTATTATTACTGGCCGCCCCATCAGTACCCAACGCAACATTAATCCCACGTTGTAACATTTTAGGAACATTAGCGATACCGCTACCTAACTTGAGATTGCTGCTTGGATTATGTATTGCATTTACTTTATGGCGAGCTAATATTTCATAATCTTGTTCATCCAAATGAACACAATGCGCGGCAATTACGGGCACATCAAAAATCCCACATTTTTCGCATAATTCAGCGCCACTCATTCCATACTTCTCATAAGTCTCGCGTTGCTCTTGCTTGGTTTCCAATAAATGAATATGAATCCCAGTATTTAATTGCTTGGCAACTCTTGCTGCTTCCTGCAATAACTCTGGATTATAAAGATAGGTTGAATGAACTTCCAAATATACTTTTAGACGCTCATCAGCAGTATTATGCCATTTGTTATAATAATCAGCACAACCTGCCAGATCAACCGACATATCTTTAAACATTAGCGGGCTTTTGGATAGTACCGCACGCATTCCGCTTTCCTGAAAGGCTTGTGCAGCATAATCCATATGCCAATACATATCAGCGATACTGGTAGTACCGGATTTAAGCATTTCAATAATTGCGAGCTTAGCTCCCCAGTAAACATCTTCGGGAGTTAATTTCATTTCTGCCGGAATAATATGATTAAACAGCCAATCTTCTAGCTTTTTATCTCCAGCATAATTACGTAATATTGTAGTTCCACTATGGGTATGTGCATTTACCAACCCTGGCATTACCAACATATCACGCGCATCAATAAGCGTATCCGCTTGAAATTCTGGAGATAGCTCCGAACTTGGGCAAACAAAGGAGATCAAATCACCTTCAATACCGATACAATGGTCAGTCAAAACCATTGCATCAGTCACACCCGTGATGATCGTCGCATTTTTAATTAAAATACTCATGCATTCCAACTTGATAAATATTTTTCCTGAGCAGGCGTTAATTTATCAATCGCAATACCCCAAGCATCTAATTTCATCATCGCCACTCGTTTGTCAATTTCTGCAGGAATGTCAATCACCTGATTCTTAAGCTCTTTACCATGTTTGGCTACATATTCTGCACTTAAAGCCTGAATTGCAAAACTCATATCCATGATTTCCGCAGGATGTCCATCACCAGAGGCTAAATTAACTAATTTACCTTCAGCTAACAAGAATACCCAATGTCCTTGCGGCATTTTATAGCCTTTGATATTTTGTCTAAAGTCTTTGCTCTCCGTTGCAACTGCTGCCAAATCGGTAACTGACACTTCACAATTAAAATGCCCCGCATTAGATAATAGTGCACCATCTTTCATTACCGCAAAATGTTCTTTGGTAATTACATCACTGCAACCTGTCACCGTTACAAAAATATCTCCACGCTTAGCAGCTTCGCTCATTGGCATAACTTTATAACCATCCATCACCGCTTCTGCTGCTTTAACCGGATCAATTTCACATACGATAATATTTGCACCTAAGCCTTTGGCACGCATCGCAATACCTTTACCACACCAGCCATAACCCACAACCACGACATCCTTACCCGCGACAATTAAATTGGTAGTACGATTAATTCCATCCCAAACCGATTGACCCGTACCATAGCGATTGTCAAATAAGTATTTACAATACGCATTATTTACCGCCATCATCGGGAATTTTAATAGACCTTCGGCTTCCATCGCTTTAAGGCGAATTATCCCAGTAGTGGTTTCTTCACAACCACCAATTACATTTACCATTAAATCCTGACGCTTAGTATGCAGCATATTAATTAAGTCACCACCATCATCAATAATCAAATCCGGAGCAAACTCCAAAGACATTTCAATATGGCGATTATATTCTTCAGGAGTCGCATTATACCAAGCAAAAACACTAAGCCCTGAAGCAACTAAGCCAGCGGCAACATCGTCTTGTGTCGAAAGTGAATTACTACCAGTTACGCAAACTTCAGCACCGCCAGCCGCTAATAATAATGCCAAACGTGCAGTTTTAGCTTCTAAATGCACCGACACAGTAATTTTTTTACCAGCAAAAGGTTTAGTCTTAACAAATTCATCTTCTAGACGTTGTAATAAGGGCATATTTTTTTTAACCCATTCAATTTTCATTATGCCACTAGCACTCAACCCGATATCTCTAATTTGATGTTTCATCATAAACCTTTTTTAATAATTATCTTAATATATATAAAGAAAAATTTAACTGAGCGGATTTTATCATATAATTATGCTGCAAAGAATCTGAAAATCAACAATCTTTTTTTAGTCGAAAAATCTTTAATTCCTGCCATCTCAGTTAAATAAAACTTTGCAAATCACACAGTTAAAAAATGCTGCGGCGCAACCAAAAAAACCACTTACAATGTTGTATAATTTATCCTTAAATAAAAATTTGACAACAATAATATAATATTTTTATGGGGAATTAATCATGACTAATCGATTACTACATTTAATTATTTGTAGCCTGCTTCTCTCTGCATGCTCTAAAGAAAAATCAAGTGTAGCTAACACAAATAGCGATACAAACACAGCTAACCGCAATACGATAAATATTTCAATTGGTGGCGAACCACCAACCTTAGATCCGGATTTATCCGGTGATAGTATTTCTGCACGGGTCGCGCATGATTTCTTTGAAGGATTAGTATCTTTTGACCAAAGAGGAGAACCTATCCCTGGATTAGCTGAGAGTTGGGAAATTTCTCCTGATCAGAAAACCTACACCTTTCATTTACGCAAAGGAATAAAATTCTCCGATGGTACACCAATTACCGCGACAGATTTTGTCAAATCGTGGCAGCGATTCGATGATCCCAAAACGGGCTCACCGCAAAATAATATGCTGGATATAGTTGTAAATGGGGCGCAAATTGCTAAAGGTCAATTGCCACCAAGCTCACTCGGTATCAGCGCACCAGACCAAAACACCGTAATAGTAAAACTGGTACACCCATCTGAAGCCTTTATCTATTTAATAAGCAATAACCAAGGCTTTAAAGTTATTCCAACTAAAGTGATTGCCGCCAAGGGTACCGCTTGGACTGAACCACAAAATATGGTTACTTCCGGCGCATATAAAATGACCGAACATGTCGTAAACGGCTATATCACAGCCGAGAAAAATCCATTCTACTATGCCGAATCAACGGTGAAGATTTCACAGGTTAAATATCTGGCAATTGCAGATAATAACTCGGACTATAATCAATACCAAGCGGGCAATGTTGATATTACCTACTCAATCCCTACTGATCGCTACAAAGAAATTAAGTCTGAATATCCACAAGAATTACACACTGTGCAACAAGATGCGATTTATTTTTATGATTTCAATATGATGCGTCCTGAGCTAAAAAACAATTTGAAACTTCGCCAGGCATTGACAATGGCAGTAGATCGTAAAACTCTAACTCAGGATATCCTTGGTCAAGGGCAAACTGAGCTTTATTCTTACGTAGCACCAACCGTATCAAATGGTAAGTATGCTAATGTAAAATATGAATGGGCAAACTGGACTAGAGAAAAACAAATAGCTCAAGCAAAAAAATTATACGCTGAGGCTGGTTATGGAGCAAACCACCCACTAACACTTGAAATTTCGTACAATACCTTGGATAGTCATAAGAAAATTGCAGTAGCAATTGCTTCAATGTGGAAAGAAATATTCGGCGTAAATGCAGTTGCTACAAATATGGAATGGAAAACATTCATTCTTGCACGACAAAAAGGTAACTATCAAATTGCTCGTGATGGTTGGACCGCTGGTAAAAATATTACGGATTATACTAACTTTATGTTCTTATGTAATGCTCCGCAGAATAATTCGCATTATTGTAATCCGTCCTACGATAAACTAGTTAATGAAGCAAATTATAGTAGTGATCCAGCACAAAAACAGACTCTATACACTCAAGCAACTACGTTGTCAATGAATGATTATCCGATCATACCATTATATCAGTACACCTATTCTCGCTTAGTAAAACCATATGTTAAAGGTTACGACCCAAGCGAAAATCATGGTGATGATGTAATGACTAAATGGATGTATTTTTAGCTATATCTCACATCAAACAAAAAGCTACCATCATTAATGAGGTAGCTTTTTACTTAATTCAATCCTAATTATTTGTAGACTGGAAATCTAGCGCATAAATCTAAAGCCTGTTGTTTAACTTTAGCAATTACAACTTCATCCGCAGGATTTTCCAAAACATCAGCAATCATATTGGCTAATTGCTCACACTCAGCCACGCCAAAGCCACGACTGGTTACAGCAGGAGTTCCCAAGCGAATACCGCTGGTTACAAATGGCTTCTCTGGATCATTCGGGATCGCATTTTTATTAGTTGTAATATTAGCATTACCAAGAGCTTCTTCAGCTACTTTACCCGTAATTCCTTTAGCACGCAGATCAACTAACATAACGTGCGACTCAGTACGACCAGATACAATTCGTAAGCCACGCTTAATTAAAGTTTCAGCCAATGCTACTGCATTTTTCTTAACTTGCTCTTGGTAAGTTTTAAATTCTGGCTGTAACGCTTCTCCAAAAGCCACGGCTTTGGCTGCAATCACATGCTCCAAAGGACCTCCTTGCAACCCTGGGAAAATTGAAGAATTAAGCATTTTGCCGTGTTCTTCTTTAGCCAAAATAATCCCACCACGTGGACCACGTAAAGTTTTGTGAGTTGTAGAAGTTACAAAATCAGCATAAGGAACTGGATTTGGATACACGCCAGCAGCAATTAGACCTGCGTAGTGAGCCATATCAACCATTAACAAAGCACCACATTTATCCGCAATCTCACGGAAACGTTTAAAATCAATTGCTAACGAATATGCGGATGCACCAGCCACAATTAATTTAGGTTTATGTTCAATTGCCAAACGCTCTACCTCGGCATAATCGATTGCTTCTTCTTCGGTCAAACCATAGCTAATGAAATTAAATAATTTACCAGATAGATTAACAGGTGAACCATGCGTTAAATGCCCGCCATGCGCTAATGACATCCCCAAAACCGTATCACCAGGTTTTAATACCGCAAAATAAACGGCTTGGTTAGCTTGTGAACCACTATGTGGCTGTACATTGGCATATTCAGCCCCAAAAATCTGTTTTAAGCGATCAATTGCAATTTGCTCGACCTGATCAACATAATAGCACCCACCGTAGTAACGTTTTTGCGGATAGCCTTCTGCATATTTATTAGTTAAGACTGAACCCTGAGCTTCTAAAACTGCTTTAGATACATAATTTTCTGAAGCGATTAACTCAATATGCTCTTCCTGACGAACAGCTTCCTGATTAATCAAATCAAAAATAGCTTTATCACTAGTTGCCAAAAGATTATTTAATTTATTCATAAACTGTTCCTTATTTGTTAACGTTAATATTTCTAACTACGACCGTAAAGATCATCATAGCGAACGATATCATCTTCACCAAGATAATTTCCGCATTGCACCTCAATAATTACTAAATTTTGCTCACTGGCATTCATCAAACGATGCTTATCCCCTGCCGGAATATAAGTTGATTGATTCGCCGTTAACTTGATAACCTTGTCGTTATGAACAACGGTTGCTTCGCCATCAACTACCACCCAATGCTCGCTGCGCTTCTCATGCGACTGGTTGGAGAGTGCATGTCCGGTTTTTACTTCAATCCGTTTAATCCGGTAAAAAGGACCTTCTTCCAATATAGTATAAGTTCCCCATGGACGATGAACTGTCTGATGTAAATCTGATAAACGATGCTGTGTTTTTTTGAGACGTTCAAAGATATGCTTGACATCCTGCGTTTGGTTCTTATTTGCAACTAATAATGCATCTGGTGTGTCAACAATCACCAAATCATGCACATCCACAGTTGCAACCATCCGATTAGTTGAATATACCAAACAATCACGAGTATTATGCAAGATATTTTCACCAATGATCGCGTTGCCTTCAGTATCTTGCGGTAAACTTTGCGCAATTGATAACCACGAACCAATATCAGACCAACCAATTGAACATGGTATTACTGCAGCTTTTGCTGTTTTTTCAAACAATGCATAATCAACAGATATATTTTCCGCCTGAATAAATGATTTAGGGTTAAGATGCAGCACCTTGCCAGTATTAAGCTGCGCAAGATTAGAATCCTTCAAACAACGACTAACTTGCTTTACCACATTTGCGGAATGAAGATTAAACTCATTTAAGAACGTCTTAATCTGCCCGCAAAACATTCCCGAATTCCATTGATAATCGCCAGACTGAATATATTCAGTAGCTAGTTCAAGGTTTGGTTTTTCAACAAAACGTTTAACTACATAACCATTAGCAATTGATTGCTCTTTATCTGCCTCAATATAACCATAACCAGTTTCGGGATACTCAGGGTTAATTCCAAATGTTACCAGATAACCTTGTTTTGCCATCTCAACCGCATCAGCAACGGCAGCACTAAACGCTACCATATCACTAATCAAATGATCAGCTGGTAGTACCAACAATATTTCATCTTCTGCATAATTCTGCTCTGCAAATAAAGCTGCAGCCAAAACAGCTGGCGCAGTATTACGTCCAAAAGGCTCTAAAATAAAATCACATTTTACCTGAGCTGGATTAACTTGCTGATATTCATCTTGCATTCTGAAATGTAATTTTTCATTGGTAACAGTAATTACCCCCTCAATCGGCTGTCCAAGATTAAGTGCACGAGTAAAGGTATTTTGTAATAGACTTTTACCATCTGAAAGTTTCAAAAATGGCTTTGGATCTGATTGACGCGATACTGGCCATAAGCGCGAACCAGCGCCGCCGGAAATAATCACAGGAATCATTAGATACTCCATCAAAGTTTAAGTGATTATTATACGTTATTCCAAGTGTTAATTGACTGCTAAATTTATTACCTATCAACGAACCGCCGCCCGCAATAAATCAAATTAGACTTGCAATTTTATGTTAAGTGTGCTTAAATAACGGGCTTGTATTAATTTTAAAAGGTGATGAGATTATGGCACGAGTATGTCAAGTGACAGGCAAAAAGCCTATGGTTGGTAACAACGTATCTCACGCAAACAACAAAACCAAACGCCGTTTCCTTCCTAATTTACAATCTCGTAAATTCTGGGTTGAAAGCGAAAACCGTTGGGTACGCTTACGTGTATCAAACGCAGCATTACGTACCATTGATAAAAAAGGTATTGATGTAGTTATCGCTGAATTACGTGCCGATGGCCTTGTTATCTAATAATTAGAAAGTAATTATCATGCGTGAGAAAATTAAATTAGAATCTACAGCAGGTACCGGACATTTTTATACCACGACTAAAAATAAACGTACTACTACTGAAAAATTAGAACTTACCAAGTTTGATCCTAAAGCACGCAAACACGTGACTTACAAAGAAGTTAAGCTTAAATAAGTACTCAATTATAAATAAAAACCCGGAGTTTTAATGACTTCGGGTTTTTATTTATAAAACACTATAACAGATTAAAGCAGCGTTTCCAAAAGCAGATTAGATAAACACGATTATCAACTGATCTTTAGCGAAACGATGCATTGCGCATACAGTCGCAAATAAAATCAATGAACAATTGAACTTCCTGAGAGACTTTCTTTTTAAAAACTAAATAATAATCTAGCTCAGAAGCATACCAATCTGGCAAAACTGGTAAAAATGTTCCATTACTTAATTCGTCTTTAACTAATGACTCATACGCACCAAAGATATAATCCGCATTTAGCCCAACTTGCACTATATGAAAATTATTATTAATGTTTAATTGATTATTGCTCAAGTCCAAAACAAATTCTTCATTGGTATTCTTATGTCTTAGCTTCACATAATCTAAAGGCCGATAGTCCGGATTAACTGCACCGATAAGATTATGTTGAGAGAGCTCATCTACGCTCTTTGGCAAATCATGGCGCATTGCATATTCACTATTGCAATATAATTTGACACATTCATGACGAAGAAACCTATTATCCAGATCTTCATCTTTAATGCGACTTATGGAAAGAACTATGTCCATGTCTGGACTTAGCCATGTTCTAAGTGATGGATAAAAATTAAGATTTAATTTAATGTTTGGATATGACTGCAAAAACTTATTTAAATATGGACAAATCAATTTATATGAAATTACTGATGCAAGTGCAACATTTATAGTACCACACGAACCCTTATGTGGTACATTACTCCCAAAAGTATTGATTATACTATCAACAAACGAAGGAATATGTTTGCAACCCATATATATGTGATTGCCAAAATCAGTTAGTTCAAACCGCTTAGAAGTTCTGATGAGTAAGCGTTCTCCAAGCCTTGACTCAAGCTCCGAGATACGTTTACTAATTGTTGAAGAATGTATTCTAGTTAGCTCTGCACACAATTTAATGCTCTTTGCTTCGCAAAGTTTAATGAATAATGCAATATCGTCTAACATAATACTTCTCTTTTGAAACACTCTAACTAAATAACACCCAGTATTATATAATGATTTCCAAATGACGTGTTATCATTTCTAAAACACTTATTTTGTCGCGTATAGTTCTGTGTATACTATCTACTGCAGAATTGATAATTAGAATCTCGCATGATGTCTCCCACTACCCTCTCGGCTAGTTCTGAGAGGGGCTCTTTTTAATTATTAACAATTACCAGAGGCAAATATGAATAAACATCAAAACCTTATATTAATGATGCTGGTTAGCGGTGTGTTAGCTGCCTGCGGTTCCGAAACAAACGCAGACCATAACTATACTGAATGCTATAATGTGTACGATTGTGACTACCTTCACTATGTAATAATAGGGACATCACAAGCTAATCTTAATGATACGACCCAAATTAAGGCAGTTGTTGGCAGCAAGCATACTGTTGATCTGGCATTCCAGAGCAAACATCCGATAACTAATTTAACTATTGATAATTTAGACTTACTGCCTAGGGAATGGTCTAATACTAAGTTTGATTGCCCTACTCTGGACAGTACACATCTGTGTATCTTAACATTACAATATAGCCCAACCAGCACTAAAATGAGCAATTTAAATCTAGCCTACTCTTATACCTCAGCAAATAATACCAAGCGTTCCGCTACGATTAAATTAAACTATGCAGGTACTAAAGCTAATAATATTAACGCCTTCGTCTCGGTGATGAAAGAGATCCCGGGAACCTCCAGCTATGCCGTGACGGTTTCCTTTGTCAGCGATAATGCTCATACTAAAACTAATTTACAAATTACGCATGGCTTAGCCGATCTTGGTAGTAATAATTCAGGCTGGAGCGGTCCAACGACATTTAGCTGTAGTGATGTGGCTGCTGGTCAATGCATTTTGAACTTAAAATATACTCCACCAGTGAATAATAAGAGCGGCACTTTAGTTCGGCAACTACAATACAAATACATCAATGATCAAAACCAAACAGTTCAAGCCGAAGCACAACTAATTTAGTCATCGCCCAAAACTCACAGTACTCCAAACTGTCTCAAATATTATCTTCTCTCCTCCTTGTCCAGCCTCAAGGAGGATTTTTTAACCTATAATCTACACCATAATAAACTGTACTACATTATGGTTTCTAAAACACTTGTTATCATTTCCAAAACACTTATTTCTTCACGAATATTTAAGCGTATAATCTTGATAGTGGATTTATTCACTAAACTTACTAATTTTATGGGAGATTTATGATGCTTTTAAAACATAATAAAAAAATAAAAAGACTAGCAATCGTACTATTAGCCAGCGGGGCGCTGACTGCTTGTAATCAGGTGGGTAGTGATAACCAATCTACTAATGCTTCTACGCAAAGCGCGACACAAAATGGCGCGCAAGAAACACAGAAAGTATTACAGGTTGTTAATCATTCTGGCAGTACAATAGATCATATGGTTATCGTCGCTGAATCTGGTAATCTAATCTTCACATCAGCTAAAGGTCTTAATTGCGCAGACCCTCACACTTGCAATATAGATCTTCGTAAGCTAATTACCAATAAAAAAATGCTGGCTAAGTTTTATAACAGCAAAAATCAATTGGTTTCGATGTCATCTCTACAATCTAATAACTATAAATCTAAATATTCAACGGTTTATGCCAATAACACAGTTTTTGGCGCTCACTTATTTAACGCTCTATTCGCTTTTGAGAAAAAACATGACCCAAAGGTAAATGCACCTGATTTACTTCAAAAATTATCCAATATTTTTCAAAATAAAACTGAAAACATTGGCGTGTTTGCCGAGTTGGGAGCCTATTATTCTCAACAACTAGCCCACGGTGCTATTCATAATGAAGATGACTTTTATACCTCCTTGAGTAATGCGGTAAAACATGATACGCCAATAGTGCTTAACCAAACGTCAAACGCGGGAATGCCAAAAATGCTCAAAGCACCAGTTCTTATGGGGTGTGATATGGCTGCAGCAAGTGGAGTTACTAAAGCATTGGATACTCTCACTGCTACAACTGGTGTATTAGCTGCAGCTCAATCGGGGTTAAATTCTATCGTTGGCGGCATTTTTGGCGGTATTAGCGCAATAGTAAAACTTGGTTGTGGTACAGATACATTTGATGTTGCTGGAGCATTTAGAGTAGTGAATGAAAAATTAGACGCTCTTCAACAATCAGTTGACACATTAACTCAAAACGTCCAAGAAATGAAGGATATAATGACTACTCAGGCTATTCTAAATGCACAGAGTGATCTAGATAATCTTTTTACTAACGATAGAGATACGTTTTATAATCCTTATCAAAGTTTTTTAGCTGATCTAGCCGACCCTGACCATCCAGAAAGTTCACCAAAGAGTCTTTATGATTATGTGCAAAAACGTGGTGGCTTAGATAATATAGACATAGATAGTAGAGAAAACTACGCGTTACGTAACTTACTTGATAACATGACTGCTGACAAAACTAATTTGGATATCTTGACTAGCGATACAAGATTTGACGCTATCCAGAATGCGATTAACGGGTTATGCTCAAATGAAAATACTATCTCTGGAGACATAATCGCCAAAAGAAATTATTGTAATATACTCACAGCTTCAATTGGCGCTCAAACAGCAGCTATTATTGAGATGGCACGATTAAGAACGATTGATAAGATTAGAACCATAAATACAAAAACAGACGCTGGTTCCTCTTTTGTTAATCCATATGGAGTTCGCTGGTCAGATGCGCAAAGCAAATTAGAAAGCGGCATTGCAGTAAGTTTAGATAATGTCAATAAGTTCTATACTCAAGCATATATCGCGCCAACTAAAGGATTGGATCAAACGCTAGTAAATAGCTTAAATGCACCGGGCAATCCATTACACTGTCAGGAATCAATGCCAAGTGGAGTTAATGGGATAGTTGGATGGTACCTTAACAATGCAGGAATAGCATTAAGCAATGAAGACAAATATATTGTCACCAGCTGTTCCCAATCTGGAAATGATGCAAATAAGAATCTGATTACAAACCGCTACTATTATGGTGTAGATGGCGGTGAGGTAAATAATGTTTTGGGTTCTTTGGTCGGCAGCAATATTGATAAAACTAGTACTGCTTTTACATATAGTAATAGTACCCTGATGAAATGGCTAAGCATAGAAAATGGCGCGTTTACCGCTGGTACAGCAGGAATAGTAACCACAGATTTACCGGGGCTGGTAGTCAGTGAAAAACCTTATTATAATTACGCAGCTGATATATCAGCAGATCACTCCTACTTACCTAAACCAGTGGCGGTAAAATCAGCCTTTTTTCCGTCGGATTATGGGGTTTATGAAATTAATGATAGAAATACTGATGTTGCACGAACACAATATTTTTATTGGCATACTGATTATAGTATTTCTCGCAATAAAGCAGAAGATTTTGCTTGGGAAGCGGCAACAGGAGGAAGAAGAGCAGATGGATATCCAGGAAAGCCTATGTATTTTTTAAGAAAAACTAGCGATAAAACCTTATACTTTAGTATTTGGCGCGGCTGGCAATGGGAATGGATGTATGAGCCTAATGAGCCTCATAACCACCGATCTCCATCTGTTTGGAAAATGGCAGTTACAAATGCTTTGTCTATACCAGTATCTGATAATAATAACAATAAATGGGCAGACCGTTGGGTTACATTTGGATTTAATGATGCAACAAAACAGACCTGGAGGTCGGGGAGTGCGCAAGAAATTGGCTTACAGTGTCTGACCAACAGAAAATGTGTCACTAAGAAAAATGATGGGAACAGCGTCGTCAGCATGTCCCTTGAAGATGGTAAAACTCTCGATGTTTGGTTGCATTGGAACAATGGTACCCTTGAATTGAAGAAAAACCTATATTAAATTAAACAGCTTTGACACCTAAGCCGTAATACACGATTAACTTGCGTTATACTGATGCGCAAGTTAATGTTACGCTTTGCTAAATTTCAATTTATAAGATAGGATAAAATGAAAAAATTATTGATACTCTCTTGTTTAACCAGTTTTAATGCCTTTGCCAGCTGTAATATTTATCTGGATAGCTATGCTAATATTGAAAGTGGCTCAGTGAAAATAGTTAAATATGATGAAACTTATGAAAGATACAGAGCACAAAATCTTCCCATGTCAGGTATAAATGTAAATTCATATGCTTTTACCAGCTATGGAAAAAATATGAGTTGCTCTAGTGGGGTATACCAAGGTAGCCAGTTATTTTCTTTACAATTTATGCCTTATTGTAGTGAGTCCGTTAACAGCAGTGATTTAAGCAAGGTTAATGATGGCGAATATTACACTCAAAAATGTACTGGTAATCTTTCGGTAGATATTTTAAAGAAATATGACGATTCTTTACTAAACATAAGTATAGTTCCAACTGGCTTCCTTGCAATTTCATTCCGTAGTTTCATTGTAAACACAAATGAAAGTTCGATTATTGCATTTAAGGTTGAGAATCTGGTACCGCCTAAAAATATTAACATTGGAGCATCAAGGCCTATATTTAAAAAGGGTTACTATCGTTTTGAAGATAAATATGGCGGTTATCAACCCTTTTTATATGATAAAACCACTCATAAAGATGCTTTAATAGATGTTTATCTTGCACAAAAGGATGATTATCTAAAATTAGGTAGTTGTAGTATTTCAATGAACACAAATAATAAATTAAGCATAAAATGTCTCACAGAAAACGAATCTAAAGATTATAAGCTTGTCTCACAATATGATTCAATCACGCTTATCAACCCAACTAGAGAAGATTAGTATGCTTCACAGAACCTAGTTTGTTATAATTGAGCACTACAAATATAAGAGAAGCTTATAATGGAACTATTATTTTTACAACCAATTTTTAAAGAACGAATTTGGGGCGGGCATAAATTAAAAACTGACTTTGGCTATGCCTTAAGCAGCAATCAAACTGGTGAATGCTGGGCGATCAGTGCCCATAAAAATGGTGAAACCTGTATCCGTAATGGTGTTTATGCAGGAATGCCTCTTTCCCAATTATGGAATGAACATCCTGAGCTATTTGCTAACGATAAGCCTCGCGAATTTCCTTTGATGGTAAAAATTCTGGATGCTAATGATGATCTCAGTGTGCAGGTGCATCCAGATGATGAATTTGCACAACTAATTGAAAATGATCTGGGTAAAGCTGAATGCTGGTATGTTCTGGATGCAACAGCAGATGCCAAAATAATCTATGGACATAACGCACAAAATTCTGATGAGTTAAAACAGCTCGTAATAGATGGCGAATGGGATAAGCTGCTAAAGCATGTCCCAGTTAAGTCCGGAGATTTTTTTGATGTACCAACTGGTACAGTTCATGCCCTAGGTGCAGGGACATTAATTCTGGAAGTACAACAATCATCAGATACAACCTATCGCCTTTATGATTATGACCGCCGTGATGCTTCTGGTAATTTACGTGAATTACACCTAGACAAAGCATTGACGGTGATCAAATCACCACATAAAGAAGGAAAAACCAAGCTAGAGCAACGTGATCTTGGGCTTGAAGCAGTATTCACCAGTCTCACAAACAATCAACATTTTCAGGTTGGTAAACTGGAAATTAATGGTACATTAGAGTTAACACTAAACGTTGCTTATTTACTAATCAGTGTAGTCACAGGTGAAGCAATCCTTAACGGACAAACTATCAAAAAAGGTGATCATCTGATTGTTCCCAACCAAATGCGTAAGCTTAACTTTAGCGGCTATGCAACATTGATTGTTTGCAATGAAGTTATGCCAAAGAGCTAAAAGCTACTCTTAAATAATAAGGCCGCATCAACATTGATACGGCTTTTGTTTAGTGTATTAGCCCTTATCACACAATCTGAGCAAAATCACGTTTCTCATTACTCCATTCCAGCATGTGACCTGAATGAACATCATAAATCCAAGCATTCAGCGTAAGCTCTTTATTTGCTATCATTTCCCCTATTCCTGGATAAGTTTTGAGATTTTGTACTTGATGCAAGAGATTAATTCGCACCCCTTCAGCAGCGTCTTTGGGTTTATTAAGCTTAAAGCCCGCTTTGATTAGACCAAGCCAGTTATCCAAGCCAATATATCCCAACTTATCATCACCAGTTGCAACCGAGGCTTTTACCGCTCCACATTCAGTATGCGCACAAATTACTATGTTACGAACACCCAGCTCAGCAACTGCATATTCAATAGCCGCAATTTCACTGTAAATATTATCCGGCATGTACGGCGGAACAACATTTCCTACATTGCGCACAATAAATATCTCACCAATATTAGCTGAGAAGAATGCGTTTGGATTAAGCCGGCTATCCGAACAGGTGATCAATAACGTATGTGGTTTTTGTCCCTGAGCAAGAGTAGTTATCAACTGCTGATTGTCCTGTGCATAGTGACTGACATACTTAGTAATACCGTGACGGAGTACATCATTTGCGGAGTGAGTTACACCAAATTTTTCCAATAAATCTTTAATTTGGTGCTCAGTAATCGTAATATAGTAGTTTTTTTCACCAAAAGTATTGGCACTGATTATGTTTTGTTGATAGTCCTTCATTGAGTGAAATACCACTTTAAGACCAGCCTCGGTTAGCTCGTCAGCAATACTGATCAAATGTTTCGCACCGCCACTATCGATATTGTGCAAATCAGCAAACTCAAAAATTACAAATTGCAGAGCGTTATGCTCCTGTACAAATTCCTTTATATTCGCAAGTTTTTCATAGGAAAGAAAAGAAATATTCCCTGTTAAACCAACTCGTAATACATTATTATTGGTCCATAGTTTAATTTCCGCACGAGTGCGTAACATCCTGAATCCAACGATAATAAATGCCGCCAAAAGACCTGTTTGGATACCACTAATGAGATCGGTGCCAATAATCGCAAAAAATGTAATAAAATAAATCAGAACATCTAGACGATCACTTTTCCATAAATCAATTACTTGGCGTACATTCATCATTTTGAATGCTGCAGCTAATAAAATTCCAGATAAAACTGCGAGAGGCATATTTTCAATAAATCTTGGCGCAAAATAAACCACACCTAAGACAATAAAAGCATGAAAAATTGCAGAACGTCTGGTTTTAGCACCAGCCAATACATTCACCGAAGAACGTGCAACCACACCAGTTACCGGAATCCCACCAAAAATCGAGGTTCCGATATTGGCAATACCTTGACCAATTAATTCCTGACTTGGATTATGTAAATCACCTTTACCCATCAGATCAACCGCACTACTCGAAAGAAGCGTTTCTAGTGAAGCTAGAATAAATACTTCCAATCCGGTCAATAATAACTTATGCCAATCACTAATCATACCAAAATCAATGATCTCAGGATGAATCAAATCATGTGGAATCGTTCCAACTACAGCAACATTCAAACTGGCAAACTTAACCACCGCCATCGGAATCAATACAGCAAAAACAAAAGCATATGCGCGTGGTAAATAACGAGGAACGATACTCAACAAAGCAATCGTCAAAATTGCCAAAAAAACTCCAGCTGAGCTAATGTGATTTAGATAAAGATGCGCATGGCGAATAGTCGTTTCTACGGTATTGGTATTAGCTTCTTTAATTTGAAAAATATGTGGGAGCTGCTCAAAAAATAATAAAAATCCGATACCTGCGGTAAAGGCAAGAACTAACGACAAGGGAATATACTTGGCAATTCGCCCAAGCTTTAAAGCGCCAAAAATAATTTGTAATACACCGCAAATTAGCCCTGAGACCAACAGACCAGCAAAGCCAAAATTTGCCATCGTATCGGCAAGAAGTACCGACATCGCAACAGCGGGTCCAGTAACACTTAATCGGCATCCACCAAATAATGCACCCAAAATACCTCCGACAATTGCCGAAATCAAACCAACTTCAGCACCAACCCCAGTGGCAAATGAAATTGCTAAAGACAAAGGAATCGCAACAAAAGCCACCGCAATTGAAGCTCCAATATCTTCACGCAGATATTGCTTCTTAAACATTGGTTTTAATTCGTCACTGATATAATCTGACAATGATGTTCTGTATCCCATATTTAACCTCTATCCAAACTCAAAATAACCAGCAAATAAACTATCTTTAAGCATTTGCGACTGCTCCTGCTCAATTAATAACGCATTTTGTACTGCCAAATCTCGTTCCATCAAAGCAAAAAAGTTGCGAATCTTAGGAAATGCAGTTAAATCTACCAAATTTTCTCCGCGACTGTGTTTCTTACACCAACGCAATAAACCATAAGCCTGTCCATCAACAATCGTTGGACCAGTTGGTAAGAAAAATCCGCTCTCGGATAAATTGTTATTAAGATATTGCAATATTCCGAGCAAACGAGCTTCTGCTAATTCACGAAATTTATCGGCATAACCATCTTCAACAAAACGATTTGGATAATTAAAATGCTGAAATGCCGGATGTAATGTAGAAGATAAGTAAGACAACCACTGATAAATTAACGCCCGATCATTGCTACTAGGTAATGGACATACACTACTCTGTGAATATTTATCTGCCAAATAAAGTAAAATTGCCAGATTCTCACCGACAACTACGTCACCATCTTTTAACGCACCAACTTTACCTGCTGGATTAATTTTGCGGAATTGTTCACTTTGCCTGATTTCAGGAGTAGTAATCCCCACTTGATAAGGAATTTTTAACCACTCTAAAGTAATTTGCGAACCCAAAGAACAAGCTCCGGGGATTATGAATAAAATTGGTTGATCTTTCATCTTTTTCTCCAAAAATATACTCAAACTGATTCGAAAGGCTGGTAGGCGACAAGCGACGAAGCTCACTGGTAGTAAGTGAGAAGCTTGTCAACAACCTAGCATGATGAATCTGATTGAGTATAGGCATTATAGTATACTAAATGAGTCGGACAATCAAGCTTTGTTTAATAATGCCTTTAATAAATTAAATTTATTCGCCAGCTCCGCCTTGTCATCAATTTTCTCAAACCTACGCTTGGCTTCGTCAATAATGTTATGCCCGCCCAATTCAGCCAAAAAACGTGAACGCTCACGGGTTTCTACCGCTCCAGCTTTTCGACGTTGCTCACAATAACTAATGGTCAGCTCATACTGTGCTCGGGTAATTCCCACATACATTAAGCGTCGCTCTTCCTCTATTGTACCCTGAGCGATAGATTCCTGATGCGGTAAAATACCCTCTTCACAGCTAATTAAAAAAACATAGGGGTATTCCAGTCCCTTAGATGCATGAAGGGTCGTTAATTTCACCGCATCAGGCTCTTCTTCGTTTTGCCCTTCAAGTAAACTAATTAAGGAAACCGTCTGAATCAACTCAGGTAAGGTTTTATTATCATTCTCACCTTTTTTAGCTAACCACTCGACAAAACTAACTACATTAGCATAACGTTTCTCAGCAGCTTTAACTTCTTCACAATCATAGAGATAGGCTTCATATTCAATCGCTTTTAAAATTGCATTAAGTAAATCTCCGGCGGGTTCTTTAGTTTGGCGAAATTGAATATCATTAATAAAATTGCCAAAATCTAAAACATTGCCTAATTGCGCTGGGTTGCATTCAGCAGCAAAACCTTCTTCAAATAATGCCGCGAAAAGCGAAATCCCGCGCTTAGTCGCATAATTAGATAGCTTATCTAGAGTAGCTTGCCCAATTCCCCGTTTAGGCGTGGTTATCGCACGAATAAACGCAGTATCATCATCGTCATTGAGAATTAACTTAAGATACGCCATAATATCTTTGATTTCGGCTTTATCAAAGAATGATTGCCCACCTGAAATAGTGTAAGGAATTTTATAATTACGCAGTGCCTGCTCTAAAACCCGTGACTGATAGTTTCCACGATATAAAATTGCATAGTCAGAAAATTTATGTTGCGCATTTAGCTGATGAAGCATAATTTTACGTGCTACCATATCTGCTTCAGCTTCCTCATTCGGACAGGCAATAATCCGGATGGCTTCACCAGTACCAAACTCACTCCATAGTTTTTTTTCAAATAACTTAGGATTATTCTGGATTACCTGATTGGCAGCATTTAAGATAGTAATGGTTGAGCGATAGTTTTGTTCAAGCTTAATGATATTAAGATTAGGATAATCTTGGTTTAGCAGACGAAGATTTTCACTATCAGCACCACGCCAAGCATAGATGGATTGGTCATCATCGCCCACCGCAGTAAATTGCCCTTGCGTGCCTGCAAGCATCTTGATTAGCTGATATTGACAAACATTAGTATCCTGATACTCATCAACCAGTAAATAGCGAATTTTGAGCTGCCATTTATGCAATGCTGCCAAATTATTTTTAAATAACTCCACTGGTAATTTAATTAAGTCATCAAAGTCAATTGCCTGATAAGTCTTTAGTGTATCTTGGTATTGTTGATAAATGCGGGCAACCACCCGATCAAATTCCTCCTTGGCATTAGCTACTGCGGCATCGGGGTTAATAAAACTATTTTTCCACAGTGAAATCTGACTTTGAATGCTGCGAATCAAAGACTTATCAGTGGTTTGCGCCAAATCGCTGATAATTTTGCCGCTATCATAACTATCCAGCACCGAGAAATTAGCTTTATAGCCTAGTGTTGCAGCTTCTTCACGAAGGATTTTTAATCCTAGAGCGTGAAAAGTACAGATGGTCAAACCACGCGTTGCCAAACCGTTCACCAACTTAGTTGCACGCTCTTGCATCTCTTTAGCCGCTTTATTGGTAAAAGTAATTGCCGTAATATGTTTCGCCTGCATACCGCGCTCACGAATCAGATAGGCAATTTTATGGGTAATTACCCGTGTTTTGCCACTTCCTGCACCAGCCAACACCAAAAGTGGTCCTGAACAGTACTGTACAGCTTCACGCTGAGGAGTGTTTAATTTATTAAGAAGTTCTTGCATATATGATAAAATTTTGCTCTACTAAAGTACTCATCATCTTTGAATCTTGAACTTTGTTGTATTTCAAAAAAGACTCGTCATGTACTTTTACGTACACATCCTTGTCTTTTTTATCAATACTTCGCGCTCCAGAATCAAATATTTCGAGTATATCTTACTATGAATATTAAAGTACGGTATTGTAACTGATTTAAGGGGCTTAGATGGCACGCTACGCAATAGGTGATATTCAGGGCTGCTACCAGCAGTTTATGGAGCTACTCCAACTAATCGATTTTAACCCAAGTAAAGACGTTTTATATCTAGTCGGAGATCTGGTTAATCGTGGTCCACATTCACTCGAAGTACTCAAATGGATCTATAAAAATCAGGATAGCGTAATTACTGTACTTGGCAATCATGATATTTATTTGCTTGCGCGCTTTAATCACCTAGTAAAGCTTGACAATGATGACACTTTGAGCGATGTAATTCGTGATAAAAACATCAATAAGTATATTGATTGGCTCAGATCATGCCCTTTAATATACCATGATAATCAATATATTTTAGCTCATGCCGGAATTTATCCGCAAATGGATTTCAACGAACTACTTCATATCAATCATTCGGTGTCTAATCATCTGCAATCTGCCGACTACGCTCAATTCATCGAAAGCATCTTTGGTAACAAACCTAATTACTGGGATAGTGAACATAGCAGCCTCAAAAAAATGAAGTTTGCGATTAATTCCTGCACTCGCATGCGCTTCTTAGAACGTGATGGATTTGCGCTAGATTATCGTTATAAAGGCGATTTGGCAAATATGCCGGAACATTTAACCCCGTGGTTCAACACTCCATTTAATTCAAGCATTGATAAAAAAATTGTCTTTGGACATTGGGCAGCCCTCGGCTTCTTCCATGAAGAACGTTATATTTCACTGGACACTGGTTGCGTTTGGGGACGTAAACTAACTGCAATTAATCTGGAAAATTATGAACTTGCTCAAATCACCTACAACAATGACTAAACCATTGCTTGATTACCCAAATCATCCTGAATTTGAAGAATTACTCAACTCTTGTGGTTCGATGACTAAACAACTTGAAGCACTCGGACGGCACTTATCTGTCACACTACTCTATGAAGGAGTTGTCGGCGATCACTTTCATCGTTATATCACTCTAAACCTTAACCAGATTCCGGTAGTACTGGCTTGTAGTAATGCATTACTTGAACATGATTTCTTTACAAAATTACTACAAAATGCCAATACCACACCAATTGGTAAATTCTTATTTGCCAATGGCTCAGCTGTAACTCGCAATAGCAATATGGAATTAGACCTTATCCATAGTAATATCATCAACGATCTGCGCCTGCAGAACTATTTTCAGCAACACAAATATCAGCCCGAACAACTATTTTGGCAGCGCAAATCAATATTCCACTACCAAAATCAACAACTAAATCTAATCGAAATCATCTTGCCTGAACTAGAAAAATTTTTTGAATAATCCGAATGCCTATGATTTAGCGTTCGTTATTAGATGGATCCATGGACTAACTAATTGAAGTATTGCGCATGCACTCATATATAAAGTCAATAAATAACTGCCCCTCACGTGATATATTCTTTTTAGAAACAATATAAAAGTCTATCTCAAATGCATACCAGTCTGGTAACACAGGTAATAATAGTCCATTACGTAATTCATCATAAATTAACGATTCATGTGCACCAAATAAATAATTACCACTTAAACCAACCTGAATTGTATGAAAATTATTGCCCATATTGAGTTGATTATTAGTACAATCTAAAAGATATTCATCATTGGTATTGCGATGTCTGAATTTCACATATTCTAAAGGTTTAAAATCATGATCAACCAACCCAATAATTTTGTGTTGGGAAAGCTCATCTATTGTTAGGGGTAGTCCATTACGGATTGCATAATCTTTAGTACAATATAGCCCAATATACTCATGGCGTAAAAATCTGTTATCTAAATTCTCACCTTTAATATGATCTACTGATAATACTAAATCCAATCGAGGATCTAACCAAGTTCTGATGGAAGGATAAAAGCTGAGATTTAACTTAATATTTGGATATTTCTGTAAAAACTTATGTATCTGAGGACAAATTAATCTATTTGAAACAAGGGTTCCAAGAGCTGCATTTACAGTACCGCACGCTTTACTATACGAAGTGATATCTTCACGAGTATTTACAATTTTTTCAATAAACAATGGAATATGCTTGCAATTTTTATATACGTGGTCGCCATAAGTAGTTAGCTCAAACCTCTTGGATGTTCTGATAACAAGCTTTTCTCCAAGGTCTGCTTCCAGCTCAGAAATACGTTTGCTAATTGTTGAAGCATGTATATTCGTTAATTCTGAACATAATTTAATACTTTTTGTTTGGCATAATTTAATAAATAATGCAATGTCATCTAACACAATACCAACCTTATAATTTCATCTGTATTATCGCTTCTCATTGCAGTTAATTTGTCTAGGTATTCGATAAACTTATCTAGTTTTTATCACTCAAATAACTAACAATGAGAAGCTACTCTTAGTTTATAACAAATTTCTAAAAAGAAGAATCACATTCCTTATTTTTTGCGTCCAAATGGAATCATTCTTAATAGTACTTCGTTTTTATCTATAATGTGGTGCTTTAGTGCTGCCAAAATATGAAGTGCAACAAATGCAATCATAACATTAGCTAGTATTTCATGAACCTTACTAATTAACTCACTAGCAGAATCAGATTGAGCACCTATTATTGCAGGTAAGGTAAAAATACCCCAAAACTTCAATGGGTAGCCATATGAATTAACCATAAGGATTCCTGATAGAGGAATTGCTAACATGAACAAATATAATGCTAGGTGCCCAAGTTTTGCCGCATAGCGCTCCATAGTTGATAAAGATTCAACTGCTCCAGGGTAAGGACTAGTCAACCGCCAGATAACTCTGATTATCAACAGGACTAAAATTGTTAACCCAGTTTGTTTATGAAAATTATATAAATTACTCTTTTCCAGTGTCAGACCAAGAATATAATTCAATAAAATAAGCGTTGCCATAGTCCAATGCAAGAACTTTGCAAATTTTCCATAGCTGATATAGTTTTGATCCATAATTTTTTACCTTTATTAAAATTTTACATTGATTACGCCGTACTCGATGGCGACTAAGTTAAATATTAAAGTGATGTACACCTAATCTCCTCTGGTTATACATCAAAAATAGTCCAGTAGTCATTATAAATGTCAACACTAATAGCAAAACAAGGATTTTAGAATTCATAACATGGAATTTAGAAATCTTGATATAATACTGAATGTTACACCATCAATAAAATCATATTTCTTAGACTTTATAAAAATTGACATTAATACATCGACCTCTATAAAAAATTCCTCACATATCCTGTGAGGAATTTTAAACAACAGGTTACACTAAAACTAAACCTATTTTATTTAGCATACTATTTCCAAGTACGGAACCATAAATCATCTCCTGCAGGGTTTGTCGAGTCAATGTAGGAAGAGTTCTGATCCATTGCAAACACGTTATACCCACCAACATTGATATAAGCATTAGGATTGTATGAATTACTATTCATATCATAAGGAACAACAAATTCATTGTCGCTCAAAGGTGAACCATATTGATCAGCTCTCCAGCCATTTGCGAAATTACCTTTGTAGTTAATTGAATTCCATACTGCAAAGTATTTATGACCTTCATAATTGGCGCTCACAGGTACATAAAGTTTGGTTGGAAATGGAAGTACAACATGTAATCCATTAACCCAATTCGAACAATTATATGCTGCAGCTAATTCATTGCGCCCTTGATTCGATAAAGCATCTGCGGCAGTACCATCACCACATCCCATTATATTCCCATTGGTGGAAGCAGTCACCACAAACTCTGTCATTGGTAAAGCTAACGGAGATATAAATGGATTAATTGTTGAATTAGTTTCCCAGTCTGCAGCATTGGTCATTACGATTTGACCTGCAGATTGATCAATATTGTATTGACCACCTGGTAGTAAAACACGAGAATAGCTTTTACCGTTTAAGTCAAAAGCAACATGAATCGCATTATTAGTACCACCAAATAAACTTCTATAGGAAATATCAGTTACATTTGCATTTGTTGGGATGCTGAAATTGATATTAGCTGGAATAGTTAGTGTTCTAGCATCGCTCTGGTACAAACCAATCCGATCGCTAACTGTTATAATAATTGACTTGGATGTTACTAGTGGGTTTATATTTGCAATGTTTACCGTGCATGACGAACTATTACCATCGCAATTATAAGTTTGTGTACTTAAAAGCGTGTTGCCTGATTCATCTTGTGCACCTACAGTTACAGAGGTAAGATTCCCTAGTAAAGCTGGATTATTATTCAATACGCTGATTGTATAAGCTTTAGTATTTGTTGGAACCATACTTAAACTACTTGGTGTTAATTGATCAAGCGTTATACCATTTATTGTAACTTCATCTTTACTCAAAATAGTACGACCACCTTTGCCATCATAGTTATAGTAAGCGCCCGTATTGGTTAATATATTCCCACTTTCTATCTGCATTGATGCAGGATCAGAATAAAACCATAAGCCATTTTCTGATATTTCTCCAGTTTGCAGGATACCACTACTTGAACTTTCATAGTAATTATAGCTTGAACCAGCTGTGAAATATTGATAAATTCCACTGCCACTAGATGATGCAGTTACAATACCCGGCACATCACTAAATGAAAGATAACGACCATTCGCATCAAGACCAGAACAATAATACCAAGTTTGAGTACTACTATCTTTTGTAATAACTGATGAGATACCATTATACATACAATATACACGAGAAGTATTTGGTGTAATTGTACTATTTGTTTTTCCATTACCTAAATTCACGATAGAACCTGAATAGTTGCTAATATTTACTAGCCCAGTAACTGGAAGACCATTTTGGAAATATCTTTCTATACCATTACTATCAGTAGTAGTTTTAAAGCCCTGTAAAGGATTTGCGGAATTATCATAATAAAAACGCAAACCATTTAAATCCATATGATCTGCTGGCGCAATATGGAAGGCATAATTACTCTGTAGTGGTAAATTCCATAGCGCAGTTTGCGTAGGCGCTACTGCAATGGCTGATTCATTACCAATAACGTTTAAACTGGTTTCTGGAATACTAAATTGCTGACCACTCGCAGTAAAATTAAATACGCCATTACTTTCTGTGGCATTAAATGCCCGCATAAATGCTTGACGTAGATTTAATCTTAGATTTGGGTTAACCGAGGTTTCGCTTGTAGAATATACAAATACTGCACGATCCTGTATCACACCGGGGAGCTGTAGCAATATATGTGAGGTCTCGTTATCAATCTGTGGCTGAAAATCTTGCCAGTGAATTCCAGGATCCATATTCACAGTTGGAATACCATTTTTTACATCAGAAGGACGAGAGTCAACTTGATTTGCATTAATCTTAAATATTCCAGTATCTTGCCACTGATTTAGAAGATCTTGACCGAGTTGTATAGCACCGTCGCTTCCCCACGTCACCGCTGGCGATATTTCTCCTGGCATTAACGTTGTCTGTTCTAGCGCATTTCCACTATAAGCTGCATATAGCGCTGGACCAACAAAAACTGAAAGTGTTGGTGTTACATTACTAGCTCTCGCATTACCTATGTTTACATAGTTTAAATTAGCCGTTACATTTGCAGCATGACTAGAATCAGCTCCAACAGTATCAGCCCATGAACCTGTATCAGAACTACTATTACCCCAAGCCCAAGTTCCTGTGGTGGTAATAGAGACGCTACTTTTTGCAGTATCTTGAAGTGGGTCAGGGCTAATTGTAACATCTTGTGACACAGCAACTGCAACTGACAACTGCTTTGAAAACTGAGACGTATCTGTATGGCTTAGCGATACACTATGACTTGATGAGAAAACAGGCTGCAAATCTACATTACTTACATTTACTATAATGTTAGGAAAAATAGCTACCAACGGATCAACTGGAACATTAATATTATCTGGAGTAAGTCCCATCACTTTTTCATAGTCGGTATAATAGTCAGGTATAGTTTTGCCATTAGCCGCAGCATAATTGGCGTAATAAATTGGATAACCTTTTTGTGTAGGATCTGTAGGATTAGCTTTAAATAACTGCGGAACATTATTTACTATTTTAGCGATAAACCCATTGGTTTTCCAATCATTGGGGATTCCATCTCCAGCACAAGATAGCTGCGGATCAGATGGATTACTGCAAGGGTTGCTACTAGTGGTAGCTTGAAGACTTACTTTACCTTTTGTAGCTGTCTGAACTGTAATTTTGTTACGAGAGTAGTCATGAGCTGGAAGATAAAACTGATTTGGTAATAAGCTTGATTTCTTACCTGATGGGTCTGTTATGTCAATACTTGGTACACTGCCAATTGGTGTTAACGTTAATACTACCTGATATAACTGACCTGCAGTTAACTGTATCGGATTGCTTATACCATTAATAAGCGCTGGTTGTCCAGCGATAGATATACTTGAACCCTGTGCAGCAGTAGTAAAACTATATGTTCCGGTTGTTGCTGCATAATACAGACCGCTTAAACTTAAAGCCTGAGCGCCATTAATGGATGGAATACTACTCTCAACTGTAGCTACTGTTAATGTATTCTTAAATTGAGTATCGCTGTAAAAAACTCCTATCATACCAGATGGTGCACTTTGTTGCAATGTAGCCTGTGCATTTTGATTAGCTTGAGAACCACCACTACCACAAGCACTTAGCATAGTACTTGCTAGTACGGATAATAGTGCTGCTCTGAGAACGTTTTTCTGAATAGTTGTTATTCGCATGATTTCTTCCTCTTAAATGTATAAAGTGAATTTCTTCAATAGCATTAAAACACCCAAGAGTTGATTGTAAGCGTTGAAATAAGCAACATGACTAAAGATTTAGAATGTTTGACACAGAATTTTGAAACCATGATACAAAACCGTATGTTAGACCACAAAAAAACTTGATAAAAAGTTAGAAAACTAGATAACACTCTTCAGACTTAGGGTAATTTAGTGGTATATATGACTTAGACATTGACAATATATATAATATTATGATTCAGATTACGAAAATATCTTGGAGCTTAAATGAATAAGAAAAGCAAAGCCTCAACTGCAAAGTACAGTGGATAATACGAGTATTATACCTATCATAAAGGTTGGTGTAGTTCTAATAAGTTTATTCTATATTCTCCTCTAGAAATACAATATTTTACATGTGGAGCTAATCGATGATCGGGTGGCAATTTGGGGTGTAACAAAGTGATATTTTGAACTTTCTTCATACCTAGTTTTTGCATGACTTTTTGTGACCTAAGGTTTAATGTTGATGTATATCCTACAACGGAATCGATGCAAGAATCTTGAAAAATAATTTCAAAACATTTTTGGATTGCTTCAATTGCTAAACCTAATCCCCAGTACGCCCTACTCATATAAAAGCTGATAATAGTTTCTTTTATGGTATTTTGCTCATCAACACTGCGTTGCAATGCTCCTGCACAGCCTACAAATTCTCCGCTTTCTTTTAATTCACAAGCAAAAATAGTATATCCGAACTGATTTAAATGTTCATTGAAAAGTTTTATATTACTAGCCGCATCTCCACATATCATATACTCCTGAGGAATAAACTCCATAACTTCTAAATCTTGCATCATATTTCTGAAAGATTTAATGTCTATGTCGCGCCATGCACGCAATGTTAAATTTTGGGTTTTAAACATAAAGTCCGCTATAGTATTACATCTTATTCAAATAATAAGCTATGTTACCCTGCTAAGGAAGCTCAGCAATTGGAATACTTCCTGATATATCTATAATAAACGAACCTTCTTCAATATCAAAAGTAGCATTTAACATAGCATATTTGTCCTTCTTTATATTAAACTCATTAATTGTCCCTAATACTTTTATATCACAAGTTTTATTAATCTTCTTATTATAGGTAGAATTGTATTCCCTTAAGTAAGACTCACCAATCTTTTTTTGACAATCAAACGACCATCCTGTATGTATCATTAAAAGCTGGCTAACAACTCTAAATGCGACATCTGCTGTAAAATGATAAATACCGTCATCGGGCATACTATAGCCTAAAATGTCAACATAGGCTAATATACTGTTTTTATCAACTGAGACCGAAGTAATTTCACAAATATGCTTCATCCAACCACTTTGTAAATAATTCGACATAAATGGAGTATAAGTTTCTTTATCTAACTTCATCAGTGTATTATCCATATTACCTTTCAAGTTGACCGCTCCCAAAATAGTATTAGTTAAGGTGTGGACAATCAAAGCGGATTATTTCTAACCAATTTTAATATTATGAAACCTCTGCACATTAATTTATTCTAGATAAAATTGTTGTTAAATGCAAATTAATTGCCTTATTATTTAACGCATTAAGAACATTTATTTGCTAATATACAGCCAAATTTATTGTAACTTATCTAATTTATTTTTATGTGCAGAGGTTTCATTATAGTATATAGATTATCATTTCGATAATTGAACCTAAACTCGCATTCTTTTAGATGTAAGTAAATGTACTTTTAGAAATATCATGAAACTTTACTAACCTAGTTTTGGCAAATGACCAAAAGCTCTCTATACACAAAATAAAATCTTAACTAGAACTAACGTTAACTACTGAAGATAGCAGCATTTCTTTTAAATCTTTCATTGCACTCATTTGCTCTGGGATCAAAACCTCTGACGTCTGTTCATGCAATATCATGAAGTAGACTAAACTAGCAATCTTTATCATTGTAAATACTGGGTTAATTTCAGGATGTTCAATTTTTTTGTAATATACACTAAATAACCGAATATACCGACTAGTGACATCGTCAATTGGTCGGTTATATTCCTTTAGTATGTCATTATTAGTATTAATTAAATTACGTTGATAAATAATCGCAAATTTTTTACCCTCATTACTGAAAAAAGCTTCTAAATAAACATCTAAGCCCCAATTAATATACTCAATTAATTCATCTTTAGTTGCTGTCTCAAGGTTGGATGGCTGAAATTTGACAAACTTATCAATTATTAAATCTGAGCTGTACCGGACTACTTCTTGATAAAACTTTTCTTTGCTTTTAAAATAATAACTAACCATTGCACTATTTACCTCAACAATGTCAGTAATCATCTTATTACTTACTTGATCGTAATTATATTCAGCAAATAGTTTGACCCCAGCATCAAGTAATTGATCACGTGTTTGATTTCTAGCCAAGCACCACCTCTTTTCTTCACAAGCCAATAATCGCTAAAGCTAGTTAACTAGCAATATAACAAATAATGCCTTAGTAAGTAAGCTTTTTTAGATTGTTTCCAGCATCTATTCTACCATAAGCTCAAAAATCATGAAATGATAGTATTATTATGTTCAATATTATATCATCGCATAAATTAACCAATCAGTTGATTAATAACTAACTAATCGATTAGTTTATGATAAAATATAAGCTGAACTATTAAGTTAAATCGATACGAATAACTACAGCTCTTGTACCCCATTTGATAAATAAATTATAAGAATTAATTATGCACGACCAATTTCATCCACTCATAATGTTTGATTTTGAACACGGGGGACAGATAAAAAACGATACCGCGTAGGCAGCAATAAAATACAAGATTCAAAGGCTATGAATATACTTTATGATTGGCTCATATTTTTGATTACACAATATAGGAGGAAAAAACTAATGAATAAATATCTAAAAATTGGGATCACGGCTCTATCTGGATTACTATTTACCGCCTGTAGCAATAGCGGCAGTTGTAATAAGGCAGAGGATAATGGCTCTGCCAGCGCATTACAAATAATTGCACCTAGAATCATTTACAGTAAAACAACCGCAACCAGTAGTGGTTACATAGCAATAATAAACCCGACCAATATCGCAGTACGAAATTTACACTATAATTTAACCAATCAAATTGGTGGTGGCACTGTAACAAATATGGATCAAATAACTGCTGATAATTGTGCCATAATCCCTGCAAATAGTCGATGTAATATCAAGCTCAATGTTGCTGCAGGTGCCATTGCTGGTAGCCTAGGTTTTAGGGCAAGTAATGATAATTCAATGCTAAACAAACACGGACAAGGAACAAATACAGCTACCTTACCAGTAGGAATTGAGCAAGCTTATTATACAGATACTGCCGGAGCCGATGGTATAACTTTAAGTTATTACCATACTATAATTGCTGGAGTACCATACGTCATGGTCAGTGGAATTGTGTCATCAAATAACACTGGTAACTTTAATAAGATAGTACTAGTCGATAGTCACAATAATCCATTACCCAATCAGCAGATAATTAGCGGAAGTATCAGCAGCACTCAAGGTTCAACTTTTAGTATTTTATTACCAGTTGCTGCCAGTAGCGGGATAACTCAAACCATTAAAGTTCAAACCCAAAAAGTTACTAACGATGGCAATATAACAGTAGTTGCTACTTCAAACGCAGCAAGTACGTTAACCACCGCTACAAAAGTAGGTATCACCGATTTATTACCAGGAGCTGTCTATCTAACTAGCAAAGATCCTCAGCAGATAATAACATTTACTAACAGTGGTGACTCATTATCAAAGTTACAAAGCTTTGTAGCAACAAACCCTAATATTGAGATAGTGTTTGACCCAATTACCTTAGAAAGTGGAGAAATAACCACGGCAACGCTTAAACTAAAAAATCCAGCATTGCCAGCAACCAGTGGAGCAGCAACTCTAAATTACAATAACGGGCAAGAAGAAGTCAAATCTAGCGCTGTAGTGGAACAAAATCTAACTCCACAACCAACACCTACTCCAACACCTACTCCAACACCTACTCCAACACCTACTCCAACACCTACTCCAACACCTACTCCAACACCTACTCCAACA
>RXJX01000009.1:89106-166858 GCA_003963245.1 Neisseriaceae bacterium
GAGCGCCAACTTACAATCACAAACAGTGGTAACAGCGAGGAAAAAAACTTTACTCTAAACTTACCTGTTAATTTCAGTATTAGCAATGGAAACTCAAATAGTTGTACCATTATTGGTAATAACGTTACAAATATTTTATCTCCCAAAGCAAGTTGTGATTTAACCGTAAAATACACAAATAACACCGTAACAACCCAAAATTCGGCAGAAATTAGTATTGCTTATGACTATAATGTTAACACTACCGCCACACCCGCAACAGCGGTGGTTAACTATCGAGTGACACAGTCAACTGCCAATTTAACACTAACGCCAAACTCTCTACAAACTTATAGCTCAATTATTAGCAATAACTTGGCTGTAAGTAGCCCGATTGGCTACTTACTTATAAATAGCGGTGATGAAGAGGCAACTAACTTAGCATTCAACCTAGCGGGAACCAATCCCACATTATTTCAGGTCATTGGTGGGACATGTATTACTGGTGGAACCTTATCAAATCTATCGGGAAGTAACGCTTGTACTATTTCAACTCAGTTTGGGCCAGCTCCAAATGGCAGTGCCGGAAATAAAAGTGCTCTTTTTAATGTCGGTTATACTCCATATTCTGGAGCTACAACTATCAGTACTGCAGATGTGATATTTACTGGAACAGTTACTGCCGCTCCTAGCGCCACTTTTATCAATAGCATATCAGCAAATAACTTTATGGGCGGTACAGGAACAAGCGCATCACCATATACCGGCAATACTAGCACTAGTTATACTCTAAGCATAAATTATGTCAATACTTCAACCACTACTAGCGCAAGCGGATTTACTACTAACAACTCAACATTACCAATAAACGGTTGGACATTAACTAATCATGGGTGTGAGAATGTTACCATGTCCGCTAATGGTGGTAATTGTACCGATACTTATACTCTAAATAGTACAGTGGCAGGCTCCCATGAGCTAAACTTAAATAACTCTACTGCAAGTTGGGTAGATTCTAGTGGTACTTATTTAGATCAAGTAATTACTGGAGTGGGGATTATTTATACAGAACTTAGCACTCCAATTCCACCAGCAAGTCTTTCTGGCGTAATGAGTAGCGATACATTTACCACTGGATCTGGCACATCAGGTAGTAAATTTTCCGTAACCGAAGGAACAACTCCTGCGCCAACGATAACTTATACCATTTCCAATAATAGCACTGGAGCGGCAAATAATTTTTACGTGGACTGGGTACAGCCGAATGGTTGGACTATGACTACCAATAACTGTGGTACATCTGGAAACCCAGTTACAATTGCTGGAACTGCTGGTAGTTGTAATATAATCTTTGAGCTAGACACGAGTGCAGCCGCAGAATATGATCTAGATTTGTCATCTCTCACGATGTACTGGACAAATTCTGGCAGCGCCACACAACAATCCCAAGTGTTATCCGGGACAATTTATGCTCAAGTCGTAGCAACTCCGGCAACTAAAATGATCTTTGTTAGTACCAGCGGGTCTGCTGGTGGATTCGGGGCTTTTACTAATGCAGATACAATCTGTCAAAGTGATGCCACGAGCGGTAGCAAAACTAATATAGCAGGTGCAACTTGGAAAGCTCTGTTGCAAGGTAATAATGCTACTACCATCGGCACAACTTATGTTACAACCATGAATGAAACCATTGCTACAGCGACAACAACTAATTTAATTGCATCAGGTACGACCAATAATACCTTAACTCATGCAATTAATAGAGATCGCGATGGCACTCAAGTTTCTCAATTGATCTGGACAGGGGGGTCGGCGGCAAATACTACATCATCAACGACTAAAAATTGTTCGGCTTGGTCAAGTTCACTTAGTACACGAACAGGTGGTTATGGATCGAGTAGTGATACCACCATCTGGTGGAATTATGTCTCATTTGGTACCACATATAATCAGCCTTGCGACCAATTACAAAGCTTGTACTGCGTTCAGCAATAAGAGATACACAATCTAAATTTAATTGGCACTATCAATTTAGATAGTGCCATTATCTACCATAAATAAGTCCTGAATTGTAATAAGCATCTAAAAACAATCATAGCTCTTTGCTTGACAGAATAAAACTCATATCTTTGTTGCTGGTATTTCTTGATTTGGACGATAAATATCTGACTACTCTTCTTCAAAAAATAAATCATCATCAAGATTAATCTGATGCTTACTTAGCACCGAGTGGATCCGCGATACGATCATTTCGATTGCAGCTTTGTTAGAACCGTGTGGAATAATGATGTGTGCATTGCGTTTAGTTGGCTCAACAAATTTCTTATACATTGGACGGACAAATTTGCTATATTGATCGATAACACTATCAACAGAAGGCCAACGACCTTCGGCAAGATCTCGTTTAAGCCGACGAATTAACCTTATATCCCCTGCTGTATCCACAAAAATCCGCAACTCCATCTGTTTGCACATGGTATCATCGAAAAGCCCAAAAATCCCCTCAACAATAATAATCTGCGCAGGAACCACTGTTTTAGTTTCTGCGTTACGGGTATGTGTTCTAAAGTCATATTGTGGCATTTCGATTGGGACACAATTAGCCAAAGCATTTAACTGAACCTCCATTAGTTCCCAATCCAAGGAATCAGGATGATCAAAATTAACCTTATCCCGTTCTTCCATCGTCAAATGTGAGAGGTCTAAGTAATAGTTATCTTGCATAAATACAGTTACACTTTCCGCTCCTGCAGCATGGATAATTTGCTCCGTTACGGTTGATTTACCAGACCCAGAACCACCAGCTACCCCAATAATAAAAGGTTTCATACTTCCTACACTTCTTCAAAATAAGCTGAAACTGACAGCTCGTCGTTATTAATTGCTGCTTTAACCCGGGCTACAATCATTTCTAGAGCTGCTTTATTCGCCCCATGTGGAATAATTATATGTGCATTACGCTTGCTCGGTTCGATAAATTGACGGTGCATCGGGCGAACCGATTCCAAATATTGCTTGATAACTGACTCAGTAGTTCTACCCCGCTCAGTAATATCGCGCTCCAAACGGCGAATAAAGCGAATATCATCGGCAGTATCGACATAAATTCGTAATGCCATGTATTTACGCATATCTACATCCAGCAATGCAAATAAACCCTCAATTACAATAATCGGTGCAGGTAACACAGTCACAGTTTCTGCTTTGCGGGTATCGCGAGCATAATCGTAAGTTGGCATCTCAATTGGTAAACCGTTTGCCAGATCATCAATATGTTTGAGCATCAGCTCCCAATCAAACGAATCAGGGTGATCAAAATTCACTTTACGTCTTTGTTCTGGCGTTAAATGAGCTAAATCACGATAATAATTATCCTGAATAATCACCGCAACCTGCTCACTACCAATCGCACTAACAATATGTTCGGTAACGGTTGATTTACCTGAGCCAGACCCTCCGGCTACCCCGATAATAAAACTTGGCATAATTTATTGTTTCACCTTCTAATTCTTAAATAACAAATCTTTCAATACTTTTAACTCATCACGGCATTTCGCGGCATCTTCATATTCCAAATTAAGCGCATGTTGCTTCATTTTCTTTTCCAATTGCTTAATTAATTTGGTAATTTCTTTTTCTGTCAAATGTTCAGGGAGCTTAACTTCAAAACTTTGCTTTTCTTGCTCTTTGTAGACGCCATCAATAATGTCATTAATCGGTTTAATAATCGTTTGTGGTGTAATTCCGAGCTTAAGATTATGGGCAATCTGTTTCTCACGACGACGTTTGGTTTCATCAATCGCAAACTGCATGGCTTTGGTAATCTTAGCCGCATAGAATATCGCTAATCCTTCACTATTACGTGCCGCGCGACCAATAGTTTGAATCAACGAACGCTCTGAACGTAAAAAACCCTCTTTATCGGCATCAAAAACCGCAACCAAACTCACTTCGGGCATATCCAAGCCCTCGCGCAAAAGATTTACGCCAACTAAAACGTCAAAAACACCAAGGCGTAGATCTCGAATAATTTCTACTCGCTCAACAGTATCAATGTCTGAATGCAGATAGCGGACTTTAATTCCATTTTCGGTATAATATTCACTAAGCCGTTCTGCCATTTTTTTCGTAAGTGTGGTAACCAGAACGCGCTGACCACGAGCCTTGCGCAGACCGATTTCATAAAGCAAATCATCAACTTGATGCTCTACTGCCCGCACTTCAATTTCTGGATCAAGTAATCCAGTTGGACGTACCACCTGTTCTAACAAATTATCCTGATGTTCTGTCTCATATTTCCCGGGAGTGGCTGAAACCATAATCGTTTGTGGCATGCGAGTTTCAAACTCTTCAAAGCGCAGCGGACGGTTATCCATCGCAGAAGGTAGGCGAAAACCATATTCAACTAAATTTTGCTTACGCGCACGATCACCATTATACATCCCACCAATCTGGGGAATTGTTACATGAGATTCATCAACAAATAAAATACTATTAAGTGGTAAATAATCAATCAAAGTTGGTGGTGGTTCACCCGGTGCACGACCGGTTAAGTGCCGCGAATAATTCTCAATTCCCTTGCAAAAACCAATCTCGGTGAGCATCTCGAGATCAAACTCGGTGCGCTGTTTAATCCGATAGGCTTCGATGGTTTTACCAATTGCTTCATAGTCTTTAATTCGCTGCTCCAACTCAACTTTAATCCCGTCACAAGCAGCTAAAACCGTTTCGAGTGGTGTAACATAATGTGAAGATGGGAATACGGTAAAGCGACTTAAACGTTGCTCAACTTTACCAGTCAGTGGGTCAAAAAGAAAAATACCATCAATTTCATCATCAAACAAACTCACCCGAACCGCTTTATCATAATACTCAGCAGGAAAAATATCTAGTGTATCACCACGCACCCGAAAAGTACCACGTTTAAATTCGGCATCGGCACGTTGGTACTGCATACTAGCTAATTGGCGGATGGCATCCGCATGAGTTAATTTCTCGCCTTCTTTAACATGTAGAATCATTTTTTGATAGGCAGCTTCATCACCGATACCGTAGATGGCTGACACGGTAGCAACGATTATGACATCTTCACGCTCTAAAAGATTTTTGGTGGCAGACAGACGCATTTGTTCAATATGTTCATTTATCGCCGAATCTTTTTCAATAAATAAATCTTTATGTGGAACATAAGCTTCCGGCTGATAATAATCGTAATAAGACACGAAATATTCGACTGCATTTTCAGGGAAGAAATCACGGAACTCAGCATAAAGCTGCGCTGCCAGCGTCTTATTGTGTACCATAATACAGGCGGCACGTCCAGTTTGTGCAATTATATTTGCCATGGTATAGGTTTTACCGCTTCCAGTAACCCCTAAGAGGGTTTGATACTGCAGACCATCGTTTAAACCTTCGACAAGTCCGGCAATTGCAGCTGGCTGATCACCTGCTGGTTCAAAAGGTTGGTAGAGTTTAAATTTACTATTGGGATATTGAACTATTTTCATGTACGAATTATAACTGATTTTAGATAAAGATAGAAAAAAAGACCGTCAATAAATGACGATCTTCATAAGACAAATTTGAATTGTCTGATTCTCTAGATTCAAACATAAACAAGTATCCGCAGTAGCTGCCGGAATAAAACAGCAAGAACTAGACGTAAGGCGACGCGGTGTACGTGATAAGTACATAAGGAGCCTTACAACGACGTTATTGCTATTTTACTCCGAGCAGATACAATCTATCTTCTGTCGTTACCAGACAATGCAATAATAATCTGTAACAAGCTGGTAAACAAATTGTACAAGCTAACATAAATGCTCAATGTTGCAGAAATATAATTAGTTTCACCACCGATAATGATTTGGTTAACTTGCCATAAAATCATCAAAGATGAGAAAATAACAAATGCACCACACAAGATTAACTGCATCATTGGCGTATGAAAGAAAATCATTGCAATCATTGAAATTAAAATTACAATTCCACCAATTGCCAAAAAGTTAGTCAAAAACGGAGTTTCGCGTTTAATTGTAAAAGCAATCGCGCTCATCACAAAAAATACTGCTGAAGTTAATATTGCCGCTAATAAAATCAGTTGGCTACCGTTTGGAATACGTAACGCCACCTGAAATAACGGACCCAATAACAAGCCCATCAAAAGCGTAAATGCCATCAACCACACGATTCCAGCAAAGCTATTACGATTTTTCTGTACCATAAACATTAGGAAATACATTCCACCGATTAAAAGCAATGTACCCATAATCGGGCTGCCCAATAAAAAGGCAAATGACATATTAACCCCAATCAAAGCGCCGATTGCCGTTGGAATCATTGATAATGCTAATAATAAATAAGTATTCTTCAAAACTTGCTGGCGAATCTCTGCTGATGGCGCTGCCATTGCATATTGCTGCTGTTGATAATAGTTGTTCATATATATTTTCCTCAATAAAAAACGTAGCTATCCTTGCTATTATATAGTACTTTGTAGTTAAAAATCAAGCGCCATTATAATCATAAGCACCACAGCGCTCTGCTAAAACTTTATCTTTAAAGCACTAGCAAAGTGATTAATTCACAAAATAATCAAAATAGCTGTCTAATAGTGGCGTTGTTAGACGCAAGATAAACTGCATAACGTTCTCGCTAGCAAGAGATTTTTCCTGATAACTATGAATATCTGCCAAACCAAGATAGTAATGCTCGCCTCCTTCATTATCGCTTTTTTTAAGAAAAATCATAATCTTAAGATTATTCTCTCGGTAATTAATAATCTTCATTAATTCGGGAGAAATTGTGGCGCCATAAGGACGAGAATACCAGACCAAATCTTGTGAATTAAGAAAAATATTATCATATTTGGCATTCATCTGGCTGGCTGAGATCTTTTTATAGGTAATAAAAATCGGTACACTATTGGCAATAATTCGATAACCATAAATTGAAGTTTCCATCGACAGATTAACATTCAATAATCTAACCAGCTCTTTTCGCGAATACTTGTTATAAAGAATAAAATCATTATCCTTACTAACTGGCTTATATTCTTCAAAATAACTTAAACCTAGCTTTATCGTTTGTAAAACTAATGCTTTAAAATCTGGATTTTCAAGGCTCTGATTAAAATCAGTGCTCAATCTGAATTGATTATCATCAGCATCAAGCAAACTTACTTGATATTTTTTTTGCAAGGCATTACTGGTTACAAGAGTCAAAATATTACGAATAGCAATTTGCTTTTGATTACTAATCTGAACGCCATATTCGCTAGCTAAATTGGCATAAATTAGGCTCTCATCATTACACCCTTCAATTAAACTCAACAGCACATATAACTCATCTGGGCGAGCCGCAAAAAATAATTCTTGAGTAATATAATTAAGATATGCCAAACTGCTATCTGAAAACGTAATTACACTATCATTATGATAATTGAGTAGCTCGTAGTAATTGTTATACAAGATTTTATTAGATTGATTTTGGTAACGAAAAATAATTTTGGGATCAATTGAATTATGTACACGAAAATCAACCAACTCTGGAACGCGGTTTAATTTTTTCTTTAACTCCTGATAACTTTGATTAATAAACTTACGATTAATCTGAATATTGTTGATAGATTTATATATCCGTTCACGAGCAATCCGATCAAATGAAACAGAAACATTTGTAGGAATTAAAGAATTAGCTTCGCTGACGAATGAACGTAAGTCCTCTTTATTATATGAGTTATTTCCTGACAATGCTACTGCAATTAAAAAGCTACTCGCATAATTACCGATAAAGTCCAAAATCACACAATAATCTTTGTCTGGGCTTTTGCGTAACCCTCGTCCAAGCTGCTGGATAAATACAATAGCAGATTGCGTTGGTCTTAATAAAACGATCTGATTAACGCAAGGAATATCAATCCCTTCGTTAAAAATATCAACACTAAAAATATAATCAAGATATTCCTGTGGCTTGCCATTAGCATCATATAGTTGATTAGCTAAAAGCTGAATTGCGTTTTCTCGAGCACAATCATCGTCAGCACCACTTAAACTTAGCGTCTTATAACCAGCCAAATTAAAATAACGAGACAATTCATTCGCTTCTTCAACTCGTGAAACAAAGACTAAACCGCGCATCTTATCACTACCACCATGTCCATACAACTTGAGGTTGCTAATAATATGCTTTACCCGATCATTATAATTGAATTGATTAAAACAGCTGTAATCATCCAGATAACTATCATTAACCATCAATTCAGAAATACCAAAATAATGGAAAGGACAGACCAGATTTTCTTCAAGCGCCTCATTTAAGCGAATCTCATAAGCTATATTATGATTAAATAATTGATAAATATCAAAATCATCACTGCGCTCAGGAGTAGCGGTCATCCCTAATAGAAATTTTGGGCGAAAATGTTTAAGAATTTTTTGATAGCCAGCAGAACCAGCACGATGAACTTCGTCAATAACTATATAATCAAAGTGATCTGCCTCAAACTGATAGAGGTATTCATCTTTCTGTAGGGTTTGTAGTGAAGCAAAAATGAAATCAGAAGCAAACTGCTTTAGTTCACCAGTTAATTTACCAGCTTTTAGTTGGGGAAAGATTTTAGAATAGCTATGGATTGCAGCATTAAGAATGCTCTCGCGGTGAACAATAAAAAGTACTTTCTTAGCACCAAACTCTTTTACAGCAAAAGCGCTCAAATAAGTTTTACCACTTCCGGTGGCAGATATGATCAACGCCTTATTTTGCTTTTGCTTGCGTAATTCATCAAGTGCAGTCAAAGCTTTGCGCTGCATACTGTTTGGTACTAGAGTTTCAGTAGTATTAGGGATAGCTTTCTCTAATTTAGCTCTCGTCAGCTCATACTTCTTTCGGTATTCCTCAAGTAATTCAGCACTCAATACTTGAGATTCAGCATAAACTTGCTGATATATTTCATCTATTTGCTGAGGAATCACTGCATCTTGAGAATACTCGAGATAAATATTAGTTTCAAAGTTACGTCGCAATGCATTATTAGTAAGATTTGAACTACCAATAATACACGATGAATGCCCATTTTTATGTTTAACGACGTATAATTTGGGATGATAACCAGAAATATCAGCAATACGCACTTCTAGATTATCAATCTGGCGCAAAAATTCAAAAACGCGTGGGCTATTAAAATTATTCATAAACCCAGTAATGATTACTACTTTCACTTGTTTATCAAGTAGCTCTTTCAATTCATTCAAAATCAGATATAAACCATCTGGGGTAATAAATGCAACCAGAATAATAACTTCAGCAATATCATCGGTTTTCAATAGATAGCTTAGTTTTGAATAGACATATTTTTTTTGTTTGGGTTGATTAGTTAATATTTCCTGCTGGTTCATTTCTGCACCATTATAAATTTCTAGTGCTTAGCGATAAAATCATCAATCAGGCGACTAGCAATCGAAAGATGGGTCGAAGGACGTCCGGGGATTTCATTTTTGGCAAAAAACCCAGCTGCACGCATTTCAGTGGTATCTAAAACAATTTCACCGCTTTCATATTCAGCAGTAAATGCAATCATCAACGAATTGGGAAATGGCCAATATTGCGAACCCCAGTATTGAACATTTTTAATTTTGATGCCGACTTCTTCAAAGACTTCGCGATGCACGGTTTGTTCCAATGACTCGCCAACTTCACAAAAGCCGGCTAAGACACTCCACATTTCGGGAGCAAAATGATTGGCTTGCGCCATTAATAATTTATTACCATGAGTAACTGCAACTATCATTGCTGGAGATATTCGCGGATAAATCTCATGCTCACAATGACCGCAATGCAACCATTTACCTAAAGTAGATAAACTGGTTGCTTGTCCGCATGTTGAGCAGTAACGATTAGTCTCTTGATAAAACAGCATTTGTTCAGCATGAATGATCTTTTCAATCATTTCCATGCCAAAGAAATTTAATGCTTGACGGAGGTTAACCAAGCGCAGTTCAGGTAACAAGCTTAAATCAACATCAGGACTAATTGAACCCAAAATATTTATACCATCAACCTGAATCAGACTTGGCTGATAACTTAAGTTCTGTAATTGCGCACTATCTGGTAAATACCAACCATCGCCAGTAGCAGCACGAGTTACCAGCAATGATTTAGCAGCAAAAATCAAATTCACAATTTAAGCACGCAATAATTCATTAATTGAAGTTTTGCTACGGGTTTTTGCATCCACCCGCTTAACGATAATTGCCGCATAAGTAGAATGACCACCATCTGCACTAGGTAAACTACCTGATACTACTACTGAATACGCCGGAACACGTCCATAATAAGTTTCACCAGTTGTTCGATCATAAATGCGCGTTGATTGGCTAATGAATACTCCCATGCTGATTACTGAGCCTTCCTCGACAATCACGCCCTCAACCACCTCAGAGCGAGCACCGATAAAGCAATTATCTTCAATAATTGTAGGATTAGCCTGTAGTGGTTCTAGTACACCACCAATACCAACACCACCTGATAGATGAACATTTTTACCAATTTGTGCACATGAACCAACCGTAACCCAAGTATCAACCATCGTTGCTTCATCAACATATGCACCGATGTTGACATAACTAGGCATTAAAATCGCATTTTTGGCAATATATGAGCCTTTACGCACCAAAGCCCCTGGCACGACCCGGAAACCACCATTAGCAAAATCTGCTTCGCTATAGTTTTCAAATTTTAGCGGAACTTTATCATAGAATTTGGTAAAGCCAGCCTCAACCACTTGATTTTGATTAAGTCTAAATGAAAGTAAAACCGCTTTCTTCAGCCACTGATGAGTCACCCATTCACCATTGATTTTTTCAGCAACCCGTGCCTTACCGCTGTCAAGTAACTCAAGAGCGGCATCGACTGCTTGACGCAACTGAGCATCGCTGCTGTCTAATTCTGGTAATTTATTAAACGCCGCTTCAATAATACTTTGTAACTGCTGCATAGTCATGACTCCATCCAAAAATTTAATACCGAATTATACCGCAGATGCTAGGGGATAACACATGTCTTATATGAAGATAGATTTAATTTTGGTAGTTTAATGTCGCAAACCTCGAGCTACTCATCGCATCCACACTTAGATTAAATATGATAAGCTGCTTTGGTCATAACTTTAGAACTTAAAGTCATTGCTTTCTTAATAGCTTCAGGTAATTCAGCAGCACCAAAATCATGTGCCATATGTGCATGCTTAATCTCGTCTTCTTTCATCTGCTCTAAGATCGCCCTACTTTTATTGTCATGTGCAGGTAATTTTTCCAAATGATCCGCCAAATGCCCTTCAACTTGCTTTTCTGTTTCTTCAAGAAATCCAAGATTCCATTTATCCCCCAAAAGTCCAGCACTAATTCCAATAGCTAAACTTCCTGCATAAAATAATGGATTAAGCAGACTCGTTTTACCACCCAATTCATGGATACGCTGCTCTGTCCAAGCCAGATGCTCAACTTCTTCATAAGCAGCATGAGCAAAGGCATCTTTATTGCTTTGATCACGAGCGGTAATTGCTTGTCCCTGATAAAGACCTTGAGCACAGATTTCACCGCAATGATTAATTCGCATTAAACCAATAATATGCTTACGTTCTGCATCGCTAAATTCACCATCCTGAATGCTATTATCAGGATGCGGACGTTTGGATAAAGGTTTGTGGAATAAATTCTTAAAAATTTTATCGACTTCTACGATTGCACGATCTAACATTTTACACCTACTCTTTTATTTTGTGCGCTCTCAAGAGCTTTTTTGTATAGACTAGAAGTATTTAACCCTTGAGCGCTAAGTGTCGAAAAAAAGATGAGGATGTGTACACAAATGTACATGACGAATCTTTTTTAAGTCACGACAAAGCACATGGTTTAAAGACGATTAGTATATTTGCTTTTATGGATAATTCCAAGGTATAATTATACATCTTACAAACTTTTTTAGGAGTTCTTAATGAATTTAAAAAATATTGAAATCGGTTCTGCTGAAGAATTTAACGTTATTATTGAAATCCCTGCTGGTGCTGCACCAGTAAAATACGAGATGAATAAGGAAGCTGGCGTATTATTTGTTGATCGCTTTGTTAGTACTGCGATGTCTTATCCTGCTAACTACGGCTTCATTCCAAATACTTTGTCTGAAGATGGAGATCCTGCCGATGTAGTTGTAATTACTCCATACCCAGTAGCACATGGCAGCATGATTAAATGCCGTCCACTAGGTGTATTACGCATGGAAGATGAAAGCGGTGTTGATGCGAAGATTATCGCAATTCCGACTAAAAAAGTTTGCGCGATGTATGCTGAAGTTGAAAAAATTGAAGATTTACCAGAGCTTCAAATCCAACAAATCGTTCATTTCTTTGAAAACTACAAAAAACTTGAAAAAGGTAAATGGGTGAAATTATCTGGTATTGAAGATGCTAAAGCAGCGATTAAAGAAGTTCAGGATTCAATTGATCGTTATAAATAAATATCTATAAACTCAGATATTTGAATTAAACAGCCCCTCAGCTATTTGACAGTAATTGAGGGGCTTAATTTTATTCTTATAGTATATAGTTATAAGAACAACAAGAAAAGCCTCTTACTAAACAGCAAGGGGCTTGGTTAAATTTAATTTACTTGCTCTAGTGCACACGAATTATAAGTCGGGTTAACCATTACATTATAGGTATGTCCAGCCTCTAAAGTAGTAGTATTTAATGTACTTGCACACGGTTCTTGCTGAGTTTTACTTTTATTTTCATCACTATATTTATTAATATATAGTTTTGAAACTGTTATCGAATTTGCATTAACAAATAATAAATCTAAATTATTGCTATCAGTCACATATGAAGAAGTGTTTGGATCCTGTGATGATGCCAATGTTCCCCATGATTTACTAGCTCCGGCAGCCAACGCAACTTCTTTACCTGTTGAGCTTAAACCGCCAAACTCATAATTACCACTACCAAAATTCAAGCTAACCGTTGCATAAGGATAGCTGCCAGTACCATCACCTGTGTTAGAAACCTGTAAGATAAAATATTTACCACTTGGAGTGCTGCCGCTCTCTGCTCCATAAATTATAGAACTGAAAGCTCCTTTATCTGCATAATCATCGCCATAATCTGTTGGATCGTAGTCAGTATTTAGTGACCACATCATAACACCATCAAAATATTTGTAATTCACAGTATCAGCAATCATCTCATCAATACTGGTCTTAAACTGAGTCAAAATCGAGCTTTGATTATACGATGTACCAGGTGCTACACCAAACATATTCGCCGAACTAAACGCACCACCAGCATTAGAAACTGTTCCAATTACTAAATTGGTTGCTTCAGGAATACATACACTTGTCGTGCTGCTGGCATAAGCAGAACAATCAGACTTAGTACTATTATTTAGCGCTTTTGCTGCAGCCTTATAAAATCCAACCTGACTTTCTGCATACCCATCGATTGTCCAATTTGGGGTATTATAAGTCTGAACAAAAACATAGTCAACATAACCACTTGCAATTGCTGGTGTAAAATTACTCTGACTAGAATTCGGTGAACCAGAAGTTAAGACCAAATTACTCGGATTACTGCTATCAACTGTACTGCCACTAGATAAATATATCTGCGGTGCAACACTCACTAGATAGCCTAAACCACTAAACCCTTTAGCAAGAGCTTTAATTTGATCTGCTGTAAATCCACCTTCAAGGTCTAAATCAACCCCGTTAATCTTAGCAGTAGATAACTGGCTATTATAACTTTCAATCTGAGCACTGATATTGCTAACAACTTTTGCTGTATCAGTCATATCACTAGCTGAACCAGTAGCACCACCGATACTTAAAAGGTTAACTGTGCCAGTAGATTCACTATTAAGTGCGTTCTTAATTATCGTTAAATAGCTGCTATTAATTGATGAACTACTAGTATCTGCAAAGCCAAAGATTAATACATTAGCAGCTTTATAGCCACCAGATTGAATCAATGCTACTGCACCTGAAGCAGACATATCAATATATGATGCTTTAATCATTGAGCCTTGTGCCACATTCACACTAGCCAAACCAACCACTGGAGAACCAGCCAAACCCGTTGCAACAATCTGTATTTGTCCAATGCCGTTACCAGCAGCTGACTGAATTTGCAATCTATCAACACCTACGGATTGCCTGCTTAATGTTGCTGAAGATAATGGATTAGAGCTTACAGCCTTTAAACCAAGTTTATCTAGCGAAGTTGCTCCAGTCACGCTCACCTTTGTTGAAGCAATGTGATTTGTGTCTATATTCAAAATATTTGATGATAATTTAATCTTGGTTCCATCTGGTAGTTGAGCACTACCATCAGCTAAAAACTGAACCTGCGTAGTCGCCGGACTTGTTGGGATTGTACCGCTACCGCCTGATGTACAACCAGCAATTGCAATACTGCCAATTAATCCAGCACCAACCAAAATATTACTGATAATTTGCTTTTTCATTTATAATTCACCTCAGAAAAGTTAAGAACCCGAACAATCCGAATTATAACGAAAGCAAAACAGATCAACAATCATCACTTTTGATGAGGTAAACCTAGATCCAACTAATCAACCATAACATTGACTATCAAATATAAAGATACCCTAAAAGATGTAAATTGACTAAAAATCATTCCAATTTATATCCTAGCGAAACCCAAAATCACATATAATAGTGATAATTAAAATAGTTATGTGAGAGAATTATGCAAAATCCACCACTCATCTCTAGGACTAAAAATGATTACCTCAAAAATAAAATCATTTCCGAATTTAACGTTCTGATTGACAAAGATATCTACTCTTTGATCATTAACCGCCAGCATCAAATAGAGATATGCACGAATAAGTCTGCGCAATCTGTAGGAATGGATAGTTGGGAAGATTTAGTTGGATACAGTTTTAAAGAATTTGAAAATAAAAATATATTAGCCGAAATTTTTAAAGACTCATATTCGACGCTACTTAAAAAGGAAATCGACACATATGTGGGAAAACTCGTAACATTACAAGAAATAGTATTTAATTCTTGCAAAGTTGTTCAATTCATTGATATGCTGCCATATAATAATCAATTTCTGACCTATATCACGACATATGCACCAGTTGTTAGCCCAGATGGCGAAGTAGTAGCCATCCAATCTTTCTCTATTCAAAGCTATGTATTAAGATTTCAAGGGCACATCTCTTCGCCCAATGAAGTAGCAAAGCCTGATGAGTTAAATAACTTCACTAATCGCGAACTGGAAATTTTATTTTTACTAAGTAATGGCGCGACTCAAGACCAAATTGCGCAAATACTTAATATCTCTCGTGGAACAATTGCGGCAGTAGTCTCAAACCAACTCTGCCCCAAATTTAAAATCGCAGGTGCAAATACTCGCTTACTTACTGAGGCAGCAATTAAAGCAGGACTATACAAGCATATGCCACAGTCACTATGGCGTCCCTGCCTGATTGTTTTGAATTACGACCTGCTTGGGATTTTCTCAGATAATAAATGATAATAATGCTTGGTTATGGACTTACGGTTTTATTACGATGACGCTCGGCAATTACTTCGGCAATATCATCTAAACTCATGCCCTGAGCATGTAGTAGCACCAAGGAATGATAGATTAAATCGGTCATTTCACCCAAATATTCTTCACGCGTTTCAGCCAAAGCGGCAATCACCACCTCAACCGCTTCTTCGCCCACTTTTTGTGCAACTTTGTTTAATCCGCGACTGATCAACTTATGTGTATAACTATTCTCAGTTGGATTGATAATACGTTCCTGAATAACTTCGTCCACCATGCCAATATGGCTTAAACCCGGCATTTTTTGCTCACTAAAGCAAGAAAGACTGCCAGTATGACAAGTTGGACCACATGGTTTTGCCATTACCAAAATCGTATCTTGGTCACAATCAATGAAAATATCTCTCAATAATAAATAATTCTCACTGGTTTCGCCTTTTACCCACAGTCTTTGCTTGCTGCGGCTAAAGAAGGTTACTTTTTTGGTATTGATAGTCTCTTGCAATGCTTCTTGGTTCATATAACCCAACATCAGAACCTGTAATGTCGCATGATCTTGCACCACTACAGGGATTAATCCATCTGGGCTTTTGTTAAAATCAATTTTGTTAATGTCATGTATCATGTCATCTTTCTTTCCTAAATCAATCATTAGTTAAAATTACACTACTAATATTTAAAGAATAAGCTCTCTAAAGCGAATATTTTGGATTATTATTTTGAGATATTTGATTCTTATTAATCCGTTCGTCATAACTACTTTTAAGTAAAATTTAGCTTGTGACAAAAACTAAAGATTTTCATAAATCGGATCTTTGCATATTAACAATTATCGTTATACCAGCAATTTTATCATATCTCACCTAGCACCTAATTGAATAAGCACTAAGCAAGAAACGCCTCCTATAAGCCCTCAATTGATTACTTGTTACTCACCATTAATTGAATTAAAGGTTTTAAAAATATTTTCAATAAACTCAGCAAAAACCTTGACTGCTTTATCATTATTATGAGGATGTCTGATACTATAGAATTTATTTTCACCAAAAGTATATTCTGGCAATACCGCTACCAATTCAACTCTCTCAGTTAAGAAATTTACTGCATATTTGGTTAAGGCGCAAATTGCCTCGTTAGATAGTATAAACTTAAGATGATGCAATGTGTTGTTAGTTAACAACCTTTCTGGCATGGGTAAAGTATACTCGACACCGCTCTCACCATGAGAAACTATAACATTTTTTGGTTTAGTAGTCCCGTCTATGTTTAACAAAGACAGATTAGAACCGGGTGTCAAATGCTGATGCAAATCCTCAATAGATTGAGGTATTCCATATTTGTCAGCATATTGCTTTGAACAGTAGAGCTTATAGCGAACTGTTGCTAAGTGTTTGACCAGATAATTCACCTGAGTTGGTAATAGGTTAGAAACAGCATAGTCAAACTCGGCTTTAATACTGTAACTCACGGATAAATTTATCTTTGGAAATTTTTTGACAAATTTTGGCAATTCCTCAGAAATAATATCGAAGGATAAGCTTGGTGGTAGTATGACCCGTAACTTACCGCTTGGTTCTGATGTAATACCAAATTTATTATTAATCCGTTGATTTAAAGAATCGGTCATTGCATTAATTTGAGTTAAATCGTTTTTTATTTCGTTATACAAATCTCGCCCAGCATTACTTAACTCAAACATTCTGTTATCACGAATAATCAGTGTAACGCCAAGATTATCTTCCAAAGTCTTTATTTGCCGGCTAATTGTTGCAATACTGATATTAAGCTGTTTGGCAGCATTAGAAAAATTGCCTAGGTCAACAACTTTTATAAATAAGGATAAATCTTCTGCAGTATACATCTACAACGTCCATAACAATTCAATGCTAAATTGTACAGTATATAGACTATTTAACGGCTTTTAAAATTAATGAATTTTAACTCGTTACCATCCACCAAAAGTGTAAAGTAATCTTTTCACAATTGTAAAACAACGAACTCATCAAACTATGGAATAATACGGTTGAAATTACAATAACCAAAGGTTACCTGACTTTCTTGAATCAATTAACAGACACAGGACGCCTCTCTGGTAAACATAGAAAATTTACTCAAATTGGTATAGATTGGCATACTTGCTACAGCCTCATTGATTTTTAATCAATCACGGCAGCATAGCAATCAAATAATTTTCTGGAGGTTACAAAATGTATCATCAAAAATATTTAAAAGACATTAGTACATTCTTACAGCAAACTGAAGCTAACAGCCTTAATCAACTTTGTGATACTAGTTTTCAGTTTAAGTTTATAGGTGATGGCGTTGCTAAAACTTTAGGTATTGCACATAAGCACGCAATTGGTAAACAATTAAGAGATGTTTCCAGTCCTTTGGAAAGCCTAACCGATAATCTGGCACAACTGCACTTAAAACTACTAGCATCAAAACAGGATGCAACAGAATATTTGGTACTCTTACCTTGTGCGGCTGAAACTAAGCTAATTTTCAATCAGGTGCAAAAACTTTATGTTAATAATGAAGTTAGTGGAATTTATATCAAGTCTCAGCTAAGTAATTACTTCCTGTTTCAGGATATGTTAAAACGACTTCCGAAAAATATAAATCCTAAAAAAGCAAATATTATTAACCTACAGACAACCTGCCGTGCAAATCAAGTTAACCTTAATGACCGAGAGGCACTAATCTTATTTATGATTATTATTGGAAAGCCTGATAAACAAATAGCGGCTCTTGTATCTCAAGCTACGTTAACAACTATCTCTACAAGTGGCATAACTCAAGTCGTAATCCGTAATCTCTATCCCAAATTTAATGTTCACTCTCGCACTGATCTGATTTCTAAAGCACATGCGACGGGTTATCTAAATATAATTCCAAATTTGTTAATGGCGAATCTAGGTTTGCTCAGCCTACTCTAGTGGATATATCTCACATAATTCATAAATAATTGCTACAGTATAAAGCCATTTGTCATTTTAAATGACAGATAGTTTGCAGGATTTAATTCATAATCTGCCCTGCAAAGTAATAATCCAAGTGAATGATTGTACTAGCAACTATTTTATAAAGGAATTATCAAATGAGATCAAAGCTCAAATTAAAACTTAAAAACAATCTGTTACTCGGATTGTTAATCTCCGGCGCTCTATACGGCTGTAACGGCTCAGGTGCTAACAACAACGCAACTCAACAAACCGCCAATCAAGGAGCGGTAACTATAGTACCTCTTCCAGGTCGAGCAAGTCTTAGCTATCTGAAAGATAGCAGTACTGCAAATAATAAAGTACTGAATAGCATAAGCCTCCAAGTATCTGCAGGCACAGATATCACCGCAGCAAACAGCGCCGTTACCACGGCCAAAAATATTGCAACGGCAATTGGATTTGGTTCTGAGTTTTTGGGACCTTTAAGCATCTTCACAAGTTTTGCAGCTTTCTTATCACCGCTACTTAGCCCTAGCCCTAACTATCAGGGAGAAATTAATGTTATCAATAAACAAATTAGTGATATATATAGCCAACTGGACCAAATTAAAAATACAGCTGCCACACAAGAGGCTCAAATTCAGCAGGTTAAATATTTTGTCACTGAATTAACCGATCTTACTGCAAATAGCACACTGTATAAAATTCAATCAGATTTAGCTTCTATTGCGACAGGCTATATCAGCGGGACTAATCAAGCTACAGGTCTGCCAACAACACAGATAAATGGTAATAGTATCTATCCCAATTTTATTGAAAACTCTTATCAATCCGCATGTGCAACAACTGAAAGCAATGTACAAAATGGAATAGAAAGTAATTCCGATATGGTCTCATGCATACAAACATATGCACAAAGTAATGCTATCACCTCAGTTGCAGGTAATACATCTTATGTAGATAATATGCTCCACGATATTTATCAAAACATCCCAGATTTGACTGGGTATTCATATGGTCCAGATGCAAACAATCCCGAGGTATGGATATTTGTTAAGATTACATCTGGGACTAATATCAGCAGCTATCTGGGACAATTAAAGCTTCAACTGCAACAAGAAATAGCCGGTATTCAAGATGGCAGCAAAACTGGAATAACAGTTTCGCAAGCAATAACTGCCTATAATAACAGCATCGTCTTTATGTATAATCAAATTGCCAGTGGATTACTCCAATCATACACAGTTGCTTCATCCGCAAATTTACTTAATTTCTATAATGCAGTTCATGCATTGTCTAATCAAGGTCAAGATTTAAACCAGATTAGTATGAGTAACGCAGCCCATGGAACAAAATATTTCTTTGATAAACCAACAACGTGGCCAACAACACAAGCCGCCATAGATGCCGCGATCAACAGCGAATCTGCAACCTTTACAAATGTTAACAACAACTTACAAACTTATTTTATTAGTCAGCTAAATGGTCTTGAAACAACCGTATCATCTTATATGATATCTGATCCATTTTTACCCAATCAAAAAATACCTGCCGTATTCAATGAATCTCAAACCATTGAGTTAAATGGCTATCAGATCACGCTTCAGCCGTACGCAACCATTTATAATAATATGCAAAGTGCAAAAGCCTTTATTCAGGAAAATGGTTATGAACGATATAGTGCTCAAGGTAACTATACGGAAAACTCCAATATTTATCAGTACAACAGTATCCTTGATTACTCGCAATGCGACTCAACTAGTTGTCCACAAATATTGCCAAATACTACCGAGAGCATGAGTATCCAAAACGGTTTATTTCAGGTATTTACGGTAGATAACTCCGGCAGTGTAATACCATCAAATGTACTAAATTTGAATGACTGTGACACACCAGCAGCACAAAATCCACAGGTGGAAATAGTGCTGGGAAATAAAATTCAATGTACTACACCATTGAGCACAAATACCCGATTAGGTAGCGTAGGTGATTTTAGTTTTGGGAATTGGGGTTCCGGAATGCAGTGGAACTCTGGATACGCTGGCGGTCAAAATATATACTCAAACTCTACCTCTTTTTATGATTTTAAATCAAATAGCAATATGAATATTAGCTCAGACAATAGCTACATTAATTTCAATGGCTCTTATTCAACTGGTAGTGGTAATGTAACCATCTTATTGCCAAATGGCGTAAAAGTTCCAATTAGCATCGAAATCAATAATGGTGTACATAATGCGCCATACTATAGCACACAAGATTACATGGCCCTTGGTGCACCTCAGGGAGATAACTTTAATTCAGCATTATACTCATGCACAGCAACCTCACATAGCTGGATTAACTGTACAACCATTAATGGAGATTCTTATCAAATCTCGATTATCCAAGAAACAGAATATACAGGGAAAACCCTACTTTCAGTCACCAATAACAATGATATCTTTATACCAACTGGAAGTTATACTGGAAGCTGTACATATATTGCGACTTTGCCTAATCATGTAGCAGTTGCTAGTTGTAATAACGGCGGATCTACGTGGCTCGGTTCAAATTATGATTACCTGAATTTTCAGATCGTTAATCCCAATGACACCCTGGACAACAACCATGGTTATTTACATAATGCGTCTACTTCAGGAGTTGGCAATGAATATCCAGGGGGAACCTACCTAAATTCTTGTTACTCAATTTATTATGAAAATGGTGTAATACATGCACAGTGTAAACTATCAAATGGTAATTGGACAACTGCAAAAGCTCAAGCATCTGTTAGCGCAACATGTACCAACGATAATGGCATCCTTACATGTCTCTCACCAGGTGTACCTAGTGGCGACTGGGCAAATACTTGTAGCCAAATTAATATCGGAAATACATTCCTCACTGCCAGCTGCAGTGAAGCTAATGGAGTACAAAAACCAGCTTGGCAATACATTGTCGCAGATAATAACTGCAGCAATCAGAATGGAACCTTGACCTGTAGCAATACGCCATCAAATCCAGGAGGATTTCCAACTGTTTACACGATTAGCAGTGGATTTAAATTTACCAGAGGCAATTCTTACTCACAATTTGGTACTTATTTTATAACCTTACAATCCGATGGTAATCTAGTCGCATATACGGGTAGCCCTGGAGACATGTCACATGCAATGTGGGCATCATACTCAAATTCTCCAGATACAAGCATTGTAGAAGTTGACTTCCAGAATGATGGGAATTTGGTCGCCTATGATGCTAATCATAATGCCAAATGGGCGAGTAGAACTAACGGTAAGGGAGCAACTTTAGAATTTCAAGGTGATGGCAATATGGTAGTTTATGATAGCAACCATAACGCATTATGGTCTGCTCGAGATTTTATGTAATCATTTACAATGTTATTTGTACTAGATAGCGCTACCGAAATATTTAAATCAATATTAGTTAGTGCTATTACCCAAACAAACTAAAGAAAATCATAAAAACGAGTTTAATCGCAATATAACACCGTACTTATAACAATTATTTTGCCCTCAACCGGTCTGAGCATTTTACTTTTCCTACTCTAGGCTCAGTCCGGTCTTTTTTAATTACCACACACGTATGCAATAGAATAATTAAACTTAAAGTGTAGTACCTAATAAAATATCATCTTACTTCGGCGTTTATTTTCTAACCGCCACACCATTATCCGCCAGATAGTTTTTCAAATCAGCAATCGTCATAATTCCTTTATGGAAAACTGAAGCCGCTAAACCACCAGTTGCACGTGTACGCTGAAATAAGTCTACGAAGTGACTCATTTCACCCGCACCACCTGATGCCACTACCGGAATTGTCACAGTTTCCGCCAAAAGTTGGGTCTGTTCCAAATCATAGCCTTTGCGTACGCCATCCTGATTCATACAATTAAGTACAATTTCACCTGCACCACGGTTCATAACTTCACGCGCCCACTCAAGTGTATTGCGGCGTGATTTAATCGTTTTATTCTCATCCCCAGTGTATTGCAGCACCTGATATTCACCATCCTGATTCCAACTATCAATGCCAATTACCACACATTGGCTACCGAAACGTTTAGCCAGCTCTTCAATTAGATCAGGATTCTCCAACGCCGGTGAATTAATCGAAATTTTATCCGCACCATTTGCCAGCACTTCTTCTGCCATTGCCAAAGAACGAATCCCACCAGCAACGCAAAAAGGAATATTGATTTGTTTAGCAACTTCTTTGACCCATTGCCGATCATTATTTGCGGCATTGCTACTGGCGGTTATGGCATAAAATACCAACTCATCCGCACCAGCATCTGAGTAGCGCTTAGCCAGCTCCAAAATATCACCGACAACTTCGTGATTGCGAAATTGAACACCTTTAACCACTTGCCCATCACGAACATCCAGACAGGGAATAATTCTTTTTTTTAACATCGTAAAATTATCACTTTCTTGATCAATAAATGCTTCTCAGTTTATAGTTTTACCGTTTTAATATAATTACCTTTAATATATGATTGATTCAAATAAGTATAAGAACCAGTCACATACAAACGATATACCGACGAAAGACTAAGAGCTGATTTCGTTATTTTAACCACATAGCTGCCTTTAGGTGCAGTAAATTCAACATAATTAATATAACTATCAGAATTAGACAACGCTATTAATTTACCACTGGTGGTATAAACACCAACATAAATTATATCTGACATGAGCGTCGTGTCTGGTACTGCTAGCACAGTAACAATCTGATCTTGGCTACTATTTATCGTGTAGCTGTTACTTGTATTATAACCAAGACTACCTTCAACCATAAAAGATGTATCATTATCAGCCATTTGTGTAGCAAAGCTTTGCGTATAATTCTCATAAACATCAAATGTACGACTAGAATTACTATTATATGGAACACTTAATGAACGCACTACATTTCCAGCTGTATTAGTGAATTGTCCTGTGCTAGGATTTCTGACAAGACCAGTTGCGCCAATCGTACCCAATGGCCCAAGTGCACCTACTGCTCCAAGTGGTCCGGTTGCGCCCAAAATCGACCATAAACCAAAATTGCGTGTATTTGCAGCAAATTGATTGGTACTAAATATCGATCCATTATAATAACTTGCATCGGTATATGGTCCATTTTGCCCAAGAGGACCGCTGGCAGATAGTGGACCATTAATCATTGAAAAATAACTATTCCACGAATACGCACCAGAAATCCATGCTGAAGGATTCCAGAGATTCGTCCCCAATGGTCCCAGCGGACCTAGTGGACCTAACTGACTAATCGGACCTAAATATCCTAGAGCAGAATTTACACCCAAATAAACTGATAAATCAGAATTAACCGCTGGATAAATCCCCGACATATTAGTATTTTGTGCGGCAACAGTACTTGCTGTCATATATTGGATATTACTGCTTGAATAGTTGCTATTCCAACTTAATGACTGATAAGGAATTGCAATCGTTGCATTGCTTATGCTGCCGTTGGAATTGGTATAAGTGTAGCTTAAATTTACCGTTCCACTTTGCGAAACAACTGTTGGTGTATAATTCAATGTTAGAACACAGTTTTGCTTGAAATTGGCGCAACTAAATTGACTTGGCCCACTCCACCCTGGATTCGTCACTGATAAATTATTAAGTCCTGATGTAATTTGTAAATTAGTTGCATCCTTGCTATTATCAGGGCTAAAAGTAATCGCTACACTCTGGCTTAGACCAATTAACTCTTGAATTGGAGCTGTTGGAGCTATGGTTGCATTTACATTATTACTAGTTGTTGCAGCATAGTTTAAACTCAAACTACCACTTTGAGAGCTTGAGGAAGTTAAGGATTTAGTAACAGACTGTGAAGAACTCTCTGAATCAACAAGGTAAGAATATTTGATCGCTAGTTTACCGCTATGCTTAAATGATGTCGGCGAATAAGTCAGGTGCAGTACACATGAATTACTTGTATTTAAAGTAGAACAACTAAACTCATCAGACTGCCTCCAATCAGGATTCGCAGCAAGCAACTCAGATAAATTATCAAATTTAAAATCATTCAAATTACGTTGTGAACTAATCAGCACATCAACAGCCCTACTCCCATTAATTGAAGCATTAATTTCCTGAGTACCTAAAACAGTAAACTGAACAGTTGCAGTACTAGGTGTGGTGTAGCTATTATTTGTGGTAGTGTTATTCCCAGAATTACAGGCAACAAGAGCTGAAACACTAAGTATTGTTACAATAAGATTAAATTTTATCTGTTTCAAATCACATTCGCTTTAATAAAAGTCTAGCATACAAAATAACACAAAACCGCCAGAAAAACTGACGGTCTTATAATCTAAATTACCAAGTTATGGTTCTTCTTAACGGCAACCAACAACTAAAGATTTAGGATCATTCGTTGCAAAATCACAACGAACTAAGTAATCTTGTGGAGATGTACTATAAAATTGAACTTCATATAGTCCAGTAAATTTATCAAAATGTTTTTGATGTTCAAACTGTCTATAGATTAAGCAGTTATCTTGAACTTCTTGCAATGTAGTTGATGCATAGATTTGCAAATTTCTACATTTTAAATTACTCATATCTAAATCAGTAGCAAAAGCAACTACTGGCAACAATGATAAACTAAACAATAACTTACGCATAACAAACCTTCCTAAGCACAAATGAAATTATGATTAAAATCAATCCAATTTAATTAATATTAACGACAACCATTAACTGGGGCAGTTGGTTCATCACGAGGAAAATCACAACGCACTTTATCATTTGTCGCAGAATTTACAAATTTTACTTCATACATACCTAATTCATAATTAAAAGTTTTGTCGTATTCTTTTTTAATTTGGCATTTTTCTTCTACTTGTTTTAAAGTAGTAGCAGAATTAATCTTCAAATCACCACAGTATAAGTTATTCATGTCTAAAGAACCAGCATATGAAACACATGGAAGTACTAAGAGAGATAAAATTAATTTACGCATAAATAATTTCCTTCATTTAATTAAAAACCCACTGTCTACAAACAGACAGCACACATTGCCCTACACAGCCGTCAACTGCGAATTATTATTCCCTATAGCAACATTCTACTCTTTTAACGCGCTCAAGTCAATACTCACGACATTGTGTAAATACGTTATTTATGAAGCAAATTACATAACCTTTCTGAAATTAAATCAAAATGAAAATGCACAAATAAAACCTTATAAATCAGCATATTAAACAATAGAAAAATCTAATATAATTTAATCATTTAAAGTAGGATAATCAGTATAACCCTCCGCACCACCACCATGAAATAACTCAGGTTTTGGCTGGTTTAGTGTTGCATTATGTCTAAAACGTTGCACCAAATCTGGGTTGGCAATATAGGCTTGCCCCCACGCAGCAGCATCAGCATGTCCGGCAGTAATTTCAGTTTCCGCAGCTTCTTTAGTAAGTTGTTGATTAATAATATAGACTCCACCAAACTCTTGTTTAAGCTTTATATGAAGATTATCATCGCTCAAAACCGCACGAGAGCAAATAAATGCAAGCTTACGTCGACCAAGCTCACGAGCTACATAGCTAAAAGTTTCCAGTGGCGTTGAATCTCCCATAGATTGAGCGTCACAACGTGGGGATAGGTGCATTCCAACCCGATCAGCACCCCATACCTCACAAACAGCATCAGTAACTTCCAGCATTAGACGCGCGCGATTAATAATTGTGCCACCATATTCATCATCACGCTGATTACAATTATCCTGCAAAAATTGATCCAATAGATAACCATTTGCTCCGTGAATCTCCACACCATCAAAGCCAGCTAATTGAGCATTAATTGCACCTTGTTTGTAATCAGCAACGACTTGCTTAATTTCTGCAATGGTCAATGCGCGAGGAACTTCGTATGGTTTGATTGGACGAACGAGACTGGGATGTCCATCAGCAGCAATCGCACTTGCCGATACTGGCTGTGCACCATTTAAAAAGCTTGAATCAGACAAGCGTCCAACATGCCAGAGCTGTAATACCATCTTACCGCCAGCATTATGAACAGCATCTGTAATTTTTCTCCATCCCGCGATTTGCTCTTCAGACCATATTCCGGGGGTATCGGGATAGCCAACGCCCATTGGACAAATTGACGTCGCTTCGCTAATGATCAAACCAGCACTTGCACGCTGCGTATAGTACTCAACCATCAAGTCATTGGGAACTCTTCCCTCACTCGCTCGACAACGGGTTAATGGAGCCATAATAATACGGTTATTTAATTCAAGAGCTCCAGCGTTTAGAGGTGTAAACAATACTGACATATATATTCCTTTTCAATCATCAATATAACATTGATCTAATTTACCGTTCAAAAAATAACAATCGACAATGCCTGCCTCTTCTGTCTTAACCCTTAATAAAGTTTCACCATCAGAATTCAGCGCCTGTTGAACCACTGTACAATAACTTAATACGTCGCTAACCGATGAACCATTTATTAAAGTATAACGCCCACAACTAACATTATCATTTCCTAAGAATAAGCTTTCATGTCCATAATTAATGACTACCGCAGCACTAGAGAGTCTAGCTAACATAATAAATAATAAAATTAATAAGTTACGCATAGCACCACCTCTAGAGATTAGTTGACTAATTTTTTACTTTTGGCTTAAATGACAAAGTTAAAAACGCACCAACAACTAAAGATAGGCATATAAAATAAATTCCATCTTCCATATTGCCAGTAAAGTCTTTCAAAAATCCAATTAAGTATGGACCAATAAAACCAGATAAATTACCAAGTGAATTAATCCAAGCAATTGCGGCTGCCGCACTAGCACCACTTAAAGCCGTAGTCGGCAAGCTCCAGAATAGCGGAATCACGCTTAATATTGCACCAGTAGCTAAGCTCAATAGGATTATTGCCACCACTAAATTATCGCAGGCAGCAACACTCCACCACAAACAACAACTACCAGCCAAAGCTGCAAGAGCTAGATGCCAGCGTCGTTCATTATGCTTATCAGAACTACGCCCCAGAAGTAACATTGCAACCACTGCTGTTGCATAAGGAATAGAACTTAAAACACCAATAGTTAAATTATCGTTCACTCCAGCATTTTTTATTATTGTTGGCAGCCAAAATCCAATCCCATAAAGACCGATACTAAAGCAAAAATAGATACAACTTAGTTTCCAGACTATTGGACTAGTAAAGACTTGTTTTAATTTAAGCGTTACTTTGCTTCGTTTGTCAGTTTGCAGATTAGTCAATAAACGCTGTTTCTCGCCCGGATTTAACCAGCGAGCAGCATAAATACTATCATCAAGAGTAAATAAAAGTATTCCTGCCATTACCATCGAAGGAAGGGCTTCAATAATAAATAGCCATTGCCACCCAGCTAGATTATGAACTCCAGACAAACTATGCAAAATCCATCCCGATAATGGTCCACCAATGACTCCAGAAATAGCAACTCCGGTCATAAACAGCGCATAAATTCTACCACGCCGCGCCTCTGGGTACCAAATTGAGAGGTAGTAAATTATCCCTGGGAAAAAACCTGCCTCAGCAAGCCCAAGCAAGAAACGCAACAGATAAAACATAGTTGGCGAGGATACCAGCATCATACAGCCGGATATTATTCCCCAGCTAACCATAATCCGCGCCATCCAGCGCCTAGCGCCAACACGCGACATGATTAAATTACTCGGTACTTCAAATAAAAAATACCCGATGAAAAACATTCCAGCACCCAAACCATAGATAGTTTCACTAAAATGTAAATCATTAAGCATTTGAAGCTTGGCAAAACCAATATTCACCCGATCCAGATAAGCTAAAATATAAGCAGTCAACAGGATAGGAATAATTCGCCAGCTAACTTTGCGATAAAGTTGCTGTTCTCGTTTATCAATGGTTAACGCCATTAATCTTCTTTCTAAAGAGCAGCAGTAAGAGCAGAAGCTAAATCAAATTGGTTTTCATACAAGGCTTTACCTATCACCACACCATGCACATCTAATTGACGTAATTCAACTACATCGGCTAACTTGCCAACACCACCAGATGCAATTAAGTTTAGGCTAGGATAACGCAACTGAATTTGTTTATACAAAGCAATACTTGGACCAGCTAAAGTACCGTCAACACCGACATCAGTACATAATACGTATTGAGCATTTGGATAATTGTCTAGTACATCATAAACGCTTAAGCTACTTTCTTGTTGCCAGCCATGCGTGCGAACTTTAGGTACGCCCTGAGTATCTAGGCTACAATCTAGGGCCAAAACAATTTTATCTGCTCCAAAGCGTGTCATCCATTGATTAACTAACGCAGGTTCAGAAACACAAACACTTCCAACTACAACCCGAGCCACACCAGCAGCAAATAGCAACTCCAAATCCTCTGTAGATCGAATCCCACCACCAACTTCAATTTTTAATAGCGAATTTTTGACTAATTTTGCAATCAGCTCCCCTTGTGTGAACTTGCCAGCTTTAGCACCATCCAAATCAACCATATGTACCCATTCGCTACCTGCAGTTGCAAACTCCTCAAGCATTGCCGCTGGATTGTCATTATAAATTTTAGTCATTGCAAAATCACCCTTATACAAGCGTACACATTTACCATCACGTAAATCAATTGCCGGATAAATTACCATTAATATTTTCCTCTTTTTTATTAAAATTGTTTTTTTATATCATTAATTAAATCATCAAATCTAAGCGCTTGGTAACTCTGATGTTCCCCTAACCAAATCCCTGCATATTCAAACTGTCCCAATGACTTGGTCTTTGCCCGCAAATAGCTGCTGGCGTAGTGTTGTATCGGAAAAGGATACTCAGCAACATCAAGCTCACGCATCAGCTGATTATTAATTCCACGCACTGATTTACCAGTAATTGCCGAGGACATACTAATATCACTTGACGATTTACTAGCAATAAATTCGCGTAAGGAACTATTCAATGTACTTAATTCGCTTAGCATAAATAGGGTACCAAGCTGGACATAGTCAACACCATGCTCATTCAAATAAGCATGAATATCACTAACTTCAATCCCACCTGTAGCAATTAAAACCACATCACGGTCTAAAGCACGCACTTGCTGTAACAGCTCGAGAGTACTTAACGGATTCTGACGTTCATGAGCAAAGCCAGCTTGATGCCCTCCTGCAGTACATCCCTGAATTATTAATCCATCAATTCCTGTCGCTAAGGCCGTTTGTGCTTCTATTTGGGAGTTAATTGAAGCAAGAACCTTAACACCATTAAGTTGCAACTCTTTAACCACATCTTGTGAAAGTAAACCAAAAGTTGTACTAATTGCAGGGATTTGATACTTATCAACCAACTTCAAATAATCATGGATGGCTATAGTAGGCGGGACTTCAAACCAATCTTGTTCATAGATACCAAGCTGCTGCTCAATCTCAATTATTTTGTTTGGCTTTTGGTAACGTAATGAGGTTTTTCTTGGTTCTTCAATAAAAAGATTGAGAATAAAGCGATTTGAGCTTAGCGCTATTACTCGCTGGATGAACTGCTCGCAATCTGATAAGCTCAGATAGCCACTGGCAATTGAGCCAACCATGCCTGCATTAATAACGCCAGCAACCAACTCGGGACTTAAGACACCACCAGCCATAGGCGCTTGAATTATATTATAATCACTGACAAGCAGCTTGTTAAACATTTATATGTCCTGTTGCCTTACAATCGCAATAAAATTAGCCAATAGTTGTTCACCAACGCTACCAGATTTTTCAGGGTGAAATTGCATTGCATAGAAATTATTTTGTGCTGCCATCGCGGCAAAGTTAACCCCATAATCACAAGCAGCAACCGTTACTTGATTAACTGGTGCATAATAACTATGAACAAAATAAACATCTTTGACTAAATCAATCTCATCAAGTAATGCGGACTCTTGAAGCTTGCTGAAATTATTCCAGCCCATTTGCGGAACGATCAAATCGTCGCTGGCAATAAATTTACGAATTTTACCTGGTAATATCCCAAGACACGCAACCTCACCACCCTCTTCCGAAGATTCGTAGAGCAATTGCATACCCAAGCAAATCCCAAGTAGTGGCTTTTTATAATTGCACAAAGTATCGCATAAATCATGCTTAGCTAGCTCACCCATTGCATAAGCAGCAGAACCTACTCCAGGTAGAATTGCACCATCTGCAGCATTAATCACACTCTTGTCAGTGGTAAGCTCATATTCGACATTCATTCTTTGTAATGCAACTTCAATCGAATAAAAATTTGCTCCACCACCAGTTATCACTGCTAATTTCATTAATAAAAACTTTCAACATGTTACACTATATGAATTAAATGGTATATTTAGACCAAGGAGTTATTATATCGTTTTTTAATCTCTCTTGCTTAGCTTAGCAAAATTCATGAGTCGTATAAAAAAATCCTGCCACAAGGGCAGGATTTAAAGCCAAGATTATTACAAGTTTGGATCATTTCGGACAGAACGTTACAGTATAATTTACACCATTGGCAGGATTAGTACCACTAGCTGCTGTTTGACAAGTAAAACTACTTGAATTATCATCATACTGATACGAATAACAAGTTGGGCATGCTTGTTTTATCCAAGTGATTCGTGGCAAGATTTCTTGTTGCCAAGTCGCATTTGAAGACAAGAATGCAGACTCTGGAGTCGCAATCCCAACCCAATTAGTTCCACCACAAGTTTGCGCAGCTGGAGAACCTGGTTGATATGAACTATCAAATGGTGGATGCTCACACTGTGACCATTGTCCAATAGTATATCCATTTGGATTAGATGACCCTTGATTAGGCGCTTGGTTAAAACCAAATGGAGCAACATTCGTTCCACTTCCATTGGCTGCAAAAATAGTTGCAGCAGATATCCATCCTATACGGGTACCGCAAGTGTACTTATAAGTCGGACTAGGATTAAAAATTGCATCATAAGTATAACCACAAGTTAATCCTGCACCGCATGCGCCACTATTTGGTTGGTAACTACCTGCTGACCCCGTTGAACAACTTGTGTTAACAAGCGACGTACCTGATACATAATTATATGCTTCTGCTGGCGTAGTAACTCCAGTATTTGGACTAGTATATGAGGTAGGGACTGGAGTCCAATTAGCACCATACAATGTCTGTTCCGTTCCATTAAATACACCATTTTGTACTGCGACACTTCCTGCATTGCCACACTGATAAGGATTATTCAACGAAGATGTTGTAACATTACTAGGCTGCATACTCAGTGGTGTAATTACCCCACCAATTAAAGTAATGTCATAAGCATCATTAGCATTGTTTAAAAAGGTAAATTCTGCTGCAGAATTAGGGATGTCAAAACCATGACTTACAGCACATGCTAGCCCAGTATTTCCGCCATAACCAGGACCCGATTCAGTACAACCACCAGTTTGGCATAACCCTGATTCGGTACAATTTGTACGACCAGTAATACCACCGCTCCATTGCTGACCATTATAATTACTTGCTGGGATAGAAACTGATGTTGAACCACCATTAGCAGCTAACGCATAACCATTGCTTGGAGTTGGGTTATTCCAAAAACATGTTGACTTAGCTGATATATATGTAGAATTAGGTGGACAATCACTTTGCGATGCTGCACTATTACCAACCGCACCACCAGAGATACCAAAATAAATTGGATTAGAGCAATTATTAACAATTTTAATTGTTCTAGCAACAGGTTCAATTGGTGCAGCAGTAGCTTGCAAAGTTATTGAACTATAAGATGTAGGAGATGCATTTATTGCAGGACAAGTTACGCTCCCAACTGCATTTGCAACAGCAGCCCAAGTTATATTGCTAGTACCTACACTTCCCCCTCCAACGGCGTTAAAATTACAAGTACTTGATTCAGGATTGCTAGACAAACAACAGTTTCCTACTGCAGCACCGTTTTGGTTGATATTACCAGGCGATGCAACACTAGAGTTTGAAGTGCTTGAAACAGAAACCCATAGATTATGTACACCAGCAGATTTAGCCAAACTGATTGTCACAGGTACAGATTGACTACCAGCTTCTGCCGCAATAACTACAGATTGTGGCACTAGGGTGAGAGTGCCAACTGTCGGTGTCGTTGATGCCTGTGCCTGCATAGTCGCAACCGCACCATTTAAGGTAGAGGTTGCTGTAATGATAGAAGTGGCACTACCCGACGCACTAAGATTAATCTTACATAAATTATTCGCTGTTGAAAGCGTACAAGACGATGGTGATACACTTATCTTAGAATTACTTGACGTAAAGTTAACCACATCATTTGTAACACCAGAACTACCAGTCAAAGACAGGTACGCTGCCGAACTCTCTGAAACATAAATAGGCGTAGTTGGATCTACAAATGATAACGCACCAGATATTGGGGAGTTACTAACTGCAACATTTACTGGCGTAATAGTATATACATGCCCCATATATGTAGACGTCGCTCTAATTTGTACATTACCAGTAGTTAAACCACCAGTAATTGTGACTAAACAACTCCGCGCCGTATTAGAACTTGATAACTGACATGTTGTAGGACTCACAGTAGCAATTTCTTGATTACTTGAAACAAGAGTCACAAGATCATCAGTAACGCCTGAGCTATTACTTAAAACTAGAGCAACTTGTTGCGTACTGCCTGAAGTAGCTTGTACATTCGTAGAACTAAATGCTATGCTCCCAAAAACAGTAGAAGTCGATACGTTAACAGCTAGCGGCGCAGTGTCAGTGTAGCCAGAAGCACTTGCAGTTATGTCAGAACTACCAGCGGCTATACCGTTTAAAGATAACTCACATGAATGACGCAAACCACTTGATAAGGTACATATCGTTGGTGTTGTAGTTACAACTCCAGAATTTGAACTATGTATATTAACAACTAGATTTGTAACGCCAGAACTATTATTCAAGCTCAACGTCGCATGGTTATTGCTACCGACTGTAATACTTTCACTAGACTTATCAAAAGATAAAGTACCGGGAACTATTGAATCAGAAACAGTAGCTTGAGATGTGACATTCGTATAACCTGCTGCACTAGCAACAATTTGTGCATTACCATCAGTTATACCATTGACCAAAATCTCACATGAAACTGGTGAGCCCGGATCACTTGATAAATTACAGCTTGTAGGTGTGACTGTTGCCACACTGGTATTCGATGAAGAAATTGTAACCTGTAGCCCATTCACATTACTACTGTTGTTTAAACTTAATATTAACTCTCTTGAACTACCATTCGTAACAGTAATAGAACTTTCAGAAAAAGCTAAATTACCTAGTACAACATTATTTGAGTTATTACTAAACGAACCACTTCCACCACACGCGCTCAATGCAATAAGGGCAATTAGGCTCAAGCATAATCTTTGTATTATTCGTTGCATTATTAACCCTTTCAAATGCATAATTACAAAATTTAAATTGGCTGTTTTATAAACAACAGCATAAACTAACAAGAACTAAAATACAGCATGTAGTCAATTGTAAACCATCACGTAACGTTATATGCAAGCCATAATCGGTAAATATAATGTAATTATATGCCAACGTAACTACTGCTCAACATAAACTTGTCTCTTTTGTCTCGAAAAGAACGCAACTAAGATAATACTTGCAATAATAAATGCCAAGATATACAGTACAGGAGCGAGGTAGATAGCTTGTGTTTGCTTGATTAGCGTAGTCACTAGCACTGGTGCCAAACCACCAAAAGTAGCAACCGATAAATTGTAACTCATTGCAACACCGCTAAGCCGAACATTAGCCGGAAAAAGAGTTGTCAGATATAAAGGAATCATTAAACCGATAAATGAATGTCCAAACATCAGTAAAATATAGCCACTAAATGAATTTTGACTAACAATTAAACAATACGCAAAGGGTACAATTAATAAGTTAACCACCAAAGAAATCATCATTAAGCGTGATAAGTTTAATATACGTCTGAAGACCACCCCTGCCACAGCAATCGTCACAACAGAGACAATTAATGCCACTGGTAGCATGCTATTAATTGCATCCTGACTAATATGTAAAATCGAGTGCAGATAGGTCGGCATATAAATAATTGCCAGAATCGAAAAAACCTGCTGGGTTGCCGAAAAAATCGCACCAGCACCAACTTGCGGGGTATAGTTTCTTAGCAAATAAACCAACGGTAATCTTGGCTTATTCATAATCTCTTGAAATTCTTTAGTTTCGCGCAAAGTCTTACGAATTTTGTAGCTAATAAAACAAACTAAACCACCCAGAGCAAATGGAATACGCCAAGCAAAATTATTCAATTGATTAGTATCAAACCAACGTGTAAGCACATAATTAATAGCTGCGGCAAACAAATAACCGCTAAAGACACCAGTCATTGTTATACCAAAAGCCAAGATGCGCTTATTCGGCATTGACTCACTAATGTAAACAAAGGTTGTCGGTAACTCTCCACCAATTGCCAAGCCTTGAAGTAATCTACATGCCAATAATAGTAATGGTGCAGCCATTCCAATCGTAGCATAGGTTGGCAAGAGTGCGATTCCCACCGAAGAAACACCCATGATCAGTATAGTATACACTAGAACATTTTTGCGCCCATATTCATCGCCAATGTGACTAAAAATGATTCCACCTAACGGGCGCAAAATAAACCCAAGCGAAAAAACCATATAGGTTTCTAAAATTGCGGTATAAGCATTGGTGCTCGGAAAAAATTGGTGCGCAAAATAAACTGCAAACATGCCATAAATTGCAAAATCGTAGAGTTCCAGCATGCCACCAAGCGCTGCCAGACCCACAATCTTGCGTTCTTCTTTGTTCATAGCACCCCTTTAGTGGAGGGTAATCCATCGCTGGTAATTGCAATCGCTTGTTGTAATGCCTTAGCAAAAGCTTTGAATAAGCCTTCAACCTGATGATGCGCATTTTCACCATCAACTTTGAGATGAATTGCCGCTTCCATCGAATCAGCTAGGCTATAAAAGAAATGTTCAACCATTTCTACTGGAAAATCGCCAATCAGAGGGGTTGCAAATGATGCCTCATATACCAAGACCCCACGACCGCTTAAATCAATATTAGCAGAAGCTAGCGACTCATCCATTGGCACGGTAAAACCATAACGATTAATACCACGCTTATTGCCCAGCGCTTGTTTGAGAGCTTGCCCTAACGTAATCGCGACATCTTCAACAGTATGATGGTAATCAATGTGAGTATCACCATCAGCAATCAGTTTTAAGCTGAAACCGCCATGTTTACCCAATTGCTCAAGCATATGATCAAAGAAACCAATACCAGTATGAATTTTGACTGGTGCTGTTTTATCCAAATTAACCTCGGCAACAATCTTAGTTTCGTTGGTATTGCGAATTACTGTAGCGGTACGTTGTAGTTGTGGATTGGCTCCAGCAACCCCAAACGCCGCCAATAATAAATCATTTTCAGCGGCAGAAGCAATTGTAATTCGTAGAGTGTTAGGAATGTCTTTGTGACGATTGCGGACAATAATCCCTTTGGCTAATAATTCCTTATAAGTCTTAGCGGCATCAGCAACTTGCACCAACAAGAAATTAGCATCACTTGGATAAACGGTAATATCAGCCACTTGCTGTAATGCTGCAAATACTCGCTCTCGTTCGCTTTTTAGCGCATCAATTCGGCTTTGCGCTAGATACATTCCATGTGGTGATAACGTTTGCATCGCAACACGAATACACGGCTCAGCTAATGGATAGGGTGCCATTACTTTACGAACTAGCTCAATAATTGGCTGTTGGGCGAGTAAACTACCCATACGCACGCCAGCGAAGGCAAAGGCTTTGGACATTGTTTTCATTACCACCAAATTGTCATACTTACTCATTAAAGCAATTGCTGATGGCAAACTACTAAATTCCAAATAAGCTTCATCTACAGCAAGTACGATCTCCGGCTTAGCTTTTAGAATAGTTTCAATCTCAGCCAGTGTTAGTGAATTACCGGTTGGATTATTTGGCGTACACACAAAGATAATTTTAGTTTTGGCATCACATAGTGCTAATAATTGCTGAATATCCAATTTAAAATCTGGTGCAGCGCCTAATGCCAGTTCACGAGTTTCAATCCCTTGAATATCAGCAGCAACTTTATAATATGAAAAAGTTGGTTTGACAGTAACAATATTATCCTGATAAGCAGTACAAAATACCCGAATCAGTAGCTCAATTCCCTCGTCCATCCCACGACCAACAAAAATCTGCGTAGGTTTCACCCCATAAAATGTTGCTAAGCGTGATAATAAATTAACGGGTTGAGGATCAGGATAGCGATTTACCAAACTCATCTCTGCTGTTTGTGGATATGGTGCCCACGGATTTTCATTAGCATCAAGCGGAATCAGACCACTGGCATCGGCTAATTCAGAACGAGCCGAAACATAAGGTGCCAAAGCAAGAATCTCTGGACGAACTTGTTTATTTAACCATTGCATTTATTCTCTCTTTCTTTTATTTCATACTCTAGACTAATTATTTGTACACCATTCTTTTACAAATTGATTATTTAGAATTGTATTGCAATATTCTGTCACAATCTCATTTTTTGATTGATAACCGTAAGCTTTGAAACGCAAAACCACTGGCGCTAACATTGCATCAGCAATACCAAATTCACCAAATAAATACTTACCATTATTAGCAAATTTATTGCGCAAATCTAACCAAATTTCTTCAACTCTCTTTATCTCAAGGCGTAACTGATTGGAATCAATAAATGATAAACCAGAATTTAGGCTAAATGGCATTGATGATCTTATAGTTTGAAACCCAGAATGCATCTCACTAATTACACTTCTGGCGATTGCCCGCGAATTGATATCAGGAGGAAATAAATTTCTCGCGGGAAATAGCTCATTAAAATACTCAGCAATTGCTAAAGAATCCCAAATTAGCAAATCATTATGCATTAAAGCAGGAACTTTTCCCGAAGGTGAGTAACGCAATATTTCTTCTTTGGCTAATGGTGCTGACAAATTGATAAATGTAGTCTCAAAATCAATCCCAATATGTTTCGCCATTAGCCATGCTCTTAGTGACCATGATGATGATTGCCGATCACCCAAAACCAATGTAAACTTATCTGCCATATCATACTTTCTTTAAACAGCTACAACCTAAACCACCAATTAATTTGTACATTTTAGAAGTACGCTAGTTACGTACTCCACCAATTATTTAACTACAGGCAAACCATTGGCATCTAGGTGATAACTCGCTGGTTGTTGCTTGGTAAAGATAATATCGGTACGACGATTTTTTGCTCGTCCATCATCACTGGCATTAGAAAATTTGGCAATCAGTTTACCATTAGACACTGCTTCAATCTGGTTCATATTCGCGCCTTTGGCAATCAAAGCTTTTTTTACCGCATCAGCACGGCGTTGCCCTAATGCCAAATTATATTCTACGGAACCAGTATCATCAGTATTTCCCGCAACTTTTACACGAGCCGCAGTATGACTTGCCAAATAATCGGCATTATAACCAACAACTGAATCATATTGATTATCAACATTATACTGATCAACACCAAAATAAACTGAATTAGTCGCTTGATCAGCGTTTGCGTTATTATTAATATTTGCATTATCTGCATCATTTGAGCTGATATTCACCGCATCTGAAGGATTGCTTGCTGGCGGTTGATTTGCAGTTGTGTTAGCAGATTGATTACTCGCACACGCCATAAGTGATAAACTCAAAATACCAATACATAAAAATTTATTTTTCATTGTAAAAACTCCTATTTCATTAAATTAAAGATTCATTAATCCTAAGCACTATTATTAACAACAAAGCAATAACATTAGCCACGCAAATAATCTAAGCGTACAGTTACTGCATTTTTATGTCCGTCCAAACCTTCCAAATCAGCTAAAGTTTCAACCGTAGGTCCTAAATGACGAATCCCTGCTTCAGATAGATTTTGGAAAGAAATTGATTTCATAAAGGCAATCACATCCAAACCACTATACATTTGCGCATAACCATAAGTAGGTAAAACGTGATTAGTTCCACTGGCATAATCCCCCACTGATTCAGGCGTCCACGCACCAACAAACACTGATCCAGCATTAATCACCTGCGGTAAATAACTCTCAGCATTTTCAATTTGCAAAATCAAATGCTCTGGCGCATACTGATTAGAAATCGCAAAAGCTTCCGTCATATCTGCGGCAATAATTGTCGCGCTTTTTGCCAGAGATTGCTCAATAATTTCTTTACGTGACAAATAAGCAGTTTGACGGGCAACTTCAAGCTGAACCTTCTCTGCTAACTCGACTGAAGTCGTAACTAAAATCACCTGTGCTGCTACATCGTGCTCGGCTTGTGCTAGCAAATCACTGGCAACAAAAACCGGATTAGCCTTCTCATCAGCAATCATCAATACTTCGGATGGTCCGGCTGGCATATCCATTGCCGCTCCTTGGTGATGTTGCGCCGCCTGAATTTTAGCTTCGGTCACGTATTTATTACCTGGTCCAAAAATCTTGTAAGTTTTCGGAATTGATTCCGTTCCAAATGCCAATGCTGCAACGGCTTGTGCTCCACCAACCTTATAAACCGCATCAATACCACAAGCTTTAGCGGCAAATAAAATCGCCGGATTAATCGTGCCATCTTTGCTTGGTGGCGTTACCAAAACTTTGGTTGGGCATCCCGCAATTTCTGCCGGAATCGCAAGCATTAGCATTGTCGATACCAACGGCGCAGTTCCTCCGGGAATATACAAACCAACTTTTTCAATCGGGCGGAATATTTTACCCAGCTTTGCCCCATTTTTTTCAAACTCAAAAGGTTTTGGCGCACTTACCGTATGATAATGGCGAATATTATCAATTGCATCTAAAATCGCTTGTTTGTCAGCAGCGGATAAGCTCTCGGTTGCCGCATATTCGGCTTCACTTACGATTAAAGAATCAAGTTTTACTCCATCAAATTTCTCTGCATATTCGTATAATGCCGCATCACCACGAGCACGTACATCAGAAATAATACCTTTAACCAATGCCGTTAATGCTGCATCATCGCTGCTGCTACTACGGCTTAATACTTGTTCTTGTTCGTTTGCGTTTAATTTATTCCATGTTACCACACGCATTTTATCCACTCCTTGAAGTTAAACTTCTAAAATTATAGCACCACTTGTGCCTTGCTCTAATTCACATTCTTTATTAGAGAAATCATCAATAATAATTTCTTTTCATTTCTTTCTTAACATTCTTCACCATTTTACCAAACTCCTTATTTTTATGGCGTTTCTCTACCGTAGTTAATTCAAAATAAGCGTTCTCTTTTTCCATTTTCAGATAGTTTTTATATGTCTCTTGATCAATTTCACCTTTTTCTACGGCATTAATCACAGAACAGCCTATTTCGTTAGTATGTGTACAATTCTTGAACTTACAATTTCGAGAATGATTTACAATATTATCGAACGTAACTTCCAAACCCTCGCTTGAATCTGCAAGCCCCATTTCTCTCATTCCCGGTGTATCAATCAATATACCGCCATTTTCTAAAATAATCAATTCTCGATGGCTAGTAACATGTCGTCCACGATGTGTTTTCTGACCAATTGAACCTGTTTTCATTATAGTTTGACCAGAAAGATTATTCAATAAGGTAGACTTACCAACACCAGAGGAACCTAAAATACAATATGTTTTACCAGTCTCAATAATCTCACTTATTGCTTCATAACCATTTTCAGTTTCATTACTTACCGTAATTATCGGAACATTACTAACTCGCCCTTTAATACTTGCGAATATTTCAGAAAGTTGCGGCTCACCAATTAAATCAACCTTACTAAGTATAATTATGGGCGATACTTTGGATGAATAACATAAAGTCAAGTAACGCTCAAGTCGATTAATATTAAAATCACGATCAACGGCTTGCACCAAAAAAGCATAATCAATATTTGTGGCAATTATCTGAGTCTCTCCGAATTGACCAACCGCTTGTCTTTTGATAACTGAAAATCTAGGCAAGATTCGATGAATCATTGCAAAATCAGAGTTTTCAGATGATAATGTGACCCAATCACCAACCGCAGGAAAATCTTCACGGTTTCTAGCGGCAAAACGGAGACTACCCGTTACTTCAGCATCAATTTCACCTTGAATTGTTTTAACAATATAACGTTCTTTATGTTCTGCAATAACTCTACCAACTTTAGTATTATCAAGATTATTCTCCAACATATACTGTTCAAGTTGGTCATAATGTCCAAAATTCTCTAAGCTCACGTTTTCACTCTCTTAAAGTACTAAGGTTTTCTGTTATACAAGCATACATATTTAACAGCCCACTAATCCATCATCTTTTCAATTGGCAACACCAAGATCGAAGAAGCACCGATACTTTTCAGTTTGGCAATCGTATCCCAAAAAACACCTTCTTTACTCACCACGTGCACCGCAACTTTATTGTCAGTACCGTGTAAATGCAAGACCGTTGGCGACTCACAGCCCGGCAACATTTCTTTAAGTTTATCAATATTGTCTTTATCAATATGGAGCATAATATATTTGCTATCTTTGGCATTAATCACGCTTTGTAAGCGGAAAACTAATTCATTAGTACGCTCGGCAATATCTTGTGTTGCCGTTTTACGCCCGATCAGCACCGCTTCGCTTTCTAGGATAATGTGAAGTTCAACTAAACCATTTTCTTTAAGCGTAGTGCCCGTAGATACCAAATCACAAATCGCATCGGCAATCGCAATTTTTGGTGCTAATTCAACTGAGCCATGCATAACCAATATTTTGGCTTTAATCTGATTTTTCGCCAAGAAATCACGCAAAGTTTCAGGATATGAAGTGGCAATCGTCTTTCCATTCAAATCAGATAGTTTTTGTATTCCAGAATCATGTGCTGCGGCGATACTCAAACGACATTGCGCAAAACCCAGCTTGGCAATCACGGTTAAATTATGCTCAGGATTTTCCAAAATGTATTCAAAATAACCGTTTTCACCAACAATCCCGATATCGCTGGCATCACTATCCACAAACCCCGGAATATCATCATCACGAATCATCAAAAAATCAGTATTCATTTCTTTGGACTGAATCAGATAATGATTCTTGGCTGGGCGTAATTTAAAACTGCATTTATTAAGTAAATCCAAACTACCTTCGGATAATTTTCCTGATTTTTGTAATGCAACCCGCAATCTTGGTTCTAACATCGTAAGCTCCCTAACACTCTGAGATTAAGCACAATTTTTTGCTACAATTGAATAACAGCAAAAACAATAATTTTATTCAAACAAGTAGCTATTATACCAAGCTACACTTAGATATGGGAGCTTATAAAATATGCTTAATATTATGTTGCGTTAGGGAGTAAAAGAAAAAGGAAGAGATGTTATAAATTAACCCTTATACAAAGGCATCTGAATTACCAAGTTTATCGGTAATTTATTTTAAAATTAATTTTTTGCTTACCACAATTGCGTATTAAAGGATGCTTGGATAAAGTCCTTATACTCAGCAAGAGTCAAGGGTTTATTATTAACCATTTTACGAAAATGATTTATAACTCTAACTATATGTGGTAAAAGAACGTTAATATCAGTAGTTGTTTGTGTCAAATGTTTAAGTTTGGTAATTTCTTTAAGTAACTTCAAATCGGCCTTTATTAGCAGCTCAGCATGCAGAGCTCGTAAATTTCTAATAAGTTCAGGATCTGGTTCAACTTCACCAGCTTTTTCTATAAGCTTAACCTGTAACTGATGAACAACAAAATTAATGTAAAGCTCTTGCTTTAGGAAAACATCATGCATTTCCTGATCTTTTTTCGCATTAACTCTGGTTAAAAAGACACCGGAAACCATTGATATCATTGATGAAATTATGACAATTAAAACTACATGATCTCGAATAAGCCAATGTGTAGCATCACTCATTTATATTACTCGTCTAATGATAAATTAAAAACTTTACGAAGCCTTGTTGGCATTAACCAAAACATAACCACGATAAGTATCGCCATCCTTGGTATTCATGCTTTTATACAAATCATAAACTTTAAGCCATTCCCACGGCGCAAATGCGTTCCAAGTATCCAAGATTAAGACTGAATCACTTGCCTGATCATAAGCAGCAATTGGTGAGAAGTGCCCACCATTAAGCGCTGACATAACATTGAGGTTATAATTTACCACCATGTAACTTTCTGTTTTGCCAAGAGTCGCTTTTAATAAGGTTCTAAAAGCTTCAATATCCGCATCACTGGCGTTATTAACGTGTACTGCATTAGCTTGTAAACCTTGCAAATTAAGTGCATGAGTTAACTGATCCAAAGTTAAACCTACTACATATTTGCCATCAACTTGTTTACGCCCATAAATCACTTCTGGATCTAAATACGCACTAACTTTATCATTAAAAAAGTTAGCCTCAGTCCAAGTAAAATTACCGTCAATATAATTTTCTTGCTCATTATAGAATGAGCCAAGCTTAGAAAGTGGTGGCTGTTTCCCCAATGTGGCATAAACTGTATTAAGCATAATCACTGCGGAAGCTACACCGCAACTCAAAATATTAGTTTGCGGTGAATAGTGTGTTGATAAATTATAAAAGGAAGCTTTATACTGCGATGAGTTTAGACGGCTAATTCCTGATTCGGTATTATATGACAAAACTGCCATAGTATTGGAATATGGACTAACCGTGTACTTCTCATAACCATAATCATAAACAGTAGGATTTGCTTTGGCATTAATAGCAGTTGCATTACCAGAAGTACAAGCAACTATTACCGCTAAAGCGAGTAAACCCAATAATTTTTTCGACTTCATACAAAGTTCCTTTTTAACATGCTAAGTTAGTATGCTTTAGCAAAAACCATTTTACGAGAAGCTGGTTTACCAGTAAAAATACATACTCCCGGAGTATCATTATTTGCCAAAGGCATACACCGAGCTGTAACTTTAAGCGGTTTGATATATTCCTCAATCGCAAATTCATCAACTGCATATGCTAATACGAAGCCGCTATCAATATTCTGTTCACTAGCAAAGAATGCATTAAATTCTGCTTGCGAATTAATTTCAGTAATTCGTGAATCGCGGAATGATTTAGCCTTAGCAAATAAATTATCCTGTATCTGCGTCAAAAACATTACTGCATTGGCAAGTAATTCAGCTCGTGGCGTTGATTGCTTACTAGACAAATCATCACGACGAGAAAGCATAACTGCATCTTTTTCAATATCACGCGGACCAACTTCAACTCTTAATGGTACACCTTTTTTAATCCATTCCCATGATTTTGCCCCACCTTGAATATCACGATCATCAATCAGAACGCGAATTTCATCACCTGCAAAATGCTGCGCTTCCAAATCAAGCTTTAATTGCTGACAATATGCCAACACTGTCTCACGTTGTTCATCATTACGATAAATTGGCTGAATCACAACTTGTTGAGGTGCAATCCGTGGCGGTAATACCAAACCATTATCATCACTATGCGTCATAATTAAACCACCGATCATGCGAGTTGACATCCCCCATGAAGTAGTCCACGCATGTTCTAAACTACCATTTTTGTTTTGAAATTCTATTCCTGAAGCTTTAGCAAAATTCTGCCCCAAGAAATGCGATGTACCAGCCTGCAAGGCTTTACAATCTTGCATCATTGATTCGATACAATATGTATTAACCGCACCTGGGAAACGCTCAAAACATGGCTTCTCACCCTTAATTACTGGCATAGCCATTACTTCCTCAGCAAATGCCGCGTAAACTTCAAGCATTTGTTTAGTTTCCTGAATCGCTTCATCTTCACTTGCGTGTGCCGTATGACCTTCTTGCCACAAAAACTCTGAAGTACGTAAAAATAACCGCGTGCGCATTTCCCAACGCATGACATTTGCCCATTGATTAATCAATAGCGGTAAATCGCGGTAAGATTTAACCCATTTAGCAAAACTCTCACCAATAATGGTTTCACTGGTTGGACGAATTACAAATGGTTCTTCAAGTTCACCATCAGGTTTAAGTCCGCCTTTGCCATCTGCAACCAAGCGATGATGAGTAACTACGGCACATTCTTTAGCGAAACCGTCTACGTGTGTAGCTTCTTTTTCTAAATAACTAAGCGGAATCAATAATGGAAAATAAGCATTAACGTGCCCAGTCTTTTTAAAACGTTTGTCCAAATCTTTTTGCATCAATTCCCAAATAGCATACCCCCACGGTTTAATCACCATGCAACCACGGACAGCAGAGTTTTCTGCCAAATCAGCAGCAATAATTACTTGCTGGTACCATTCTGGATAATTTTCACTTCTAATTGGCGTAATTGCAGTTTTTTCCATATTTTATATTCCTAAAATCAACTGTTAATAATTTGTAAAATCTTATCATGTAACTCGGTATTAGCTGATGCCAAAACCTGACCATTAAATTCACGATTCAAAGGCTTACCTTGCCAGTCGCTAATTACACCGCCAGCACTTTCAATCACTGGCATTAAAGCAGCAATATCATAATATTGCAATTCTGCTTCCATGATCACATCAATATGTCCGGCTGCCAATAAACCAAAAGCGTAGGCATCACCGCCAAAAGCCGTCAAACGTACTTTAGAACGCACCCGTTCAAAAGCATCACGTTCGTAAGCGGTAGTAAACATCAATGGCGTAGTTGCGTTCAAGCGGACATTCACCACCTCGGTTTGCAGACTAGTTTGTAGCGTTGCTCCGTTTAACCAAGCACCATGATTTGCTACAGCGCTAAAGCGTTCTTTGCTAATTGCCTGATCAATGACACTCAACAAAGGCACACCATTGTGTAACAATGCAACCAACGTGGTAAAAGTAGGTTTACCAGTCGAAAAAGCTACCGTTCCATCAATAGGATCTAATACCCAGCAAAATTCAGCCTGCGTGTCTTGATTAGCAAACTCCTCGCCAATAATCCCATGGCTTGGATAAAGTTGTTTAATTAATTCGCGCAAACGTAATTCTATCTCACGATCAGCTATTGTTACTGGAGATTTATTATCTTTACTGTCAATGGTAAGGCTTTGACGAAAATATTTGCGGCTAATTTGCGCGGCTTCGTCTGCTAATGAATTAGCAAACTCAAGCAGTTTAGTGGTTAAATCATCACTCATATAATTTTATATATCTTCCAAGAGAAAAACATTGTATTAGTTTTATTAATACTTTTGAGGGATTTTAGCATGCTTTTTAGCATAAAATTGATATAATTTCAATCACACCAAATAATAAAAGTCCTTGTAAAGCAGCGAAGTACTTATTGATATAATTCACGAAAGTACATAAATTAATATGCCAGATACTTTAAATATGTTTTACTAATTGCGTACTGCAACATCCAAAAAAGCCGTTGATTTAATAATTTTATTATTTTGGTTTAAATAAAACACAACCGCGGACAAAGTATTATAAGGACTCATGTGGGTAATCATAATACTATTTAACCCAGATAAAACTGAGATTATTTCAAGTGAAATATCTGGCATTGCGGCAAAAAGTTTCTCCCAATACCAACGAATATCACGAAGACCTTTTAATTGGTTATTCGATCTACGCGTAAGCTCTGCAACCAACGGTGAAGACAACTCACAATCCTCATCATAAAATTCAGCTAACTTGCTGATATCGTGTTTGTTCCATGCACTCACCCAGTTAGTCGCCAATTGTTTGGCAAGAATCTGATTCATTATAATTACCTTAAAATATTTCAATTAACCAATTTAACTTAGTTTCCTATCAGCAAAATTCATCTTAACGAGAAATTAATCTCTTGCAAAACTGCTAGTGGATTGTCTGCCTGCGTAATCGGACGACCGATCACAAGATAATCCGCGCCGTTTGCAACTGCAGCTTCGGGTGTCATAACTCGGGTTTGATCATCTTTAGTTGCATCTGCTAGGCGAATCCCCGGCGTAACCGTCAAAAACTCTGGCACGGTAACGCTTTTAATAATATTTGCTTCTTGCGCTGAGCACACTACCCCATCTAAGCCGCATTCATAGCTTAATCGTGCCAAATGCTTAACTTGGTTTGCGACATCCTGCCCATAACCAATTTCGGCAACTTCGCTAGCACTCAGACTAGTTAAAATTGTCACTGCAATTAGTAATGGTTTATTCTGACTATCATTAATCGCTTGTCGTGCCTGAGTTAGCATCGTACGTCCACCACTGGCATGCACATTAACCATCCACACACCTAGATCAGCCGCCGCGCGAATTGCTTTATAGACTGTGTTGGGAATATCATGAAACTTCAAATCTAAAAATATCTCAAAACCAAGCGCTTGCAAATCACGCACAATTTGCGGACCATAACTAGTAAATAGCTCTTTACCAACTTTAAGCCGACACTCTTGAGGATCTAAACGAGAAACCAAATCCAACACTTGCTGACGTTCGCTAAAGTCCAATGCAATAATAACTTTACTGGTAACCATGTCTTCCCTTATCTATAAAGTATTCTTCTAAAATGTAACTGTTGAAATATGAAGCAAGAGTTAGGCGCAATGCGACGAAATGTACATGAGAAGCACATGAGGAACATTGCAACGACGCTATTACAAAATAGTCCGAGCAGTTATCCTTATTTTTTCATTTTTGCAACAATGTCTGCCAACTTCTGTAATGCAGGTGGTTGCTTATATTTATCCATCATTACCTCAATCAAACACAGTTGATTGGCATGTGATTTAGTATCATTTAATGCCTCTACCAAACCTTTATCAGTGCTAACCTGTCTGGTATAAGCCTCACCACCAAAAGCAGCTGGTAAACGCAAATAATTCCACTCCTGAATATCATTGTAGCTGGAATTTTTACCCAAAAAGATTCGTTCTATCGTATAGCCCGAGTTATTCAAAACTAAAATAATTGGTTTTAAACCATAGCGCAACTGGGTTGAGAGCGCTTGAACTGTCATCTGCAATGAGCCATCACCCACGACTAAAATAGTCCGCCCCTTACTTTTGGCTAAGCTAATTCCGGTAGTTGCACCTAAAGCATAACCAATTGAAAACCAATTTACTGACGACACAATTTTACAGCCATGAGGCAAAGTATAGTAGCCACTGGTAAATGCGATTGTTCCAGTTTCTAAAATTAATGTATCATCACTTTGTAAAAATTGACTAAGGCGATAAATCAGGTTATCATGCTCAATTTGTGGGGCTAATTGCTCTGGTTTGAGAAGATAATTTGCACTAAAATCACGTGGATAAGGTGCAATTTTTAAATGGGAATGACATAAAGACTCAACTAAAGCAACAAATGGAATATCTGTATAGTCTGTACCATTAATCGTACCAGAGTTTAAATTTAGTATAATTAGTTTATCTGGATCTAATTTGGCACTAAATGTCCCACTATTAATCTCACAATACAGCCACCCCAGCGCCAGAACACAATCCGCATTTTCAACATAATCCTGTACTTCTTGTGCCGAAAAACATCCAGCATACATCCCAGCAAATTGCGGATGAGATTCATCAACGACACCTTTCGCACCCCAACTTACAACATAAGCGGCACTACTATCTTGTAGGAACTGCTGCACTAATGCCTGTAAATGATAACGTTCAACCAGTTCACCAACTAAAACCACTACTTTTTTAGCGTTACTTATTTGTACTTTAATATCTTCGGTTAGCTCTGCGATTTTACTTACTTGCTCAGTAGTCGTTGGGTTAACTAGATTTAATTTTGCTTGTGGCGCTGCAATCAGGTGCGTAACTAAATCTTGTGGAAACTGTAAATATACCGGACGTTTGTGCTGATAGCAACTCTCAATCAAACGATCAATTTGTGCACCGGGATCATCAAAATTTAAAATCTCTGCAGCGCAGGTAATTTGTTGATAAATCTTAAGTGACTGATCATAAGCTCCATTCAATAAGGTATGATGAAGCGGTAAATTCTTCGCCTGTTTAGCAAGTGCAATACCACCAGTTATTTTAATCAGCGGGATATGCTCAGAATACGCACCGGCAACACCATTAACCGCGCTAAGTTCTCCCGGACCATAAGTAGTAACCAAGGCACTAATTCCATGTTCACGAGCATAACCATCGGCAGCATAAGAAGCATTTAGTTCGTTACATTCACCTATCCAACGAAACCTCTCATCATGTTCAATTAATTCGACCAAATCCAAATTAAAATCACCTGGAACACCAATGATATTTTCGATACCCAACTCCGCCAAGCGACGAAATAAATATTCTGCAACCGTTATTAATTGCATGGTAACCTCACTTTACTCTATACATAACAAACTTTTTTCAGTACGATAACGCTAGAATTCTCAGCTCGACGAAGATACCCAAATGTTACGTTTTTGTTGAATAACCCAATTAACTTCATTCCTACGCAGCTGCCAAATCACCCAAATTCGCCCCTGAAAATCCAACTGAATCGCGACAGGTTGATCGACTAGATTGGGTAAATAGTTTTGCACCAGATTATTATTGTCTGGACCACGAATTACCGATGAAGGACTCATTGCCAACTTACTCGTCGAAAGCAGCATCATTCCAAGTAATGAGCTACCCCAGTTACTCGGTATTTCTTGTACAATAACCTGAGGATAATTAACCTCTTTAATCGTCGCAAAAATTGCATTTGCCGGAAACTGACGTACATCATCTGCAAATCCCACTAACGAATACAGGAATAGTAGAGTAAAAGTTATAAAACGCATCATTAGCCTAATTTAAGAAAAATTGAATAGAAGTAACCACGCGTACTTTTTTATTGATATTGCTGGTATCACCAACATTTGAACCATCCGGCGAAGATATGGTAAATACTCCCTGACTGGCAGATTTGATTTTACCAACCTGAGATTGAGTGTTTTTTGCAAAAGTTTCAGCTGCAGACTTAGCATTCTGGGTTGCACTATCTAGCATCCCAGCCTTGATACTATTGAGATTATTATAAAAATAGCTGATGCTATTATTAGTAACAATCACGCCTTGATTTACCAATTCACCAGCATTCTGACTAACTTTGGCTACTAAATCAACGTTAGAGGTAGTAACACTCACACTATTGCTAATTTGATAATGAGGTAGCTTAGCATTGCTATTACCATATTGATTTGCCCAGTTGTCATTAACACTAATTGTGCCTAATTGGATGTCTTTTGCTGCAAAACCATTAGTTGCCAAAAATTGGCTTACTGTTTTTTGATTAAGATTCACTTGCTGATATAAAGCTTTGAGATCATCGCCACTTACGCTAAAATTAATACTCCAAGTTGCCAAGTCTGATTTAACATTTTGTTCTGCCAAACCCTTAACTTCAACCGAGCGATCAAAGTTGCGGAAAAATTTGATCCCTTCACCAATATAATGCCCACTAGCTGCAATTCCGACCGCTAAAATTATAGCTCCAATAACTCTGCTACCTGAATTCATGATCTTCTCCTACGTGATTAAATTAGAAATTGTGCAATTCGTGCTAAGTGCTCTTCCCTATATAAATATGGCGAATGTCCAGCATCTTTTACTGTCAACATCTCGGTTTGTGGGTTCTGATGCTGCATTTTGTGTAAAGTTGTGGTACTCAGTAAATCAGAATGTGCACCGTGGATAACCAGCGTCGGCGCAGTTACATGCTCCCAAAAACTCCAAAACTCAAGATTATCATTACCACTCATTGTTGATGCCAGACTGGTTGCTAACCGTAAATCACGTTTTAACTCCCAACGACCGCTCTGATTCTTCTGAAACGAATTGACAAACATATGCTGCCAGATTTCTTCCTGATGAATACCATCACTTAAAGACAGACTTCGTAAATACTCACAAGCTTCAGAGTATGTTGCAAAATCTGGTTGCTGGACACTATAGCCAGCAATTCGGGCAACCCCAGCAAATTCAACTTCAGCACCAATATCTGATAAAACTAGTTTGCGAATCTTGTTTTGTGGTAGGCTGGCAAGCATTATACCCAAAATACCACCTAAAGAAACACCCAAAAAATCAAATTTAGTAATTTGTAGCTGGTGTAATAAAGCAGTTAAATCCGCAATGTTGCATTCTACGCTATAGCCACGTGGATCACTCAAATAGTCACTATTCCCACGCCCCGGTAAATCGGGGGCAATTACATAATAACCATGCGAAACCATTTTAGCTGCAACAAAATCAAAGTCGCGACTATTACGGTTTAACCCATGAACACAAAGCAAAATTTTTTCTGCATCAGGATTGCCCCATGCAGAATAACTGATGCGATATTTTTCTTCAAATTGATTAACACGTTCAATATAATTAGTATGCATTACAAATACTTTCTACTCTAGACTCTTCGTCTTTGAATCTTGAACTTTGTCGGATTTCAAAAAAGACTCCCTATGTAGTTCTAGCTACACTACGTCGTCTTTTTTATCAATCCTTCGCTCTAGAGAATCAAATACTTCGAGTATATGTTGTACAATTTATAACAATTTTTCCGGGGTAGCTATTTTTCTGTAAATCAGCAAATGCTTGAGCAAAATCTGTCAGTGGATATTCTCGGATTGCGGGAATTTGCTGAGATTTTTTTAAGAGACGAATCAACTCATCACCCATCACTGCTAAATCGCATTGCGAAGGATAATGACCGGATAAATATGCACCACCCAAAGCCACTTCGTGAAAACCAATTCCACTACTAAACTCCGGAATCTCGCGAGTATCTAAAATACCAATAATCGAAGCAATTTGCCCATTAAACGCTAAAATGCTAGGATCTCGTTGCAAATTTTCACGAGTAGTAGTTTCCAAAATATAATCAACGCCCCGTGGACATAATTCGCGAAGTTTGGCGTAAATGTCAGCATTAGTATAATCCAAGACGATATCAGCACCCAAGGAACTCACATAATTCAGATTCTTAGTTGAGCATGTACTGATAACCTGCAACCCCAGTACTTTAGCAATTAAAATTGCAAAACTGCCAACACCGCCACTCCCACCTTGAATAAAAATGCTGCGCCCAGCCCGAATATTCATTTTACGAACTAAAGCCTGATACGCAGTTAGCCCCGCACATGGCAAAGCAGCAGCTAAAACTAAATCGAAATTATTAGGTATCCTAAAAAGAACATGTTCTGGTTGAACACAGTATTCTGCTAGCGCCCCACCATAGGTTAAATTGCTATGTAGTGCTACTATATCACCGATATGAAAATTACTCTTTGCTGGATTGCCAAGTTTGATTACTTCTCCAACCAGATCTAAACCAGGAATATATGGGTATTGCCAAAATGAAGGTTTTGCCGCAATTAATTTATAATCAACTGGATTAAGACTAGCATAGCGTGTGCGTAATAATACCTGTCCCTCATCAGGAACAGGTATTGCCAATTGGATCAAAGACAAATCTGTAAGACTGTCTTTAGGAGAATGCACAACAACTGCACGCACAACTAGCTCATTTTAATAAGTTTTAGCTTTGGAGATGTTTTTCTCATTACGCCAGATTGCAGCACCTTGCTGTACATCAAATACCTGAACAAAGAAGGTATATGAAACTAATGTAGTTTTACCATCTGGTCCAACTGAAGTATCACTGGTTAATTTACCATCTACACGACATTGAGCACCTTTCATTTTACCAGTCTTAGCAGTAGTTGATTGGTCGTATAAGCCAGATTGATTTTGACGTTCTAATTCATCAACCTGATTTTGCATTTCCTGAGTTGAAACTACATAAGTTGAATTAACTGCTGATGAATTAGACAATTTATCTGCCATCGCATTAGTCATCACTGAGGTATCTACATATTGATCTGTTGAGTTTTTAACTGGTGAAATTGTATAAGATTTACATTTGTTCATTTTACCGCTTTGGATCAACTGAGTTGACATATCCTGAGCGACTGCACGTAAATCATTTTGATTAAAATTAGTAGTCAGATTATTTACCGCATTAGGATCAACATAAGAAATCTTTGGGTTAGCACAAGCACCTAAAAATACAGCTGTGCTTACTAGAGATAATTGTAATAATTTAGTTTTCATTTTCATCCTTTACTATAATATTAATTATATACCGTTACGTTACTTGCATCATTTGAAAATTCAATTTTGAAATCAGTCGCTTCAAGCTGCGTTGCTTGACATTTGACTGGTTGGTCTTCATTTGGATAAATAGTTATCAACTGCCATTGTTCAGCATCACCAACTTGCATCTTGTTTGCATCGTAGAATTGACAACGGTAATATCCTTGCGCAGCTTTGCTACCTGTATTATGGAAATATCCTTGCGCAATTAATAAACCATTTACCCGCACTGAGGTCATTTTGGTAACTTTTACATTGCCCATATCACCGACTTCAACTACATGATCTTTGATTCGGTTGGTACTACACGCACTAAGAAGAACGCCAGCTCCCATCAAACTACATATCAATTTTTTCATTTAACTGCCTTTTTGAAGATTAAATATAATTTGACTACCAATTACCCTAAATGTAACAATCTGATATGGCTGATTAAGTGTAATTGACTGAGTGTGCGAAACACCATTAATAGTTACGGTTATCTTATGCATACCATAAGCTAAATTATTTACTCGATTAATATAAATTTTACTTGGTAATAAGGTCCAAGTTCGTTCGTCAGCTCGATCTAAAAGCATGCCACCCAAGCTTGTACCAAGGCTTAATATCGTACCTAGCGAACCACCATTATTGCCTGCAGTACATGCTGCCTGAGAACTAGCGATATTGCGCACTGCAGCTGCGACATTCCGCGCAATAATATGTGGTGTCTGATCGCGGATTGAACGCGCCACCATTAAATTTACATCAACCATCAGCAGCGGATTATAATTGGTATTATCGAGCGAAAACGAATACGGCATAGTATTTAAGCGATCCATAATCAACCGCGGATAAAACACATCAATCATATTGATACATGATTGTTGATTGTTTTGCGAGGCACTAAAATTCAAATTAATCGGTACATGAATTTCTTCGGATTTGATCTGCGGTGCATGCCCCAATTCCTCGACGATCAATAAATCGGTAGTTCCTTTTTTGGAACGAATGTTACTATCAACATTATCGATACTTTGTTGAATTAATGTATTATTGGGGTTTAATTGACCAGCTTTGACATATCCCGGACGTGATAAACTTGGCTCATTCAATGCTTCAAAAACAAATCCAGCCAAATAATGACTAAAGGCATTTTGATAGCTATTTTTCAATGCCAATACTTGCGGGGTATTTATATCCGTGAAATTATATTTTTTAAGAATCTGCGTTGACAAATAGTTTTGCTGATTGTCTTGCTTCATCTTTTGGAATTCTTGAGCTTCCTGATTATATAACGCTTGATTATAATTCTCCGTAGCTTGTTCAATCTGGTACATCCGCTTAATTTCAACTCGCGCATTTTCCCAGTTATTCAGATCAAGATGATTTAATGCATGATAGGTGGATAAGAAACTTCGTTCATAACCACGAGGTTGATATTCAGTAGCATTATCATTAACTAACATGGATAGTGCGGTATTACTTAATTCACCACCTGTAGTGCTCATCCAGCTATTTGCCCAGACATCTACACTTTGTTGTGCTAAGCTAAAATAATAGTTACTTTGGGAATAATTTTGATCCATGCGCAATAAGCTACCATATTCCATATTATATAATGGGTCGCTGGTACTTTCTGCCTCCATTGCCACAGGTAATTGTCCACTATAGATTTTATGCAAAGTCGCATCGCTAGTATTTTTATAAGAACTAAATGGATTACTCGCGCATGAACAAAGCGATACCAGCGCAATTGGCAACAACAAATTTTGAAATAATTTCATCAGGTTATACTTTAAGATTTTAATAATTAATGCTGGAGAAACGATTCACTATATGCTAGTGGCAACATTGAATGTACTCCAGTTGCGATGTAAATTTTACCAGACTGACCAGCCATAATTACTCGCATCGCGTGCCCTGATTTATCTTCAGCTTCAAGCAACAATTGCCGGCATTTACCACATGGCGTAATCGGAAAATCACTACTAGTACCCGGGTTCATATTTTTAAAAGTTACTGCAATGCTCTCAATAGTAAACTCGCGAAAGAGCGAATGAAGTTCCAATAACAGATTTTGCTCAGCACAAGTTATAATCGAAGTATTCTCTTTATTACTGCTAGTATAAATTGAACCATCACTAAGCCTTGCTGCAGTTCCTACATTAAAATGAGAAAACTGCGGTGAGGCATGAGTAACCGCTTCATCTGCTCGCTTTAATAATTCAGCATCAGCAATATTTAACTCATCTCGTGACGAAAATTCTTCATAAGTAAATTGAATAACCTTTTGCATAACCATCTCCAATTTTCTAATTAAATGATGATGTTCATAATAACAATGTTATACTAGAACAGATTCAAAATACTAGTAGGCGCTTTGCGACGATGCCTACAACACGTAGGTGAGGAGCAAAGCAACAACCTAGGATTGATCAATCTATTTTATAGTATAGCTGCTGGAATATGGTGCAAAAACTAGGCGCAAGGCGACGCAATGTACTAAAAAGTACATAAGGAGTCTTGAAACAACGTTATTGCTCCATAGTCCAAGCAGATATATTAGATATCGACGTTACGAGCCATTAATGCATTACTTTCAATGAAATTACGCCTTGGCTCTACCTCGTCACCCATTAAAGTACTAAAAATATTATCAGCAGCAATAGCATCTTCAATGGTAACTTTTAGTAAGCGTCTTACGCTTGGATCCATAGTTGTTTCCCATAGCTGCTCAGCATTCATCTCTCCCAACCCTTTGTAACGTTGGATATTCATGCCTTTTTTAACTTCATTCATTAGCCATTCAAGCCCATCGCTAAAGGTTGCAACCTGCTTACTATTTTCACCTCTAAAAGCAAGCATATTAACTCCGCTAATTGGTGCAACTAGCTCACCAGCGCGGCTAATCCGTGAATAATCGCCACTTTCCAAGAAATAGCTATCTAAAGTTGTAACAATATGGTTACCATGTTCAATTCGCACTACTTTTAGGCGATAACTTTGTTTAATCTCATCAAACAATACTTCAAAACTAATTTTATGACCAACAAGAGCCGCAGTTAAGACCTCAACCGCTTCATTAGTCGCATCTAAAGTATCCAAGCTCAAACGTTTCACCCGCAATAATGCCTCAAGAACTTGACGATCCATAAAGCGACTATGCGACTCAATAATTTGTTTAGCTTTTAGATAAACTTTTGCCATATTGGTTAACTGATCTTTTTCCACTAAAACCGCACCATCAGCACTAAATTTAGCATCAGCAAGCGCTAACTCGAGAATATATTGATCAAACTCATCCTGATCTTTTACATAACGCTCATTTTTACCCTGCTTCACTTTAAATAGTGGTGGTTGAGCAATATAAATATGTCCACGATCAACCAATTCTGGCATCTGACGGTAGAAGAAAGTCAATAACAGTGTACGAATATGTGCACCATCGACATCGGCATCGGTCATGATAATAATGCGATGATAACGTAATTTGTCTGCATTATATTCATCTTTACCGATTCCCGTACCTAAAGCAGTAATCAGTGTTACCACTTCTTGTGAAGATAACATTTTATCGAAGCGGGATTTTTCAACATTGAGAATTTTACCTTTAAGCGGTAAAATTGCTTGATTTTTACGATCACGCCCCTGTTTTGCAGAACCGCCTGCCGAATCACCCTCGACCAAGTATAATTCACTCAATGCAGGATCTTTTTCCTGACAATCTGCTAATTTACCGGGTAAACCAAGTCCATCCAAAACACCTTTACGGCGAGTTAAATCACGAGCTTTACGGGCAGCTTCACGAGCTCTGGCTGACTCAACAATTTTATTGCAAATAATTTTGGCATCAATCGGATTTTCCAGCAAGTAGGTTTTTAATGTTTCATTAACCAACTCTTGAACTACTGGCGAAATTTCTGAAGATACTAATTTATCTTTAGTCTGAGATGAGAATTTAGGATCAGGTAATTTTACTGAAATTACGCAAGTTAAACCTTCGCGCATATCATCACCAGTTGTCGTAACTTTAGCTTTCTTAGCCAGCTCTTGTTCTTCAATATACTGGTTAAGCGTACGTGTCATTACAGTACGTAGAGCAGATAAATGAGAACCGCCATCTTTTTGGGGAATATTGTTGGTAAAACACTGAATATTTTCACTATATGAGTCATTCCATTGCATTGCAACTTCAACACCCATACCATCACGTTCACCTACACCATGGAAAATTTTCTGATGCAAAACCGTTTTGCTGCGATTCATATACGCAACAAAGCCTGCAACGCCACCAGAATAAGCAAAACTCTCTTCTTTGCCTGTACGCAAATCAGCTAACGTGATATTGACACCATTATTTAAAAATGATAATTCACGAATCCGTTTAGCCAAAATATCATAATGAAATTCGACAACTCCAAATGTTTCAGCACTTGCCATAAATTGAACACGTGTTCCTTTACGACCTTTAGGAGCATCGCCCATTTCTTTTAACGGAGCAACCGCGTCACCATTGCGGAATTCCACCCAATATTCTTTACCCTCACGCCATACAGTCAATTTAACCCAATCAGATAAGGCGTTAACCACAGAAACCCCTACCCCATGCAAACCGCCAGAAATTTTGTAGGAATTACTATCAAATTTACCACCGGCATGAAGTACCGTCATAATAACTTCTGCTGCTGAACGCCCTTCCTCTTGATGAATATCAATAGGCATTCCACGACCATTATCCTCAATTGAGACAGAATTATCTTCATGAATAATTACTCTAATCGCATTACAATGTCCGGCAAGAGCCTCATCGATTGCATTATCCAAGACTTCAAATACCATATGATGTAAACCAGTACCATCCTGTGTATCACCAATATACATTCCCGGGCGCTTGCGTACCGCATCTAAACCCTTTAATACCTTAATACTACTACTATCGTAACTTTGTTGATTATTGTCAGACATATTCTATCCTATAAACTAACTTACCATTATTCTGTTGCTTAACATTATCCGAAACATTTGACTCTTGGAAACGCAGAATTGCTAAAGTACAAGACTCCAAGTCAAAGAGTAACTATGTGCGTAGTGGCATAATCACATATTTGAAATCAACCTCATTTGGCACAGTCACCAGAATGCTCCGCTGATTATCAAAAAACGCCCACTGTAAATTTTCGGCATTACTGTTATTCAAGACATCTAAAACGTAGCTGATGTTAAAATTCAAGCGTAATTCGGCATCATTACCATATTGAATAGCCAATTCATCACGTGACTCTTCTTGCTCCTCATTCCGACAGCTAATAGTCAATAAATTTGGTTTCAAATCCAATACCAGAGTTTTTAATTTATCAATACCAATTACCGCTACCCGCTGCACGGCATGTAAAAATTCTTCACGGTTAATCAGGCATAATTTATCATTGGTTAGTGGAATTACCCGTTCATAATCCGGATATTTACCATCAATCACTTTAGTAATCAACTGCTTATTCTGAGTTTCAAAAATTACCTGATTAGGATACATCTTTATTGTCACCAGATCATCACCATCTTCTAACAAACGATAAAGCTCAAGCATCGTTTTACGGGGGATAATAGTGCTAATATCTGGCAACATGTCAGCCAGAGCATAGTTCACAAAGCTTAGGCGGTGAGCATCCGTTGCAACTAAACGTAGCTGGTTACTCTTTATCTCAAGAAGCATACCATTAAGAAAAATACGACTATCATTAACAGCCATTGAATATTGAACCTTACCGATTAATTCACGTAAATCACGTTGTGCAAGATTAAACTGACCGACACATTCATCGCTAACTCTTAATAGAGGATAATGATCAGCAGGTAAACTTTGTAGAGTAAATTTAGTTTTCCCAGCTTTTACGGTAACTTTATTATCAATGACTTCTAAACTAATTTCTCCATCAGGCAAAGCTTTCAGCACATCCTGCAATTTTTTAGCTGGCAAAGTAATTGCAAAATCGTCACCTACAATGCCTCCTTGAATATGCAAGGTCGCCTGAATCTCCATATCATTAGCAACTACAACAACCTGCTCACCAGATTTCTTCAGATAAATATTAGAAAGAATCGGCATGGTCTGTTTTTTTTCAACAAAACCAGTAGTTTGAGTAAGTGGCTTCAGCAAAGTATCGCGTTGAAATTTCAATAACATGTTATACCTCAGAAATTAGTTTTGTAACATTTGAATTAATAATTTATATTCGCGGTCGATTTTCTCGTCCTTGCTCCGCAAATCAGTAATCGTACGCTGCGCGTGAAGCACCGTCGTATGATCACGCCCACCAAAAGCCTCACCGATTGCTGGAAGACTGTATTGAGTTAACTCCTTAGTTATCGTCATTGCAATTTGTCGCGGGCGCGCAATCAATTGTGTACGTTTACTTGATAACAAATCAGAAATTTTAAGCTTGTAGAAATCACAAATCGTTTTCTGAATATCATCAATTGATATACTTCTTGTTTCAATCGCAATGATATCCATCAGAGCCTCTTTAGCAATGGCAATACTCAAGCCTTTACGCGAAAACTTAGCATGATAAGCGACTTTATTTAACGCCCCCTCAAGCTCTCGAACATTGGATTTAATGTTTTGTGCAATAAAAAAAGCAACTTCATCGTCCAAATCAATTTTATTGCGCTGAGCTTTTTTCTTTAATATCGCAACACGCATTTCTAGTTCAGGCGGCTGAATCTCAACTGTTAAACCAGAGGCAAAGCGCGAAACCAAGCGTTCATTCAGATTATTAATATTTTTAGGATAAGTATCACACGTCATAATAACCTGTTTACTCTTATCCAGCAGGTTATTGAAAGTATAAAAAAACTCCTCCTGTGTTTTGGTTTTATCACCCGCAATAAACTGAATATCATCCATTAACAACAAATCCAGACCATTGTAGTATCTTTTTAGCTCATCAAATCCCTGACGCATTGAAGCTTTTACCACATCCTGAATATAGTCGTTAGCGTGCAAATAACGAATTTTGGCATTGGGGTTTTTCTTATGTATCTCATTACCAATGGCTTGCATTAAATGGGTTTTCCCCAAACCAACCCCGCCATAGATGAACAGCGGATTGTGATTACGATTTCCAGGATCCTGAGTAATATGCATCCCAATTGCGTAAGCTAACTGATTGGAGTTACCACGTACCAAACTCTCAAAAGTATAATCTTTATTTAATTTAGTCGATTGGTGAAGCTGACTTAAAATTTCTTTATCATGTCTAGCCCTTGCTTGTACACGCAACTGTGGTGCTTTCTTCGGTTCTGGCGATACTATATTTTCTGGTTCAGTTCGCTGTTCCTTAACATTCTTTTCGCTGCCGTCTTTCGTATCTACTGTATCTTGTTGTAAGTTAAGTATTGGTCTAACTTCTGACACTACCAATTCAACATTAACACCGCCCGTCAGCTCGGACAGCACACCGCTAATCTTATTCCAAAACTTCTTACTTACAAAATCATGAGTTAATCGATTGGTTGCTACAATCTCTAACTTACTGTCCTTAATCTGTGGCTGTAAGGTTCTAAGCCAAGTATTATACTCAGTCTCAGTAACGATGCCCTGCTCTTTAATTAACATCAAACATTGCTGCCAAATTATTTCCAATTCGGTCATTTTATTATTTTTCCTACCCTAAACAAATAAACGCGATATCTCTTCCATATATGTACATCATCACTATACCAAGCACGACACAAAATAAAATAGCAGTTAAGACCTGAGCAAAATCAACAATGCAGCCAAGTCTTAATTTCAAAGATTAATATCGCACTACCGTATTTTACCAGAAATAACTACCCAAGCATAAGCTTATCTCACAAAGCATTATCACTGCAGGCTTAGGCAATAAAAAACCGCGATGAATCAAATCACCGCGGCTCTGTATATACCTAAAAATAATCAATTATTTTTTGGTAGTCTTTTTAGCAGCATTAACTGTTGCTGTGGTAGCTGCGTTAATATTGCTGTTAGTAAACTCAGTAACTTGTGCTGCAACTTTATTCATTGCTGATAAAGCTTGATTCGCACTATTGATCCAAGTTTTCAAAGAATCAGTAGCTGCTTTAGCACCACTTGGATTATATTGCGATAAACCATCAACTGAAGTTAATGCAGCTTGTTGAAGATTTTGTACGCTTTCTTCAGCTACTTTATTAATTTTAGATTGAACTTCACTTACGATGTCATAAACATCACGTGCTGAAGCAAGATTTTTTTCAACTGCTTGAGTAGCCATTGCATTTACGCGGCTAAACATTTCTTTAGGATCAGTAACACCAGCCAACTCTTTGATCGCTTTAGAAGTTTCTTCCATAATTTGACGTGAAGTTTCTAATTGGATATGAGTTAATTTTTCAACTGAATGGATTGAAGTTGTAACCAGCTCCATTGCAGTATCAATAGCTTTTTGAGTTTCTGTTGTAATTTGTTCGTTTTTAATCATGATAAATTTCTCCGAAATTTGCTTAATCGCTTTAAGTCTACGATTAATTTATGTTATAATTATTTAGAGGTATAATCTGTACCTTTACTATCTCACAGACGTTATTATTGTGCAGTGCAGCATAATTTGTCAAGTTTTTTTTAATTTTTCTATCAGGTACTTATGAAAAAAGCCCCAGAACACAGAGTTATCAAGAAATACCAAAATCGCCGACTTTACGATACTGCGACCAGTACGTATATCGTATTGGAAGACATTAAACAAATGATCATGGATGGCGACATTGTGAGCGTTCTAGATGTCAAGAATGATACTGATGTAACTCGCAGCGTTTTGTTGCAAATTCTCCTTGAGGAAGAAGCAACGGATTCTCCGATATTGTCCAATGATTTTTTAGTACAAATTATCCGCTTTTATGGCAAGGCATTTCAACCTGCAATCAGTCCATTCCTAGAACAAGGTATGGATATGCTTCGCCAAACGCAAAAGCGATTTTATGCCCAACTAAAAGCCACCTACCCTAAAGATTCAATTCCATCAAGCTTAGACCTCTGGAAAGAGTTTTGGCAGGAGCGTGGACCACAAGTACAACAAAACATTTTTGACTATCTTAACACCAGCACTAATAACTTTATCCAGATGCAAGAACAAGTTCAGGAACAGATTCAAAGCCAAGCCGAGAATTTTATGAATATGATAAAATTCCCGTTTAATGCAAAAAAAGGTAGTAAATAAAGCATGGCAAAAATTGGTTTTATCTCATTGGGATGCCCCAAAGCACTAGTCGACTCTGAAAATATTTTAACTGGCTTAAAGGCTGAAGGCTATGACGTAGTTAATAGCTATGCTGATTCTGATTTGGTTGTTGTAAACACCTGCGGTTTCATTGATTCAGCAGTTGAAGAATCATTAAATACAATTGGTGAGGCACTCAAAGAAAATGGCAAGGTTGTCGTAACTGGTTGCCTTGGCGCCAAAGAAGGTGTAATAGAGACTAAATATCCAAATGTATTAGGTGTAACCGGTCCTCACGCAACACAAGAAGTGCTCAACTTGATCCATAAGTATGTACCAAAACCTCATGATCCGTTTGTAGATTTAGTTCCGGCACAAGGTGTCAAACTAACACCAAAACATTATGCATATCTCAAAATTTCTGAAGGTTGCAACAATACCTGCTCATTCTGTATTATACCAAGCATGCGTGGCAAATTAGATTCTTATCCAATTGGGGATGTACTTGCTCAAGCAGAAAAACTGGTTAATTCGGGTGTTAAAGAGATATTAGTAGTGTCACAAGATACCGGCGCGTATGGTAGTGATAAAAAATATGTCACGGGATTTCACAATGGACGCCCAGTTAAAACCAAGTTTATTGATTTATGCGAGCAACTTGCCAAACTAGGTGCATGGGTACGGCTACATTATGTTTACCCTTATCCGCATATTGATGAAGTAATTCCTTTAATGGCAGAAGGTAAAATTTTGCCTTACCTAGATATTCCGTTTCAACATGCCAGCCCTAAGGTGCTAAAAGCAATGAAACGTCCGGGAAATGTAGATGGACTCTTGGAGCGAATCAAAGAATGGCGCAGAATTTGTCCAGATCTGGCAATTCGTAGCACTTTCATTGTCGGCTTCCCAAGTGAAACCGAAGAAGACTTTCAAATGCTTTTAGATTTTCTAAGCACTGCACAACTAGAGAAAGTTGGTTGCTTCAAATATTCACCAGTAGAAGGCGCTAGTGCTAATCTAATAGCAGAACCGGTAGCAGAAGAAATTAAAGAACAACGCTACCACCGCTTTATGCAGCACCAGCAAGCCATCAGTTTAGCAAAATTACAAGCTAAAATTGGTAGTCAAATGCCGATAATTGTAGATGAAGTTAATCGTAAGCTTATCATTGGACGCAGCAAATATGATGCGCCTGAGATTGATGGGTTGATTTATATCAAAAATATGGGGCAATACGATAACATTAAAACTGGGGATATTATACAAGTCGAGATTATCGCTGCTAAAGATTATGACCTGTACGCTAAACCACTTGCCTTATAACAATTTTAAATTACCAAGTAGAGATTTATAACTTTACTTGGTAAATATCTCAATAGTAACCCTTAATAGCCCCATCTCGATTATCTCAGTTAAAGCAAATAAATTACAGTATAATACGGTGTTAACCCAAGTGAGGATACACTATGAAACATATCTATTTAACTTTAATTAGTCTACTACCATTAATCTCAAATGCAACGGGATTGGCAGTTAGCATGGATGACTTATATCTAAAAAATAATACTTCAAAAACGACTACGATACAAATCAAAAATTTGGATGAGAGCGCTAATAAATTTACTCTTCCTGCTAATAGCATGTGCAAAATAAACCAGAGTATCATGTTTCAGCCATTTGAGGAAGAGAGCAATAATTTCGTAGTTATGGTAACTAGTTCCGAAATGGTAAACCCGATTGTAATTGATCAGTTTGGTTTACTAGCACTAGCTTCGGATTCAGCAATTAAAGCACAATATCATGGCAATGTTAAACAATACAGCTTATTTGGCTTTTGTGGCAATAAATTAGGACAGTATAAGTTTCTTAATGTCGCTCCCCATGATAATGAAAGCGCTGCTCCAAATTTTACCTTGGCTAATTGTACAGATCGTTCAAACTTTGTCTATTTCATTAATGATAAGTATATTCGGGTAAAAAACCGTCCTAAATATTTTGATTTTAGTAAAGCGCCAAATTGTAAACTAGTTGAAAATCAACCATCAACAACGGAAAGTATACCTGTTGAGTCACAAATAAAATAAGTATAATTGACCGCACTGGATAAGAATAATTAACGGAAAGAAACAAATGAAAAAACTAATAAAATACATACTCTATAGCATCTTGGGAATAGTTGCAATTGCTGCTATTGCTGTAGTATTACTGGTAACAGTGGTGAATCCCAACCGTTTCAAACCATATATCGCCAAAGCGGTCTATCAATCAACTGGACGAACCATTGCATTAGATGGAGATATTAGCTGGAAAATTTACCCTAATTTAGGGGTAACTATTAAACAAGTATCCCTTTCCAACCCATCCGGGTTTAGTGAGTCCAATTTCATGACGCTAAATTCAGCAGATGTATCGGTTGGTTTGATTCCACTATTAAGTAACCACATCGTAGTTAAAACGCTGGCAATTGATGGACTTAATCTTGCACTTATCAAACAAAATGGAGTTAATAACTGGACTTTTACTCCGCCAAGTCAAGAATCTGGTGCCGTTGGTGCTGAGGGTGGTAAACCACAACCACTACGTCTAGACATGAGTTCATTTAGTTTTACTAACGCCACTTTGAGTTATACAGATCGCGATTTAAAACAAAATTACGGAGTAAAAAATGCCAATTTACTAGTTAATGCTGATTTTGGTGGTGGAATTACTTTCGATCAAGGAACAGAACAACTTTCGCTGAAAAAAGTTAAATTCAAATATAATGACTCGGCAGAAGGCAAACTAAATTTTGAAATAAAACAGTTTGCTAAACCAGTTTATTCCGGTGACGTAGCAATTGACAAACTAATCTTAAATACAATTTTAGACCAATTTAATATCGCTACCAAACAGCGTCATGGGATGTCCCTACTAAATAGTGTGGTTTTTTCAGGTAACATCAATGGCGATACCGACAACCTTACTCTTAAAGATTTTAAATTTAATCTATCAGATAAATTTAAGGGTAATGTTGCTCTGTCTTTGAAAAATTTTGCTAACCCAGTTTATAGTGGTAATCTTGATTTAGATAAGTTTAACCTTAATCAACTACTTGATAGCTTAAATATCGCAGTTGCCGAGCGTAAAAACAAACCACTACTCAATAGCTTCGCAATTAGCAGCAATGGCTTTAGTGGCGATAAGAATAATATTTCGCTCAAAGGGTTAAAAGTAAGCGCTGGTGATAGCTTCAATGCCTCCTTTGGTAATTTGCAAATTAAAAACTTCACTAAGCCAAGTATAATTGGTGACGTTGCTATTCCAACGTTCAATCTCAATAAAACCTTGGATGGTTTGGGAATTGCAGCAGCAGAGCGTAAAAATAAACCGTTACTGAACAGCTTTGCTTTTAGTGGCAGCTTTAATGCTAATCAAAACAATGCGAACTTAAGCAACGTCAAACTAAGCGCTGGTGATAGCCTAAAAGCTGCGTTTAGTAGCTTACAAATTCAGAACTTTGCCAATCCAAGTGTATCTGGAGCGATAAATCTTTCGGAAACTAATTTAAACAAAGTTTTGGACGGGTTAGGGATCGCTGTTGCAGAGCGTAAAAATAAACCTTTGCTTAATAGTTTTGCTATTAATACCAATTTTAAAGCTACACCAAATAGTGTTAATCTAAACGGAGCTAATTTTAAATTTGGTTCGCTAATGAGTGGTAATACAACTGTATCAGTACAAAATTTTGCCAATCCTAAGTATAGCGGTTCAATTAATCTACCAACCTTTTCATTAAATGGGGTAATGCAGCAATTAGGCATGACTCCACCAGATATTACTAATAAAACCCTACTAAATCAAGTAATGCTAAATACTAATTTCAGTGGTAGCATGAATGCAATTAGCCTCAGTCAATTACGCGCCAAAATTGCTAATTCAACCGCAACAGGAAGCGTTAACGTGAGCTCGTTTAAACCATTGGCATTTAGTGAAAATATCACTATTGATCAAATGGACGTTGCTGATTTCAGTAATGTTAATGGCTACCGCGTTCCGATGCGTCAATTACAATTTAGTGGTAATTCAAGTATTGGCAGCAATATGGAGCTAGCAACTCTAAGTGGGAAGCAAAACATCCAGATTGGTAACATTACTGTACTAGGAATCAGTTTGGATAAATTAGTTGGACAACTTGATAGCACCATCGGACACACCGGTTCCAATAGTGGAGATATTGTTCACACACTAGCAAACTCTGCACAGGTTATTCAGGCTGTGAATAATATGAAAGCGGAAATAGCTAAGGCATCTTCACCTGCTGCGCGTGATTTGAATCAAAAAACTAACTTAGGTAATTTCAGCGCCAATGTAGCAATTAATAATGGTTTAGTCAATCCTTCTGCTTTCAAACTAAGTGGACCAAGTGTTGGATTGAATGGCTCTGGTTCGGTAAATTTAGCTGGCTCTAAAGCCTTAAGTTACAAAACTAATAGTCAGCTTTTGGTTGATGGAATTAATCCAATATTCAAGAAGTTAACTTTCCCTGCAGCAATTAGCGGTACAATCGCAGCACCAAGTGCTAATTTGGACTGGAATGCAATTCAGCAACAATTGCTCAAGCTTGCCTTTGAAAATAACAAGCAGCAAATTCAGCAAAATGTTAAGCAGCAGATTAATAATATTATCGGTAATCCACAACAAGGAAACCCTAATAACCAACAACAAAATAAAGCAGTAGATGCGGTTAGCCAAGGTGTAACTAACGCTATTGGAAAAATATTTGGAAACTAAGAAGTAGTAATATTTGTGTTCAAGTGGCAAGTTACCGAACGTATCATTGCGCGTAAATTGACACTCAATGATGCAGCATCTGTTTTAGCTGTAATTGATCATAATCGTGCCTATCTACGGCAATGGATGCCGTGGCTGGATCAGACGACATCCATTGCTGATATTGAGAAATTTATCTACAAAGCGCAAGATGGTTATGCAAGTGGCTGCAATCTCATCCTTGGCTTATGGGATGACACTCAGTATGTTGGCGTTGTCAGCTTTAATAAAATTGATGGCGCAAGTGCTGAAATTGGTTACTGGATTAGCAAAAGCTATCAAAGTCAAGGAATTATTCAACAGGCACTAAAAATACTAATTGAATACGGCTTTCATGACCTCAATTTATCAACAGTCAACATCCAATGCGCAACAAATAATCTCAAAAGCCGTGCTGTAGCTCAAGGTTTAGGTTTTACACAAGTCAAAACTATCCCCAATAACGAATGGCTCCACGATCATTATGTTGATCATGCGTTATATGTTTTAAGCCGATAAACTTTCATACATACTTGATAGTTATACTGCAGTGCACGTATTTTTTCTATTCGTTCTTAGTTTATAATAACGACTCAATATTTCTCGAAGGCGCGCCACCATGAAGAAAAAATATGTTTTAGAATTCATATTATTTACTAGCTATATGCTCTTCGCTATGTCGTGGGTTGGTGCTGCAACCTTCATGAAAGATATCATGCAAATGACTGGAATGCAAAGCCTGACCCAAGCAAGCATCCTTAGTACTTCACTTACTTTTGCCAAAATTATTGGTACTGCTATTGCAGCATGGACAATTGTTAAATTTGGAATTCGCAATGCATTTACTGTTGCATCTGCTTTAATGTGCTTAAGCATCGTCACTCCTTATGCCCCTAATTATCCAATTTTGTTAATTTCACGTTTTTTAATGGGTTTAGGTGGTGCACTGATTATTGTCTATTTTAATCCAATCGTCTATAAATACTTCGAACCCAGTGAGCGTCCGGTTATTAATGGCTTGAACGCAATTGCTTTCAATGTCGGTACAGCCATCATGATGTTTGGTGTTCCATTCTTCTTATCCGTATTTGGTAGCTGGCAAAAAACCTTGCTGGTAATTTCCTGCGCAAGTATCGCAATGTTAATCATTTGGCTAATTTTGGGTAAAATTGATCTTGAAAGCAATAACTCAAGTAGTAACGTCAACGATAAAAAATATAGCTTGGTTGACGGTTTAAAAGATCGCTTTAACTGGATTTTTGCTTTTACTTATTCTGGACTATTAGCATTCTATATCGTACTTTTCACCTTCTATCCTAAAGCTGGAATTATTCAAACAAAACAAGTAATTTTATTTGGAATAATTGGTGCAATTGCCGGAATGCTTTATTCTAATAAGACTAAAAAACGGATCCCAGTGCTCCGCATATCTGGTTTTATTCAAATAATTGCCGCATTTGGACTAAGCTTTGCTGGTGAAAGCCAATTAATCGCAACAGCAAGTGCTGCTGCTCTGGGCTTTTTTATGTTTTTACCAATGCCCGCACTGGTAACATATGCCCAAGAACGCCCAAATACCAATTCGCAAAAAATTTCTGTAACCTTTAGTCTTTTCTGGTCAATTAGCTATTTAGTTGCGACTATCATACCGACGATTTTTGCAAAAATCGTCGATTACAATAGTGGTAACTATCATAGTGCGTTCATCTTCATCTGCACCATCGAAGGTACTTTTTTACTTGGTTCACTTTTCTTGCGTGAGCACAAACAATAACCTTACTCATATACAACGGTATATTTTACAAACAGCCTCTTTTCATAACCATACTTATGAAAAGTAAAAATATATTGGGAAACGGCGGACAAAATTTACTGAAAAAAGCCAAAATATATTATAATATGAAGTTATATCATATAAATAAATTATCCATTTAAGAAAGATAATTGACCATGGCAAAATTTAGTTATCCTAGGGGTGTTATCGCGCTATCTTCAGTTGAGATGTGGGAACGTTTCAGCTTCTACACCATGCAAAGTTTATTAGTTCTCTACGCAACGGCAAAAGTTGGTGACGGAGGCTTAGGATGGTCGCAGGCTGATGCTCTCCGCTTGGTAGGTTATTACGGTGCATTGGTCTATGTATCGCCCATCATTGGTGGTGTGATTGCAGACAAATTGATTGGGCGGAAACTAGCAGTACTAATCGGTTCAATTATAATGATGTTTGGTCACGCCTCATTAGCCTACCCTGGAGTCAAAATGATGTATCTCGGCTTGTCATTACTCATAATAGGCTGTGGTTTAATGAAGCCAGCAATTAGTGCAATGGTCGGTGAATTTTTCAAAGCAACTGAAACTGGTCGAAAAGATGCTTCTTTTGCGATTTTTTATATGTCAATTAATATTGGCGGTTTTCTAGGTCCAATAATTGGTGGAGTAGTTCAGGAAACGTGGGGATATGATTATGCTTTTGCCATGGCAGCACTAGGTCTGGCAATTGGTATTATTAACTTTTCAGTCACAAAGAACCGTAGTCTTAAAGATGTTGGCAATATCATAAACAAAGCTCATCACGAGAAGTTACCGTGGACAGCTTTAGAGAAGAAAAAAGTATTCACCTATATTCTACTTTGTATTACCAATATTTTCTGGAATATAATCTACGTTCTTCCTTATGGCTTACTAACCCTCTATGCAGAAAAAAACATTGATCGCCATTTAGGAAGTTTTACCATTCCTGCAACTTGGTATTATGGAATGTATGGCTTATTAATTATAATTTATTCGCCAATCGTTGCCACTATGTACCAATGGATAAAAAATAGAACTGGCTCAGATATGACGCTTAGCTGGAAATTAGCTTATGGCTATATCCTAGTTGCGGGTGGCTGTGTGATCTTACTCCCATTAGTAAAAGCAATTGGTTTAAATCCCAATTATGTCGGAAGCTCATGGTATATCATCGGCTTCTATACTTTATTCTGCTTTAGTGAATTACTAACTTTACCAGTAATGCTTTCTGCCGCTACAACTTTTGCCCCACACGGTTTTTCCGCAACGCTTGTTTCATTAAACATGGCAATTTCTTGGGCAATCGGCGCATGGCTTGGTGGTGAATTTGGTGCTTGGACACAGGAAACTAATCCCGTAGTGCTATTTTGGTGGCTAATTGCATTATGTCTAGTATTTGCGGTTGGGCATATTCTTAGCAATAAGAAAATTGAAAAAATTATGCACTCGTAACAAATGTAACGGTATTTTCGATGAATAATCTATTTTTCTCACTGGTTTTAGCCGCTATCACTCTTAGTATCTGGGTATTACCAAACGTTTATCCTGTAACTGCAGCTATTATAGTTGCTATATTAGCAACTTATAATGGAGACATAAGCGTTTCATCAGTAGTTATCTTAGTGCTACTTGCAATTACTGGTCATCAATATTCACAAAGTGATGAACATAAAAACTCTTTATTGCGTATTAATATTGTACTGTTGGCGCTATGGGCATTATGGAGCAAAGATCATCAGGGTCACCTGATTAGCTGGACTAATTACGTACAGCTAGCCGCAAAAAATCGTGGTATAACAATTCAAGTTACTTTTGAAAAAATTATAGCGGCAATTTTGCTTGGTGCATTTTTATTGAGATCAGAACACAATATCCGTAATCTAAAATCTGTATTCTCCGGAAAATGGATGTTTTATCTAATAAGTTATATTATTTTTTTAATACCAATAAGTATCGCTCTATATCTCTTTGCAGGTCTAAATATTAGTGCAAAATCACTAAGTGGTCTATTAGCAACGGTTTTTTTATTGAGCTTTATAGAAGAAATAATCTATCGTCATTTACTACAAAATTGGCTCCACCAGATAATTAAAATTAAATACAAGGCTGTTGCCAGTTGGCTTCCGATAATAATCATTAGTACTATCTATGGTATCTTCCATGCTCAAAATGGAGTAAATTTTGCAATTTTCTATTTTTTAGTGGGCGCTGCATATGGATATATTTACCAAAAATCGGGTAAAATCGAGGTAGCGATTTCAGTTCACTTTGCTTTAAGACTAACTTTTGGATTGATTTTAACTTTTTGGGGGTATGAGCTGGCTTTACCTGCTATCGGGTAAGATTGACTCAAGCTTGAATAACTTTATATATTTTAAGGAATAAATATGAGCATTTTAGAAATTAGAGTTCCAGATATTGGTGGACACAGCGATGTCAATGTTGCAGAAGTATATGTAAAAGTCGGCGATACCGTTAATATTGATGATAACCTGATTATGTTGGAGACAGATAAAGCGACCATGGAAGTTCCTGCAGATAAAGCAGGAGTTATCACCGAGATGCTAGTTAAAGTTGGTTCAAAAATAAATGAAGGTGATGTGATCCTTAAAGTTGAAGCAGCTGGCTCAGCTACAGCTGCGGCTTCTCCTGCCGCTCAACCAGCCGTTACTCCCGCAGCTGCTGCACCAGTTGCCGCGCCTCAAGCTGCAGCAACTCCAGCGGCAAAAGACGGTGAGATTGTTTGTGATGTAATGGTACTTGGTGCTGGCCCTGGTGGATATACAGCAGCATTCAGAGCTGCGGATTTAGGTTTGAAAACAGTATTAGTTGAAAAACATCCAACCTTGGGTGGTGTATGTCTAAATGTAGGCTGTATTCCATCTAAAGCATTATTGCATGTAGCTAAAGTTATTAATGAAGCAGATGAAATGAGTCATCATGGAGTTAGTTTTGCCAAACCAACTCTGGATATTGATAAAATTCGTGACTTCAAAGCAGGAGTAGTTGGTAAGTTAACCAAAGGATTAGATGGCTTGGCTAAACAACGTAAAGTTGAAAAAGTTCAGGGTTTAGCAAAATTTACTTCGCCTCATACAATTGAAGTTGCAACCACTGAAGGTGTAAAAACAGTCCGTTTTACCAATGCAATCATTGCTTCAGGTTCACATTCATTTAAAGTACCAGGATTTCCATTTGATGATCCACGCGTGATTGACTCTACCGGAGCACTAGCACTTGAATCAGTACCAGAAAGACTACTGGTTGTTGGTGGTGGTATTATCGGCTTAGAAATGGCAGAAGTTTATGGTACTCTAGGTTCTAAAGTAACAGTAGTTGAACTTGGTGATGGGCTAATCCCAGGTGCAGATCGTGATGTAGTTAAAGTTCTCGAAAATCGAATTAAAAAACGCTACGAAGCAATCTACACTAAGACTAAATGTGCTAAAGTTGAAGCCAAAGTTGATGGTATCTGGGTTACTTTTGAAGGTCCAAATGCTCCTACTGAGCCACAAAAATTTGATAAAGTATTAGTTGCTGCTGGTCGTCGTCCAAATGGTAAAACAATCGGTGCTGAAGCTGCAGGTGTAATCGTAACAGAACAAGGTTTTATCCCTGCAGATAAACAACAACGTACCAATGTAGCACATATTTATGCAATCGGTGACGTAATTGGTCAGCCAATGCTTGCTCATAAAGCAGTACATGAAGGTCGGGTAGCAGCTGAAAATTGTGCTGGTATGAAATCATTCTTTGACGCACGGGTTATTCCAGGTATCGCCTATACTGACCCTGAAGTAGCATGGGTTGGGTTAACTGAAGGTGAAGCAAAAGCACAAGGTTTAGAAATCGAAGTTGGTAAATTCCCATGGGCAGCATCAGGACGTGCTCTTGGCAATGGACGCGATGACGGATTCACTAAAATTATCACTGACAAAAATACTCACCGTATAGTTGGTGCAGCAATTGTTGGCGCAGGCGCAGGCGAACTATTAGCAGAAACTTGTTTAGCCATTGAAATGGATTGCGATATCCATGATGTAGCTCTAACTGTACATGCACATCCAACATTATCTGAATCGGTGGCTTTTGCGTGTGAAATCGTTGATGGTTCTATCACCGATTTGTATATGCCAAAGAAGAAAAAGTGATCAAAACAATAATTTGATTAATTAAGCAGACATCAGATGTCTGCTTAATTTTTAGAAAAGATAAAAGTTATGGCAATTCGAATTATAGAATACCAAGAACAATATACCTCACAACTAATAGAATTAATTCTTGGAATTCAGGTCGGTGAATATGGGATTGCAACCAGCCTTAAAGCACAACCAGACTTATTGAAAATCCCTGAATTTTATCAAGCTAACCACGGAAATTTCTGGTTAGCTCTTGATGATGAAAAAGTAGTTGGTACAATTTCACTCAAAATATTTTCCCCAACACAAGGCGCATTACGTAAAATGTTTGTTGCCGATGGCTACCGTGGCAAACCATACAATATCGCCCAACAGTTATTTGAGCGCTTACACGCTACTGCCAAGGAACAACAGCTTACAACCATCTATTTGGGAACTACGGATAAATATTTAGCTGCGCATCGTTTCTATGAAAAAAATGGTTTTAAACTAATTAATAAGACTCAATTACCTGAAGAATTTCCTATAGTTTTGGTTGATAATCGCTTTTATTGCCTAGATATCGCTTAAAAGGAGAATGAAAATGTTATCTAACATTGATGAAATTGAAAATATAAAAGAAGAAGTAATCAATTGGCGAAGACAGTTGCATCAAAAACCGGAACTTTCTTTTCAGGAAACTGCCACCGCTAAATTTGTAGCTGACACGCTGTCTGGGTTTGGTAATTATATTATTAGCTTTCCAACCCCAACAAGTGTTATGGCTCGTTTAATTGGGAATAAGCCAGGTAAAATATTGGCATTACGTGCCGATATGGATGCTTTACCCCTTACAGAATTAAATGATTGCGAATATAAATCACAAAATCAAGGTGTCATGCATGCCTGCGGACATGATGGACATACAGCAAGTCTGCTAGGTATAGCTAAAATCATGGGAAAATATCAGCCACAATTAAGTGGTGAATTGCGCCTACTTTTTCAACATGCGGAAGAAACGCCACCGGGAGGTGCCAGCCAAATGGTAGCAGCGGGAGTATTGGAGGAAGTCGATCAGATTTTTGGAATACACCTCTGGTCCACTATGCCTTTGGGTAAAATAGGGATCACCGCTGGACCTATGATGGCTGCTCCGGATGTTTTTAGTATCAATATCCTTGGCAAAGGTGGACATGGGGGCTTCCCTCACCAAACAATCGATTGCATTACCATCGGGGCACAGATTGTTAGCAACTTGCAACAAATTGTCTCCAGACAGTTAAACCCAATTGAACCTGCAGTAATTTCAGTGACTAAATTCATTAGTGGTACAACTAATAACGTTCTTCCCAACTCAGCCCTTTTAGCGGGAACCGTAAGGACATTTAACCCCGCGATCAGAGATACTATCCCCCAACTTATGGAGCGGATCATAAAAGGTATTACAGAAGCTCATGGTGCTTCCTATCAATTTGACTATGTGCGTGGATATGCTCCCGTAATAAACGATACCAATGCGGCTACCTTAGTTGAAAGCGTAGTAACTGAAGTGTTAGGAACCAGTTGGGTAGATAAAATGGCACCCAATATGGCTGCTGAAGACTTCTCAGCATTTCTTGCTCATGTTCCTGGCTGTTTTATTTTTGTTGGAGCTGGAAATGAAGCGAAAGGAATTATTTACCCGCATCATCACCCTCAGTTTAACATTGATGAAGATGCATTGGTCGTTAGCATGAAAATTTTCCTCGGCTTGATTAATCGGCTCTTGTTATCATGAAATTTATTCGTTTACTGGCTGTTATACCATGTATGGCGCTCTTATTAGCACCTCTAGTAGCCAATCGGGTTGAACCAAGAGTATTTGGGTTACCGTTCTTGTTGTTCTGGATTATGCTTTGGATTATTCTAAGTAGTCTTGTTATGCTAATAATACATAAATTTGAAACGAAAGATTTAAATGAATAGTGTAATAATCCCGATATGTGTCGTAACTATATTTGCTTTCTGGGTGGCAGTTGCGGCAAATTATGGTAAGGCACAGCGATTAGAGGGGTGGGCGGTTGGTAACCGTAATTTCGGGACTATTCTGGTTTTCATCCTAATGGGCGGTGAGTTATATACTACTTTTACCTTTCTTGGTGGTAGCAGTCTTGCTTATAATAACGGTGGAGTCTGCTATTATATTTTGTGTTATTCTCCAATTGCGTATATTCTGGGATACTGGCTTGCTCCTGCAATTTGGAAATATGCCAAAGAACACAACTTAGTTTCTCAAGCAGATTTTTTTATCCATAAATATAATAGCAGAATGCTTGGGATGGTCGTGTCAGTCATTGGTTTTCTATCTCTCATCCCATACTTGATTTTGCAGATTAAAGGACTTGGTATTATCGTTAGTGAAACTTCCTATGGCTTAATTTCTGCCAATACTGCAATCTGGATTTGTTCACTGGTTATGGTTATTTATGTAATGATATCTGGCATGCATGGATCAGTAAGAGTTGCAGTAGTCAAAGATATTTTGATTCTTGCAACAGTATTTTTTCTGGGAATTTATCTTCCTATCCATTATTTTGGTGGAATTGAGTCAATGATTAATACACTTGAATCAACCAAGCCTACTTTTACCATCGTCAGTAGTACTGATTTTAATCCGGTATGGTTTGTTTCAACAGTATTATTAAGTGCCATTGGCTTATATATGTGGCCACATGGTTTCACCTCATTATATACAGCAAAAAGCTCCCGCGTACTAAAAAGAAATGCCATTGTTATGCCGTTGTACCAATTCTTGTTAATGTTCGTATTTATTATTGGTTTTGTAGCTGTCCTGAAGCTTCCTGGGCTTGATAAAAGTCAATCAGATCTGGTTCTATTAAAGCTTGTTAAACAAACCTTTAATCCGTGGGTAGTTGGTATTATTGGCGCGGCAGGAGTATTAACCGCATTAGTACCCGGTTCTATAATTCTATTATCTTTAGCTACTTTATTGGTAAAAAACATCCTATCTCCATTTACTTCATTATCCACTAAAAGAGAATTTTTATTAGTTAGATTTTCCGTGCCGATTATCATGCTTATAGCTTTAGCAGCTTATAGTTATGGTGGGCAGACTATTGTTAGTCTATTAATTGTTGGCTATGGACTAGTTTCCCAGTTGTTTCCAGCAATAATATTTAGTTTTTCAAAGCGTAATCTAATTAATAAATACGGTGCCATTGTTGGTATGTTATCAGGAACAATTTTTATGTTAATATCTATTCTAACTCCCATCGATATTAATCACATACTTCCTTCAAGTTTAAATGGAATGAATAATGGGATAATTGCATTAATTATTAATGTAATAGTTATGTTTACAGTTAGCGTTATATTCAAAAATCGATCAGTGCTTCGTTAATTACCCGTGTAATGCGATTAGAGGAGTTTATTTTGACTAAAAAAGTACAGATTATTCGTCATGTTCTGTTTGAAGATCTTGGCTCATTTGCCAACGCCTTGCAAAATTTAGGCTATCAAATTGAATATTTAGATAGTGGAGTAGATAAAATCCCTGATAGATGCAATGCTGACTGGCTAATTGTGCTCGGTGGCCCGATTGGAGTCAATGATGTGCTTGATTTCCCCTATCTTACCGCTGAAATTAATTTAATTAAACAATATATTAAAGCGAATAAAGCAGTTTTGGGAATTTGTTTAGGCTCACAGCTATTAGCTGCTTCATTAGGCGCTGAAGTTGAGAAAAACTCACAAGTTGAATTAGGTTGGTCACAACTAACACTCTGCAACCTAGAAATGAACGACTGCTTTCAGCACTTGGCTAAAATTGAAGTTTTGCATTGGCACGGTGACACTTTTAAATTGCCAGCAAATGCCATTCTCAAAGCATCTACCCCAATTTGTACCAATCAGGCATTCACAATTGGCAATAAAATTATGGGTTTACAATTTCACCCCGAAGTTACCACACATGGAATGGAACGGTGGTTAATTGGCAATGCTGCAGAAATAAATCAACTTGAGCATACGTCAATTAGCAAACTCAGAGAAGAAAATAATCTGTATGGTCGTAATCTGGAGCAAGCAGCCGAACGCTTTCTTACTCATTGGATAAATAATTGGGAAGTATTACTTGATAAATAGGCAAGAATTAATTCAACAGACCTTTGCATTTGTAAAGAATATTCATCAGAGGGATTTTTCTGGTCATGATTTTGAGCATATCAAACGAGTATGGCGCAATTGTCAATTGATTTTGACAGAAGAAAAGAATGCAGAACGATTTATCGTAGAAATGGCTCTATTGCTGCATGATGTTGATGACTACAAATTGGGTGACAATACTGAACAGGGTTATACATATCTCAAGCAATGTAATCTTGATGAAAGCATAATTCAACGAATATTAACTATTATTGATAGCATCGGATTTAGCAAAACTGGCTATAACCCACAGTTTAGCGATATAGAAACTAAAATTGTTTATGATGCCGACAAACTGGATGCTATGGGCGCTTTTGGAATTGCCCGTGCATTTGCCTATGGCGGAGCAAAAAGCCGTCCGCTTTTTATCGCTGATCGTTTGCCACCACAAGATTTAGATCTTGAAGCTTACGTAGCAAATGCCAAATCTGGCGACAATCACACCGTAATCCACTTTTTTGAAAAACTGCTCCGTTTACCAGATTTAATGCAAACTAGGGTTGGCAAAGCACTTGCTCAGACGCGTAAAGCTACCATGATTAACTTTTTGCGTGCTTTATTTGCTGAACAAGAGCTTCATGATTGGCAACGGCTTTTAAACAACATGGCTAACTAATCTAGCTACATTGATAAATTTTCACAACCAATTAAAAAAGTGGTTGTCATTAAAGCCGTGCCCCAACACTTCATTTGCTTTCAGCGCTGCTAGGCACTGATTCTATATTTTTGCTAGCTACTGGAGTTGCATCTCCTGAGATTTTACATTTGTACAATTTGCTGTTTTTGTAAAAACATTCCATCTTTTGTCCCTGATCCGTAACAAAACGAAATCTGGCTAAATTATTGACATCATCGTCAGCAGAGATATCTACCACTGGAATATTCGGCTGCAAATTATCCGGGCTAGTACTATCATCATCGCTAATATCGTCCTGACTATATTTAACTTTATAGTTCTTGCAATTACTCTGAATTGTAGATTCTGTTGTATTGCTAGTGATTTTTACACCATTACATGAATAACTTGAAGTATTCAAATT
>RXJX01000009.1:166908-167190 GCA_003963245.1 Neisseriaceae bacterium
AGTCAAACTCTTGATCAGGATTGGAAGTACCCAAAGAGCTGTTAGCTTGCTGACCAACTGTATTTAATATTTGTGAATACGCAGGAGCAACAGATAAGGTATCTTCTAAGAAACTAAATTTTGTTGTAATATTGTACATTTGACCAGATGAAGCCTTTTGTACTAAACCAGTCATCCACGAGTTAGCATACATTGTAAGTATAAGGGGAAACAATAGCACCATGACCAAAAGCATCAGCTGGACCCCAAACATTCTCATAACCAAAAGCAATATTAAACCAA